>CAZBQE010000009.1:0-22779 GCA_964494005.1 uncultured Candidatus Peribacteria bacterium | reverse complement strand
ATCAAGATAGATTAATCTCACTTAATTGATTATCATCAAGATATAAAGTTTCTAATAACGTTAATCAGGATAAATCAATTCAAGTAAAATTATTGTTTGAAATCGAAAAATATACAAGACCCGTCAATTTTGAAAGATCAATAGAGCTTAATTGATTGTTCCAAAGATTTAATCTTCGCAATTCTATTAAACCCGAGACATCAATATCACTTAATTGATTATTTCAAAGATACAAATCCCTCAAATTAACTAAACCCGACAAATCTATAGTAGTTAATTGATTAGAAACAACATATAAATAACCCAGATTAATTAATCCCGAAAGATCAATAGTACTTAGTTGATTATCATTAATATTTAAATCTATAAGATTCGTTAATCAAGATAGATTAACATCACTTAATTGATTATCATCAAGATATAGTGTTTCTAATAATACTAATCAAGAAAAATCAGCACTTCATGAAAGATTGTTGCTTGATAAAATTAATTGAGTAATAACTCCACCATCACAGGTAACTCCATATCGATCACAAACAGTATCCAACGTACTATCTCAACTTCCAAGCCAATTAGTGTTATTATTCCAATTCGCCCCATCTGTACTATTATAAATACCAACAAGAGTATTACATTCGGTTTCAGAAACATCAGTGACACTGCTACAATCAAAAGACAAAGCAAAAACAGTTGATTTTATTTGATATAATACAACTCAAACAAGAAAAATGACCAATAAGATAGGAATATTTCTAAAAGATTTTTTCATGGAATATATGTAAAAATAAAACCTACCATTATTGTTAGTTGTTAGTTGTTAGTTGTATTTCCACTCCCGGATAATAATACTGCAAAATCTGTTCTACAGTCCATCCTCTTTCAGCGAGATATTGCGCACCCTTACCGCTCAATCCTACTCCGTGTCCGTTGAAATCAAAACACGCAGCAAAATCAAGTTTAGACTGCAAATATGGAGTATCATTCCATCATCGTTTTTCTTTTGCTGATCGAGTAAATCCAGCTGAACAACTAAAATATGGTAAAATAGGTACATATCCATTATATAAAACAACATCATCAACTATTTCATTCAACAACACAGGAGAAGTTTTTGAAGTAGATTCTCGACCAGCTCCCACATATTTTTGAAACATATCAGGATTATCTATCGCCTGATAACTCACTCCCTCAGGAATAGAAGGATGATTATTTTCCCCATTAATATAGAACAATGCATACATTTTTGCTAACAATAATATAGTTTTTTGTTTCTCTGGATGATCACTATCACTTGTTTCAGCGATACCTTTCATATAGCTTGCGAAAGGAAGTTTATTGGTAACTACTGCTTGTTCTACATATTTTCAAGAGCTTAACAATTTTACCGTATCTTTTTTCCATATCAATGACCCTCTAAAACTATTCCATGCAACTCAAGCATAAGATTTTCTCGTATAATTATGTACACGGACAAATCCATCATTCAGTGAAGACACCTCCAAAATACTAGGAGAGACTGGTTGTTCCAAGTCAGGCAAAGTAAGATAAACGAATCCATTATTGACTTCAACGATAACAGAATTTCATGTATAACGCGTATCATCAGATTGAATAACACATCATCCATCACAAGAGACTTCGTATCTCGGATAACCAACACTCAATTCATAGAGCAAAACGTTGATAGGTTGTTGTACCAATAAAGAAAGTTCAGATTGATATATTTTTGAAGAAATTTTATTAAATGATGATGAAGTAGGGGAAATTCATTTTTTCGCCATATACGAGTGATGAATATCAGATCAGAAATTATCAAGATCATTTTCTCGTAATACCATAAAAGAGAATTTTTTATTTCCCTCATCAGTGACAGCAGAAATCGTCTTGAGTCAACTTATCCCAGCTTTTTCAAGCGTAATAAATAAACTACCATTCGCAACAGAACAAGAACGAATAATGATACTTGTATCAGTGGTAGTACAAGAGCTTACATTATTCCATCTGATAGGAAGTGTAAACGTTTTCACAGTTTCATCAGAATAATATCGATCAGCGACGATAATGCCCCTATCAATTACAGGTTTCGGTTGAGCTACATGAGTGCTAGCCAAGGTAATTTGGCTGAGATTTTCAGCAACTTGTTCCCTAATTTCCGGCAAAAGATTATACACATTCGTACCAGGACAAGAAGTAACTCCAGCATCGGTATGCCCTGCTACAGCATAATTGGTATATTCTTTGAGATACGGAGTTTCCGTCGATCTCTTGAAATACGTAACCGTAGATTTCGGATTAATCTTATATTTTTTGGCCAAAGCAGTTGTCAAATTAACTAATGATTTCAACATTACATCAGTCGGAACATTATCATTATAATTTCCCATCAAAGATATTCAAACACTCGGTGTATTATTCCAACTTACATGAGCTCAAACCACTCATTCTCCTCATGCTCTTCCTTCGTATACATTACCAAACGGATCTATAAGAAAATTATATCCAATATCTCATCGCCCATTAGTGAAGGTATGATATTTATAAATATCTTGCAAATGTTCAAAAATTATTTCTTGCCCTCATGTAAATAACTTCTCATAATCCATAGCCGTATGATGGATAATAATCTTATTTTTATTTTTATGAATACTTTCTGGCCGCTTAAGATAATTGCCATCAGACATTTCACGATATTCTTCTACCGTCTGTTCTTGAGGAGTAACATCGATAAGATATTCCGTAGCAGTTTCAGCTTCATACGCTTGTCTCTGTTTATCCATATAAGCATCTATATCTTCCTCCATCAACTGATTCATCTCTACTTCCTTCTGCTCTGCACGAATTGCATCCCTTTCTGTTTTGGATGTCGTAGAATATCTCCACGATTCATTTGCTCATCGCTGATCGCGAGTAATGATATTTACACCTGGTAAATTCCATGCGGCCGCATCGACAAACGACACAAAAAATACACACAAAAAAATTCCTAATCACAATTTTTTATACATTTTCGATATACACAAAAATAAAGCAAATTCACTATAGCAAAACTCTCAGTTTTTTCAATCAAAAAAACCATTTTTACTATTTATTATTGAAACTATACAACAAAACCATATCATTCCAATAGAAAAAATTCTACATTCTAAATTCTAAATTTTACATTCTGAATTAAATAACATGTTTACTCACCTCCACGGACATAGCACATTCTCATTTCTCGAAGCTATAGGAAAACCAACAACCATAGTAAACAAAGCAAAAGAGCTATGAATGAACGCTATAGCAATTACTGACTACAACGGTATGTACGGTATGATAAAATTTTATCAAGCAGCAAAAGACGTTGAAATCAAACCAATCATAGGAGTTGAGCTATGATTCGTTATAGATATCAACTCACATATACCCGATAATCAAATAGGGAACATCATCATTCTCGCAAAAAACAAAGAAGGATATCAAAATCTCATGGAATTAACTTCATTTGCGAACAAAGAAGGAATAGTAGGAAAATCCAAAATAGATTTCCAAACATTGAAAACATACGGAAAAGAAATTATCTGTATCTTTGGTGGAGAAAATTCTCGAATAGGCAAGATGATTCAATCAGATGAAAAAGAGTCCAAAATCATCGAAATAATTACTATGATCCAAGATATTGTAGGACAAGAAAATGTCTATCTAGAAATCATCGCTCAAGACTACAAAGAAGTTCCAGAAACAAAAAAATACAACGAATTTATCCAAGAAATCAGCAAAAAAACAACAATACCATGTATCGTAAGCAATAATTACTTCTATCCATCCAAAGAAGATAAACCTGCCCGAGAAGTAGCATTAGCAATCAAAGATGGATTAAAAATATATGACGAAAACAGAAGAAAACCCAAGGGACAATTTCATATTATGACCGAAGAAGAAATCAGGAAAATACTTGAAAATAACGAATTTGAAACAGAAACAATAGATATGTTCATCAAAACAAACAATCAAATAGCAGAAAGTATCACAATAGATATTGATCTTCATCAATCACTCTTTCCAAATTATGAAACTCCAGAAGACATCAAAGAACTCTATGAAGCAAACAAAGACAATGTAATTGTACATGAATAAAAAAAACATATTTTTCAAACAAAACATTGTATTTTTTTTGATTGTAAAGGAGAAAAATATAATCAAATTGAAACGCAAAATATTTTCATTACAAAAAACAGAAGAGATTTTTTATTTATACGAAAGAAATGGATATAAAAGAATATATAGCAGGACAGCTCAACGAAGAGCAGATGAAAGCAGCACTTCACACCAATACCTCAAGCTTAATTATTGCTGGAGCATGAAGCTGAAAAACTAGAGTACTTACCTACAAAATCGCTTACCTCATCCGAGGAAAACATATTCCTATTAGTAGAGTATTAGCCGTTACCTTCACCAACAAAGCAGCGAATGAAATGAGAGAGAGACTCATTAAAATTTCTAACGAGATTTCAAGTCAAAAAGTCCAAAGTCACTTGTCCTCGAAAGAGGGAAAATCCGTAAAGTCAGATTTTACAACATTAGAAACCTGATGACTTTCAACTAATAATAGTATAGATGATTTTCTTCAAAACATAGAATCATCTTCACCTTCTACTTTCTACTTTCTACCTCCCACCTCTCTCAAACGAATAGGGACTTTTCATAGTATTTTCCTCAAAATACTCAAAGAAGACATAGAAAAATTAGAAAGAAAATACACCAAGAATTTCTGAATACTGGACACCAACGAAACTCAAACCGTAATCAAAGATATCCTCAAAAGAATGAACCTTCAAGATGTATACAAAGTCAATGAAGTAAAAGGTTTCATCTCTACACAAAAAAATAATGGAATCGAAGCAAAAACGTATATAAGTAGTAGTACATCCGACTATGATCAACATATGGGACAGATTTACGACGAATACCAAAAAGCGCTCGAAAAATCAAACTCATTAGACTTCGATGATCTACTCATAATCCCCTATCTACTGTTCAAAAAAAACAAAGAAACCCTAAATAAGCGACAAAACAAATTCGACTTCATCCTCGTAGACGAAGCTCAAGATACCAACCGAATCCAATTTGAACTCATGAAAATGATGACTGGATGATGAGCAAATATCACCATGATTGGTGATGACTTTCAAAGCATCTATGGACGAAGATGAGCACTCATGGAAAATTTTTTGAATGTAAAAAAATATCGACCAGATATCCAAATGTTCAAATTACAAATTAATTATCGTAGTAAACCACACATCGTCCATGCAGGAAATCATATCATCAAACATAACGTGAATCAATATCAGAAAGAAATAGTTCCGCATAGAGAATGAGATGACAAAATCACAATTTTTTCTCATGGAAGCGAAATGGATGAAGCAGCAAATATCGTAGATATGATCAAAAAAATGAAAGAATGAGATAAAATAAAATCACGAGGAAATATCGCAATATTATATAGAACAAATGCACAATCATCACCATTCGAACAATTGTTCCTGCAAGAAGGTGTTCCTTATAAAGTCTATGGAGCATTCAAGTTTTTTGAAAGAAAAGAAGTAAAAGATATCATATCCTATATCAAACAACTCCTGAATCCTGCAGACAGTATCTCACTCAAAAGAATTTTGAATACCCCAAACAGAAAAATCTGAAAGACAACACTCGATACCCTCGAAGAACACGCAATTATCCAAAATGTCACGCTCATGGACATTCTCGCTCAAATAGCGCAAGATGCTCCCACAATCAAAGTAACTCCACAAGCCAAAAAATGAATCCAGGAATATCTACATACCATGATAACCCTCCAAGAATATATGAAAGACAATGTCGCATCAGCTACGATAGAAACCTTAGTCAAAAAGATAAAATATAGAGACTATCTCATCAAAGAAGAAGGAAGCGAAACTGCTGCCGATGAAAAATTCGAAAATATAGGACAATTGATCAATATGGCAGAAAAATATGGAGAAAAAGGAGAAGACGCATTTAGACAATTCCTCGAAGAAGTAGCATTACTTTCAGATATTTCAGAGAACGAAAAGGGAGATATTGACGCAGTCAAATTGATGACCGTCCACTCAAGCAAAGGATTGGAATTTCCAATTGTCTTCGTATGTGGATTAGAAGATTATGTTTTCCCCTTGGGTAATGCGATGATGGAACCAAAATTATTAGAAGAAGAAAGAAGATTAATGTACGTCGCCGTTACCAGAGCAAAAGACGTCCTCTTCCTCTCCCACGCACACTCAAGAATGACACGAGGACAAACCAAAAGCAATCCTGCAAGCAGATTTTTGGATGAAATACCGGAAGAACTCAAAAAAAAATTCGATCTCGGTGGAGAAGCTACTGCAAGATGACCAAATATAGAAGAAAGTGACATTGTAAAACACAAATTATTTGGAACCGGATATGTGCTTGAAGTCTGGAATAATTTAGCGATAGTGAAATTTCACAATCCGAAATTCTGAGTTAGAAAAATCGAAATGAGATTTTTACAAGTAATATAAATTATGTACAAAAATATAGCCCAATGAATTTCCAATAACAAACGATGATTTCGGAAACGTTTTCGAATACTGTTATGAACATTAGTTGGAATATGAATTACTTGAGCAATAATAAGCGATATATTTCCAAAAGAACGAGCTAAAATAAGCCCTTTTCTAGAAACTTATCGATACATATTCACATTCGGAATCATATGAGCTATGGGATGAATAATCTACAAACAAAAAAAACAACACTAATAATGTTTTTTTAATACGTCAGATAATTCTAATAACGTAGAGATAGTAATATAGTTAGAATGATAGACAATACCATCAGAAGCTCTATCGATATGAACAGGTTGGATACCAGCATGTTGAGCTCATACGACATCAGATTTCAAACTATCTCCTACCATAACAATTTCATCTGATTCATATCAAGAAATTTTTTTCAAATGATCAAATATTTTTATATCAGGTTTTCTCGCTCCGACCTCATAAGAAAGTATTTTATAATCAAAAATATCCTTGGGTACAAGACATGTCAAAGGATAACTATACGGTTTACTGAGATTGGAAACGACTGCAGTACGATATCAAGACAACTTAAGATGCTCTATAGTAGGAAGAAAATCATCATACAAAGACATCGTAGGAAACTGTTTATGTATCGTAAAATCCAAATCAGCAAGAATGGTATCCAAATCAATATCACCACAAAACGATGTAGGAATCACATCACGAACATCCTTGTTTGTTGTTTGTAATATACTCGCAAGATGTTTAGCAAAAAAACTATGTATTCACAGTTGCGTAAAACTAGCCCTATAAGGATTTGGACCTTTTGGTATATGTACAAAAGTATCATACATATCAAATGCTATGAGCTTTTTCTCATTCATAAACAAACATACAGATAAACAAAAAATATATACAGATTTCACAAAAAAATTCCACCAAAAACTCATTGAAAGAAAACTACAAAAAAATATAGTAAATAAACGATGTAATCTTTAACTTTTTTAATCTTTCAAAATGATCAATAAAGATTTTCTCTACGCCGTCGTTGGCACATCGAATAACGAAGAAAAATACGGATATAAAGTTTTTAAAGATTTATTAGAGGGATGATATAAAGTAATTCCTATCAATCCAAACGAGCAAGAAATATTGAGAAGCAAGGTCTACCCTACCCTTTCCGCAACAGAAAAAAAAATAGATGTAGTGATTTTCGTAACACCTCCGGCAGTCACAGAAAAGGTTTTGGAAGAAGTAAAATCCTTATGAATCAAGAATGTATGGATGCAACCATGAACACAAAGCAATGCAGCAATAGATTTTTGCAAAAAAAATGATATTGAATGTATTCATGATGCGTGCATTATAATCCAAAGAAAAAATTAAAATACATCTTTTATAAAAAAACATCAACATATTGATAAAGTAATAGTAATTTTTTTATAGGTAATATGCTGAATTTCTAACAAAAAATATAATTATGTCTACATAAGAATTTTCGTGAGAAACCTACGGTACCCCCTATGGAAAAATATCAAAACCAATAACATAATTTATACACTTAATTAAATATGTAAACTCTTTTTTTTTGCTATACAAAAAAAACATAGATGAGAAGCCAAAAAAATACATTTGCTTTTTGTAAAAAAAAATGTTGTTATATTTGCTTTTTTTGTTTCCTTACATATAAGAATTGTAGCAAGGAAAATTTAGTTTACCAAAGCTAAATTTCTACCGAGCATTTTATTTTTTATTACATACCAAAAAATGGTAGTTAAGAAAAAAGCTCCAGCAAAAAAAGTTGCAGCAAAAAAACCAGCTAAAAAAGTTGTAAAGAAAGTTGCTAAAAAAGTTACTAAAAAAGCGCCTGCTAAAAAACCATGCGCTAAAAAAGCTGTAAAGAAAGTTGCTAAAAAAGTACCTGCTAAAAAACCTGTGAAAAAGACTGCAAAGAAAAAATAGTCTTTTAAAAAACAAAACAAAAATGAAAACTCTGTCTTCGAACAGAGTTTTCTTATTATTGAAAAAACAAAGACAATACTTACAATAATTTAAAATTTAAAATTTAAAATTTAAAATTGTGAAAAAAATTCTAGTAGGTCTCTCATGAGGAGTAGATTCAGCTATAGCCGCATATCTACTCAAAAAACAATGATATGAAGTTGTGGGATGATTTATGAAAAACTACATCTCTGACAGTGGAAACTGTACTACGTACGAAGATGCACAAGAAGCGATCAAAGTCGCAAATTTTTTGTGAATAGAACTCCTCTCCTTCGATCTCCAAAAAGAATACAACGAAAACATCATAAACTATATCTACGAAGGATATCAAAAAGGAATAACGCCAAATCCTGATGTATTATGTAATACGCTGATCAAATTCGATGTCTTTCTTCAAAAAGCGATGGAATTATGATTCAATTATATTGCAACCGGACATTACGCTCGTATCGAGCAAGTCAAAAGTCACTTGTCCTCGAATGAGGGAAAATCGAAAGTCAAAAGTAACTTGTCCCCTAAGGAAGAAAAATCAGACTTTACAGACCTTTGACTTTACAGACCTTACAGACTATTAAGAGGGATTGATTATAACAAAGATCAATCATATTTTCTCGCAGGATTAAATCAATATCAGCTAAGTAAATCAATTTTCCCTTTAGGAAACATGACGAAGCCACAGATCAGAGAATTAGCAAAAAAGATAGGATTACCCAATGCTGAACGCAAAGATAGTCAGGGATTATGTTTTGTAGGAAATATCCCTATGAAAGATTTCCTCAAAAAAAGATTGCCAATCAAAAAAGGCGATATCGTATTAATGGACGGAACCAAAGTTGGTGAACATGAATGAGCATATTTTTTTACCATAGGACAAAGTAGAGGTTTGGATATCAACAAAAAAGCGTATGTCATAGATACAAATATCAAAAAAAATACCATTACCGTAAGTTACGATAAACAAGTACCAGAATTAAACAAAAGAATAATTTATGTGGAATGATGGCATCGAATAGGAAAAAAACACAAACTACCTTTGAAATGCTCCACAAAAATAAGATACAGACAAGAACCAAATCCTGCTACCATAAAACAAAAATGATCGATCACAATATGTGAATATTCTCAAAATCAACGAGGAATAGCACCAGGACAAACACTTGTAGCATACCTCTGAGACGAATGTATAGGATCAGGCACTATTACAACAACAAAAAAATAATACAACAGAAACAAAAAAAGTCAAATAATTCTGTATATAAAAGTTGACAGAAATCATTTTTTGGAATATAATTATACTACTATTTAATTATATTGGCAAAAGATATGAAACACATCACACATCACATCAAAAAAATAAGAAAAAACACATTCAAAAGATGAGCTACGGTTTTGGTTTTGCTCTTTTTTGCGATGACCATACTTTTCCAAAAAGATGTACAAACAACAGAATTACAATTTGTATGGAATATGGATGAAACATTTATCCATAATGCACCAAATACCCAACGAGATTATCTTTTTGAAGATGAATGAGGAGAAACTAGTTATCAATGAACACTGAATGCCACAGGAACAACAACTCAACCATTAAACAATGATCCATTGATAGATCCTCAAGAGATAGAACAAATTATTCAAGAAAACCAAGAACAAACAGGACAACTCTATAGCTGAACAATAGCAACAGGAGTACAAATACCACTCACAGGAACAACGACATGAACATTGAATTGTATCACTCCACGAGGAGAAACGATAAAACACAAAGATTTTGTTCTTGCGTATGAGCAAAGAAAAGATGTAAACAGTATCTGCAATATAGAAAAAAGAGTTTGTATGAGCGGAATATTATTATGATCATTCAAGCAACAATCATGTAGAGATGATGTTGTTTACGAATATAGAAAAGCAGAAGTAATTTCTTACAATCAAAAAGTATTGAACGAATATATCCAACCAAAACCACCGACAAATTCATGAGCTAATTTCGATACAGAAGGAAAAATAGATACCACAGAAATACCGACCACATCACGATGAACAACAAACAATCCGACAGAAACAAATACAACAGTAATACAAGGAACAAAAACAAGAAATAATTGTAAAACACCACGAGGACAAACTATAGAACACGGACAATTCACCAAAGCATACAAATCTTCTCGCGGATTTATTAATCTTCCTTGTGAAGTAGAATTAAGAGTATGTGTAGACGGTAATTTAAAAGGAAATTTTACTTACACAAACTGTACATTTAATAATACTACTTACGAAGACTATCTCACTGCGTGATCACCTATATCACACACAGGATTCCTCTTTTTTGAGCGGATAAAAAAAATATTTAGCCAATAATTTTTAACTAATAATATATTCTAAAAACCAATAGCTAAAAGTATAGGACAATGATCGGATCACATCATCTCAGTTTGATGAGTGATTTTTTTTATATAAGGAAGTATATTTTTGGATACTCGAAAATAGTCCAATCTCCATCAAACATTCCTTGGTCTTGCACCCGCTCTAAATGATCGCCAAGTATACTGATCTTTTAGGTCAGGATTAAAATATCTAAAGACATCAACATATCCATTAATTTCTAATTTATCCATCTCAGCCCTTTCAATAGGCAAGAATCCTATAGAATTTGCATTTTCCTTTGGTCTGGCGATATCTATTTCATGATGACAGATATTAAAATCCCCACAAGTAATAACTTTTTCACCAGCATCTCTGAGCTTATTAATATAGTGAAGAAAATGTTCATAAAATTTTAATTTATATGACAGCATTTCAGTACCATCAGCTCTTTCTCCTCCATTGGGAAAATAAACATTCAACAAAGTAAAATCCTGAAACTTCGTCTCGACTACCCTCCCATCTTCATGAAAATGTTCCACCGATTCAAATCTCGATGTTCACGAAATCAATTTCAAATTCTTTTTGTACAAGGTAGCAGTACCTGCATATCCAGGCCTCTCTCACGAATGCCAAATTCGATTATACTCCTGCATATGAAAACGAAAATCTGAAGGTAATTGGGATTCAAACGACTTCACTTCTTGGAGACAGATAATATCTGGATCATTATTTTTTACCCAATCATAAAATCACTTACCGGTAACGGCACGTATTCCATTAACGTTTCGTGAAGTGATTTTCATCAAAACAATTACAAATTAAATAGTTATCATTGAATAAATACCAAAAACAAAATATATGCGACATACAACAGAACAAAAACAAATCATTCCCATTTTTGAAGTACATGTTTTTTTCAAATAAACAATCCCAAAAACAACAATACACTCACTCATATAGTCATCAAAATATCAATATTATGTCAATCAGCAAAAGGCAACGGACGTACAATAGCACTCAAACCAAGTATCCGGAAAATATTGAAAATATTAGATCCTACAACATTACCAATAGCAATATCAGCTTCTTTTTTGTATGCAGCGATTGCTGAAGTTGCTAATTCCGGTAATGATGTTCCTATCGCAACAATCGTCAAACCAATCAAAGATTCACTAACACCAAAAACCGTAGCTATATGCACTGCACCATCGACAATCCATTTCCCTCACAAAGCAAGTCCAATAATTCATAAAACAATATACAGATAGGACTTTCATTTACTCATTTTTTTTATTTCATCGACTTCTGTAATCTCTTCAACCTCCTTTGGTTTGGCTATAGAAAACACATATACCATAAAAATAGTAAAGAAAGCCAAAAGCGTCAAACCATCTATTCTCGTCAATCACGAATATCGAAGATTCCCATCTATCAAAAAATCGTTCGCCAAAAATCCCAAAACAAGTGCAGCAAGAATACTCAATGGCACCTCCTTCCAACTCGTATTATTTTTGGTCACTAAAGGATGGATTAATGCTGCCACTCAAAGAATCAACAAAACATTTGCAATATTACTTCCCAACACATTACCAATAGCAATACCTACATTACCTTCAGCACTCGCAAACAGATTCACCACCAACTCCGGCATAGATGTACCAAACGCAACAATGGTCAGACCAATAACTATAGAAGAAATTTTAGCCCTTTTCGCTACAGAAACCGAACCATCAACCAACAAATCTGCCCCCTTGATCAAAAACACAAATCAAACAGCAAACAATATATAGGTAAGCATGAGTATTTAAACAATTGATAAAATTTTCTCATCCCTTCACTGCACCATCATATCATTTCCTCCTCATTTCAATCATAATTTTTGAATTAATGTTTTTGCAGAAGTTCATTTTTTGGTCAAAAGAAGAAAATTTCATTGATCATTAAAAATCAAGACATTCTCATCCTTAAACAATCATTTCGTTGCAGCAAGCACGTTTTTGAAATTAAGATCAGAAGAAATCTGTATTATTTTTTGAAAATATTTATCAGATTGGGCATCATTTTTGGTCAATGTATCCACAAGCATTTTGGATTCCCATGATTCAAGCGTAGATTTCATCTCATCATATTCTTTCAAAATTTTATCAAGTTTATCTACAAGCTGAGTATGAGTTTTGATCCCAAGTTTTTCTACAGTAGCATCCAAAAATCATTGTAATTCATAAATCCTCAAAGAAACCTTGGGACCGGTAACTGCAGTTATTCTCTTTATCCCCGAAGCGACTGCTTCTTGACCAGTAATAGCAAAACATCATAATTCTTTGGTATTCGCAACATGCGTACCTCCACATAATTCGACAGAAACAATCTCGTTATTATGATTGAGAATTTTAATTACGCGAACGATATCACCGTATTTATCTTCAAAAAAAGCCTTAGCTCAAAGTTTAGTAGCTTCTTCCATAGACATCTCACTGATTTCAATATCATACGCATCATAAATCATCTGGTTGATATTTTTTTCAATCTCATGAATTTCTTCAGACGTCAAAAGTCTATCTGCATTAAAATCAAATCTCAAATAATCTTCATCAACAAGCGAACCTGCCTGCTTCGTTGTATTAAAAATCTTCCCAAGCTCAGTATGAAGCAAATGCGTAGCAGTATGTGCACGCATTTTGGCATATCTTTGACATTGTTCTACAATAAGTTTCATCCACTATAGATAACAAAATAAAAGATTAAAGCCCCATTCAATCAATAACTTTTTCAACAGGTACTTCTCCTGTCAAGATATCACCACTCAAAACATCACCTGTTCCTTGAGCATTTTTATCGCCACCAATATACGGAACAATCATAGACAAACCAGTAATGACAACAAAAAACAATAAAATGAAGATAATAACAAATTTAACAAATTTCTTTTTGGTAGCCATAATAATATAATAAATAAAGTAAAATACATTCTTAGCCTTCTGCCGGAGTCGAACCGGCGATCTTTGGTTTACGATACCACTGCTCTACCAACTGAGCTAAGAAGGCATATTTACAAGGTACTTAGGGATTCGCCCCGCAGAACTGCGGGGTACGATATCACTGCTCTACCAGCTGAGCTATCCCGGCAAAACAACTATACTTCAACAGTAGTCGATTCTATTTCTGCTATATATCTACGACTAGCTGCATGTTTTCTCTCAAAATCTTTTTTTGCTTTAATAAACACTTCAGCTATTTCTCTCTCTATAGCAAAACTAGCCTCACGAGATAATGTGACAACTTTTCATTCTTTTTCCATTTTTTCAAAAATTTCTTGTGCTCTTCCTTTTAATATAGTCATAAGTAAATATAAACAAATAAAATTATTTCTTCTCGATAATTTTCAATCATAAATCCGTCAACAATTCTGTATCGATTTCGCTCGGTGCATTGAGCATCAAATCACGATATTTCTGATTCTTTGGAAAAATAATAACTTCACGAATATTCTCTACATTTTGATAAATCATCACGATTCTATCAAATCCAAACGCACATCCTCCATGCGGTGGAACTCCATAATCAAAACATTTCAATAAATGTCAGAATCTATTCTCTATCTGACTCTGATTCAATCACAATAATGAGAAAATAGCTGATTGCAATTCTGTGTCATGAATCCTAATACTTCATCCACCGGCTTCATTTCCATTAATAATAATATCATAACAATCTGCTTTGATTGATAATAATTTTTGCATTTCATCTTCCGTCATTTTTTCTCATAAAGCTATTTTTTGTCCTAAAGTTTTGACAAACGAAATATCTTCATCTTTTGGTTGTGTAAAAGGATGATGGACTGCTCAGAGTTTACCATCATCGCCAAGCTCAAACAACGGAAAATCTACAACAAACGCAAACGAAAGTTCATCTTCTTTACCATCCAATAATTTCAAATCTACAATACATTTATTTCTCAGCATTCCTAACCAAGTAACAACATTGCGTCGACTATCAGCTTGAAAAAATATAGTATCTCCTTCTTGTATATTTGCTAATGCTTTCAACTTTACCAATTTCGCTTCATCGAAAAATTTCACAATCGATCATTTTACACCATCAGCACCAAACGATATATACGAAAGTCCTTTGCTACCATAACCTTTGATATACGCTTCATAATTTTTTTCTATTTCAGACCTTCCCATCTCTTTATGAATAACCATTCATTTGATTGTTTCAGCATTTTGGAATACGACAAAATCAGAATCCTTCGCCCAATCAGTCAATTCTACAAATTTCATTTCTTCAGTTCTGAGTTCTGGTTTATCTGATCCATAGGAATTCATAGCGTCATATCGAGTCAACACCGGAAAAGGGTCAGCTTTGATTATTTTATTTGAATATAAAGTCTTGGTGATATGAATAAAATAGTCATAAATAAGATCAAGCACGTCTTGCTGTTCAACGAACGATAATTCAAAATCCACTTGAGTAAATTCTGGTTGTCTATCACCGCGAGGATCCTCATCACGATAACATCTCGCCAATTGAAAATATTTATCAAAACCCGCTACCATAAGCATCTGTTTATGTTGTTGTGGAGATTGAGGAAGAACAAAAAATCTTCCTGGTTCAAACCTCGCAGGCACAACAAATTCACGAGATCATTCAGGTGTATTCTTGATAAACGTCGGTGTTTCCAAATGCAAAAATCATCTCCCATCAAAAAACTTCATCGTCTCCATATACAATGTATGCCTATTGATAATAGTGGTTTTCAAACTTTGTCTCCTCAAATCCAAATAACGATATTCTAATCTAATATCCTCTCCTACCGGATTTTCATGATCAATAGAAAATGGAAGCTCTTTGCAAACAGAAAGCACTTTGACTTTCGTAGGATAAAGTTCTATCTCACCAGTAGAAATATCTTTATTTATCATTTCCTGAGGCCTTGCAATTATTTCTCCAGTAATTTGAAGCACATATTCCGGACCTATTTTGGGAAGTTCAATCTTGATTTTTGCTGGATCAACCGTTACTTGTGTGACTCCATATCTATCACGAAGATCGATAAATGTCATTCATCACAAATTTCTCACTTTATTGACCCATCAGCAAAGTGTCACGTGTTTACCAGCTTGTTTAGCGGTAAGTTCTCAGCAGGTATGTGTACGATACATTATCGAATAATTTCAAAAATAAAGAAAAAAAAAGCAATTGATACTCTATATGTATACAATTACCCTCGGTTATCAAGAAAATAATATAACATTTCTTCTGATTATTTTAACACCAAAGAAATATCATCATTGGGATGAATACATACCTCCAAAATACGATTTGCATACATATCAATCATTTTTTTATAAAATCACAAAGATCAACTTGATTGAAATGGTGTGATAGAAACTGAATATACTCACTGTTCTTTAAAAAAATCAAGTGTCTTACCAAAAAGATCTTTTCACAAATATTTGATACGAGATTGAAGAACATGAGTACGAAAAAAAATAGTATCATCAATTCTTTGTTGTTGCTCCAAACCAAAAAGATTCGCAGTATGAAATGCTTTGATACGTCCAGAAGATCAAGAAAAAACAGATCTTGAAAATCATAAAGAAACTATTCATTTATCTGAATTATATTGTTGGAAAATATCCTGACAAGATACATCATCAACCATCACATATTTTATTTGTTCACGAATATCTTCCAATGTTTTTGCATAATGCATTACTTCAGGAGAAATAATTTTCTCAGGATAAAATATTTCAATACCCATAAAAAAATAAAAAAAATAAAATTATTCTTTACAATATGTTCTCATAAATACATTCATCAAAATTTAATAAGATTTTACCAAACTAATAATTCAATAAATAAAGTCAATACTATAATTTTACAATAAAGAAAAAGACGACTCACGCCGTCCTTCCAAATATATGCATTTTTTTTAAATCTTAGCTAACGCTATCCGAGCAAGGAACGCAGCAAAAAGCACGCAAATAATTCACATACACACACTTCCTGTCTTTGTAGAATACCACCATGTATATTTAGTATTTGCCCGAGATGGCCATCGAATAAGTACCATACCTTTGAGTAATGATACATACCCAAAAATAGAGAAAAACATTGCTCGACCATTATTGAATGTTTGATATACCATCAAATACAATAATCAAAGCATCATAATAATAAACCCTCGAACCCTGATCAATTCAGCATTTTTAAGAATCTTTTCCAAAACACCCTTAAAAGTTTTAGGAACAAATAATGCAGGCAGACCAAATACCAGCATAAAGAACGCTGACCACAACAAAAGCACCTCTGGAAAGGTAAGCATAAGAAAATATAGTAAAAAAATAAAACTACGAAGATTTCAACATATCAGCGAGTTTTTCCAATTCTTCTCTATCAACCATAGTATGACCAGTCAATCCTCCTTCAAATGATTTTCCTTCCCAGAATGGATACAATTTTACATGTGCATGAGGAACTTGGAGACCTTCGATAACCATACCAACTTTTTCTACTCACAACCCTTTTTTCATTAATGCGACAACTTCTTTGGATGCAAGAAACAATGAAACATATATCTCATCCTTCATAAGAAATATATCTGAATCATAATGACGTTTGGGAATTACTAACATCTGTCCCTTACATGCAGGGAACGCATCCAATATCGCGACAAATTCATTATTTTCTCGTATTTTTACACTAGGTATTTCTCCAGCAATAATTTTGCAAAATAAACAATCCATACCTTTATATAAAAATGATAAATGATAGATGATAAATGATAGATAAATATATAGCTTTTTACAAAAAGAAATCAATAAACAAAAAAAATCGCAGAGAAGCGATTTTTTAGGGTAAGGAAGAAAGCCACAAACAGACATACTCGTCCAAGAATTAAAAACAAAGAGAACTCTGAAGATAAAAAACAAGGACAAGCACTCAAGATCATTTACTACTAGCATGATAGAAAGATAACCTTTCAACTAAGACCCATAGATAACCATACTATAATCGAAATAGCAACGCTAGTTTTGCTACAACAACGTTGAAGTAGAGAACAAACAGGAATTAGTAGATGGATGAGCAATGACAACCAATAAAGGCTATCAAGGTAACTATTCATGACCTCCTTCCTATAACATATATCAGTATACAACGAACATATGATATGGAGAAGAGATGATTACACTATCAATTATAGTCAAAAATATTTTTTTGTCAAATTTTTGAAGACTTTTTTTTTGAAGGAAAGGAAGAGAGCAAAAAAGCAAATAAGATGAAGCAAGCGATGAAACTCGCAAGCAACGAATACGACACAAGCAAGAGCAAGCACAAAACCGGCATGCACCAGTTTTTGACCGCATCATATGCACTAAAGAAACACTAAGAAAAGGAAAGAACAAGTTTGGATGCCACAATATAAAAGATAAATAATAATAGGCAATTTTGTTTTTATTTTTGGTGGCACTTATGCTTCCAAAACATAGGTTATCGATAGCGTAATACGATAAGTAGACTGGTAGTGTATCGCATTATACTTATAAGCAAGACCCTCTTCCTAATATCAAGTATACTGAGAAAACGAAATAATGCAAATTTTTGAAGACTTTTTTACACTAAAATACAAACTAAAAAGACAGCTTTAAACTTTAGGCTTTGAGCTTTTTGCTAACTAAAATTACGAATTGAAAATATAAGCTATTTTCCTATACATTCAACATACAAACGTTCAAACGTTTTATTGTTTTGTTATTTCAACATTTTAACACTTTAACATTCTAGTATGTGATTTAGCTTAGAAACGATTGTCGCACGAGCAAAAAGAAAAGGATTCGTATATCCAAATTCTGAAATTTACGGATGATTAGCCAATGCTTGGGATTTTGGTCCTTATGGTTCATTACTCAAAAAAAATATCGCAGATCTTTGGACGAAACATTTCACGCAAGAAAGTGATAATATACTCTTTATGGATACTGCTATCATTGCCAACCCAACACTTTGGAAAGCTAGCTGACATCTAGCATCTTTTACTGATGCGCTAATTGACGACAAAAAAAATGGACAAAGATTCCGTGCAGATAAACTCATCGAAGATTTTTTTGAAAAAAACAGAAATGGATTGAATGACGACGAATTAATAAAAAAATTATGAGTGAAAAACCTCTCTCCAGAATCCCGAGGCAATGAAGGAATGAGAGAATTTATCATAAAATATATTCCAAAAAATCCTGAAAGTAAACAAGTAGCTGAGTGGACAGAATGCAGAAACTTCAATATGATGTTGGATACTCATCTAGGACCCGTAGCAAACGATAGTTCAAAAGTCTATCTGAGACCAGAAACTTGCTGATCACTTTTCACGGATTTCAAAGCAATATTGGATACAACAAGATCAAGAATCCCTTTTGGATTAGCACAGATAGGAAAAGCATTTAGAAACGAAATCACTCCAGGACAATTCCTCTACAGAACAAGAGAATTTGAGCAAATGGAAATAGAATATTTCGTAGAAAACGATGCGGACAAAGCAATGGAAACATACAACAAACGAAAAGAAGATTCTATGAATTATCGAACACAAATTATAGGAATACATCCTGATCATCTTAGATTCAAGGATCATGAAAAATTGGCACATTACGCTGCAGCAGCAACTGATATAGAATACCAATATCCACGAGGATTCTGAGAGATACAAGGAGTACACAACAGAACAGATTTTGATCTCAGACAACATCAAGAAGTAAGTGGAAAAGATATGCAATATTCAGATCCATTCACCGGAAAAAGATATATTCCACGATGCATAGAAGCATCATTTGGATTAGGAAGAACTGTGATGGTGACTATGTTGGAATTCTACGACGAAGAAAAATTAGAAGATGGTGAATCTCGCGTAGTAGTCAGATTTCCTAAACAATTAGCTCCGATAAAATTTGCCATCCTACCACTAGTCAAAAAAGACGAGAAACAAGTCGAACTCGCAGAAAAAATTTTCAAAAACTTAAGCAAAGACTACAAATGTGAATACGATGATGGAGGAGCAATCGGAAAAAGATATCGCAGACAAGACGAAATCGGAACACCATACTGCATCACTGTTGATCATCAAAGCATCGAAGATGGAACCGTCACTATCAGAGAAAGAGATAGTATGAAACAGGAAAGAATAAAATGGGAAGAAATAAAACTTTAAAATAGCATAAGGCATGAGGCAAAAAGCATAAGGCTGCTTATTAGCTATAGTACAGCCTGAACCTTAAGCCTTAAACTTTAAACACATTTATCATTTAGTTTTAAAGTATGGTTGAAGCAAAAAATTTCGTAGAAAAAGAACTGGGAAAACAACTAGATGAAGAACAGAATATCGAACAGATACACGAGCAGAAAGAGAAGGAAACTATTCCTACCTATACTCCCCCTCCTCCACCGATGCAAGAACCAAAACCTAGTGAACCGCAATTCATCCAACAAGCACCAATCGTACAAATAGTCGAAAAAGTGGTCTACAAAAAACAGAGAATCCACGGATTTTTTAGGACATTGACTATTATCGCTCTGCTTGCTATAGGATTTTTGATGCTCGGAGAATCGACAGGATTAATAGAATTATCTATCAATAGTTTCAAACTTCATCAAATATACCCATTAGTCATTATATTCAGTACTATTATCATTCGAAGTTATAAATGATTGTTTGGAAAAATATTTGGACTCATTCTATTTTTGTGAGTATTTTGCGGGATATTTAGTATAGGTATTTATACCTCACTTAATCCTTCAACTAAACGAAAAGAATGAATAAGACTCAATTATCCAATACAAACAACAGAAAAAAATAATCTATATATAAACACTTTGATAGGAAATTCTTATATCGATGGAAACGACAAATATACAACCATCAAAGGAACATGGAACTCTGATAGACATCTTATTGTAAATTCAGGAAAAAATGAAAACGCAGGATATCTAAAAATCAACGAAGATAAAAACCGGAATGTCTTACAAAACTATCGAAGTAATATTAATCTTACACTACCAGAAAATAAAATAATAAACTTTCTCTATATTAAAAATTTCCTCTGACTACATACCATCGACATGACTACCTTTCAACGAAAAACAATAAAAATTCACGGTGGAATAAATGACATCACAATAAAAGTAGAGAATGTGCTCTCTGGAAATAAAATAGAAATTCAAGGTACCGCAGCGAATGTAGAAATAAATATCCCTGACGATATCGGCGTAATGATGTATTACAAACATCTCGTAGGAAAACTCAATATTCCTGGATTTGAAAGTACAGAGAAACATTACTTCCAATCACAAAACATACAAGAAACAAAAGCAACACTTCACCTTTACATCAATCTCTGAATAGGAAATACAAAAATAAACTGGGTAGAACCTAAAAATTAGTAGAAAGTATCAAGTAGAAAGTAGAAAGATTCTACCTTTTACCTTCTACCTTTTACCAAAAATTTATTATGAAGCTTATTAGTAAAAACAGAAGAGCATACAGTGACTACCAAATCGACAAAGAATACGAAGTCGGTATAGTTTTGAAGTGACACGAAGTTAAATCAATCAAATCAAGTCAAGTAAATATCAAAGAAAGCATTATCAGAATAGAAAATAATGAATTACGGATTATCAATATGGATATTCCGCTTTATGAAAAGACCTCACACATCATGGCAGCCGGCTACCAATCCAAAGGGAAAAGAAAATTATTAGTCACCAAAAAAGAATTAGCAAAAATAGCTGCAGCTTTGGATAATACAGGAAAAACCGCACTTCCTCTAGAAATTTACATCACATCTCGCGGATTAATTAAACTCAAAATAGGCATCGCAAAACGTATAAGAAAAGTAGAAAAAAAACAAATACTCAAAGAAAAAGATGTCAAAAGACAGATGGACAGAGAGATGAAACATTTATAGTATAGATAGCATTTGTAATTGAAAAGTTAAACCGAATTTGTATATATGCATCATGACCAAAATGGCACCTTGCTAGAGTGGTCTAATAGACAGGTCTGCTTACCACGGAATCCTCCGTGGCGAATCCCATAGCCTTAATAAAAAAAATATCAATTATATTCAGTCACGGCACCGTGCTAGAGTGGTCTAATAGACAGGTCTGCAAAACCTCGGTTCATGGGTTCGAATCCCATCGGTGCCTTGTAACTTAATAAAAAATAAAGCTTTCCACAGGAAAGATTTTTTTTAAAAACAAATATTGTATTTAACATACTAATCATTAGTCTAAAAAAAACAAAAAAACA
Source organism: uncultured Candidatus Peribacteria bacterium (assembly GCA_964494005.1). GTDB lineage: Bacteria > Patescibacteriota > Gracilibacteria > Absconditabacterales > Absconditicoccaceae > CAJBLF01. The sequence continues at coordinate 564 of CAZBQE010000009.1, read as the reverse complement.
AAAAAAATGAAAAAAATAATTTTAAAACCAGGAGACGAGATTGGATGTATAATCATTCCCACAAACATTACTGTAGAAATGATCGAACCAAGAAGTCATAATGATGAAATGAAAGTATTTTATCTACTAAAAATCATCACAAAAGAAGAATTACAACCAAACATTAGTTGTGCATGCAAAAACAAAAAATTTTTATGGACATTAGAATCCCATCAAAGAGGATTAAAAAAACAAAACGGAAAAGCATTTACTTTTAGAGTCCAAATAACCTGCAATAAATGTTTTAAAGCAACAGGAACAGATATTGGACCAAGTATTGATTGTTATTCAATAATAATAAAAAACAGAATCCAAGGACTAAAATTATGGTCCAATGAAATTGAAAAGATATTTAATGACTACTTTTCAGATCCATTAAGAAAATAAAATTAATTATTACTGCTTCTGGACATATTCCAGAAGTTTTTTTTATTTTAAAAAAAACTTAGCCCAAAGACTAAGTTTATATTCTCAATTCTCAATTCCTAATTCTTAATTCTTAATTCTCAATTCTTAATTATAGTC
>CAZBQE010000008.1:20433-23096 GCA_964494005.1 uncultured Candidatus Peribacteria bacterium | reverse complement strand
TTTCAGTGAGTATGGTCCAGGATTTCCATTTTTTCATAACAATGGTATGATGATCTTCAATGAGCTTCAAAAATACTGGAGAGAGGTTCATTATAGAGATGGGTACGAAGAAATAAAAACACCAATTATGCTGAGTAAAGAATTACGAGAAGTATCTGGGCACCGATCACATTACAAAGATAATATGTATACAAGTACTATTGACGAAAGAGAATTTGCTATCAAACCGATGAACTGTCCTGGAGGAATGTTAGTATTCAAAACTTCTCCCAAATCATATAGGGATTTGCCACTCAAAGCAGGAGAATTTGGACTAGTCCACAGACATGAAATGTCATGAACACTCAATGGTTTGTTTAGAGTAAGAACATTTACCCAAGACGATGCACATATATTCTGCACCAAAGATCAGTTCAAAGACGAGATCAAAAAAGTAATAGATTTGATTTTTGAAATGTACAATACCTTTGGATTTACAAAACTCAATATAGAACTTTCTACAAGACCAGAAGAAAATTATGTAGGAGAATTGGAAGATCGAAATCTTGCCGAAGAAAATCTCAAACAAGCACTTTCAGAAAAAAAGATTGAGTATGTACTCAATGAATGAGATGGAGCTTTTTATGGACCAAAGATCGATTTCAAAGTTTTTGACGCTATTGGGAGAGAGCGACAATGTGGAACTATCCAATTGGATTTCGCTTTACCAAAAAGATTTGAACTTGAATATATAGGAGAAGATGGACAAAAACATACGCCTATTATGTTACATAGAGTAGTGTATGGTTCTATGGAAAGATTTTTATGAATTCTGATCGAACATTTCGCGGGAGCATTTCCATTATGGTTAGCTCCACAACAGATTAAGCTTGTACCTGTCGCAGAAAAATTTATTGACTATGCAAACGAAGTTACTGAAGAAATGAAATCTAAATGATTAAGGGCTTCTGTAGATACTGGAGATGATTCCTTTAGTAAAAAAATTAGAAACGCAGAAATAGAAAAAATCCCGTATATCATAATCGTCGGGGAAAAAGAAGAATCTACCAAAACGCTTTCTATCCGCGAATATAAGACCAAAAAGCAGTACGAAATTGGACTTACAGAGTTTGTCGACACGTGTATAGATGAAGTAAAGACGAGAAAACTATAAAATAACTAACAACTATAGATTACTACCCAAATAATTTCGAAATATAATGAGAAATTATTCTGGTAGTAACTACATATCCTTCAATCAAAAATGAGAAACATATTTTTGAAGGGGGATATGACAATGTTGGATTTGTCTTAGTATGGACTATTGTAAAATACGAAAAATCCCTCAGGGAAACCGGGGGATTTTTGTAAAAAATATTATTCAAAGACCTGTTTGTAGATGCGTTGGCGATCCACATCAGGCACAATATTTTTGGAGGGAAATTTTTTTAATAAAGCAATGGCTTGCAGAGCTTTTTCTTTAAGAACATCGTCAGATGTGTTTCCTTCCACGGCTTCTAGTTTTTTTATTATTACTTTAGCCGTTGCCATTTCTTTATTCCTCTTTTCGAGGTTTTTGGTTTGTTCTCCACCGATAAGTATACCATGGATAATGTCGCATCTCCCAGGCTTGGGAGTAAAGTTTTTTCTTTTTGTCATATTATTTTGTTTTTTAGTTTAAAATAAACTATAAACTTTTCAAATAAAAAGTCAACACTTTAATAAGATATAATTGGCATAAAGTTTTAAGTTTAAAGTTCAAAGCTGATTATTAGTTAAAACACAGCTTTAAGCTTTAAGCTTTCTGTTATTTAAGTCTATAACATATTGAATTCCCAAGCCCAAAAAGTATAGTGAATTTACACAATTTTATTTATAAAAAAGAAAAATGAACCTGACAACTATCGCGAAAATCTACGTTGATCACAAACCATTTCTCGACACGGACATCATCCTCAATGGACGAATCAGAAGTGTGAGAGATTCCAAAACTTTCGGATTTATCGAACTCAATGACTGATCCTACCTCAAAAATATTCAAGTCGTCTTTGAAAACGATTTACCAAATTTCGACGAAATATGTAAGTTTACAACTGGCTCTGCTATTACCGTTGAAGGAACTTTGGTCGCTTCACAGTGAGCTAAACAAGCATTTGAAGTCAAAGCGAAAAAAGTGACGTTGGTAGGAGATTGTCCAACAGATTATCCGTTACAAAAAAAATGACACAGTATGGAATTTCTCCGTGAGATCGCGCATCTCAGACCGAGATCAAATACCTTTTCAGCGGTATTTAGAGTGAGAAGTTTGCTCGCATTTGCTATTCACAAATTTTTCAACGAGAACGGATTTATCTATACCCACACGCCGTTGATTACAGGAGCTGACTGTGAATGAGCAGGAGAAATGTTCAAAGTTTCTACGCTAGATTTCCTCAACATGCCCAAGACAGAAGACGGAAATGTGGATTTCAAAAAAGACTTTTTCGGTAAAGAAGCAAACTTGACCGTGAGTGGACAACTCAACGCAGAGACTTTCGCAACCGCATTTAGCAAAGTATATACGTTCTGACCAACCTTCCGCGCGGAAAATTCCAACACGTCAAAACATCTTTCAGAATTCCGAATGATCGAACCAGAAATTGCATTCGCTGACTTAAACGACGACATGAATTTGGCCGAGTCGC
>CAZBQE010000008.1:0-20333 GCA_964494005.1 uncultured Candidatus Peribacteria bacterium | reverse complement strand
TAGGATTTGAAAGATTGATGATGTATATTACCGGTATGGAAAATATTCGTGACGTTATTCCATTCCCAAGATCACCAAAAGAATGTGAGTTTTAGATTAGTGGAAAGCTTAAAGTTCAAAGCATAAAGCCGTTTGTTAGTGGGGACGCTCGCGCTTGTCCCGTACGAAGCTACGGGAAACGTCCCTTACAAAATAAAAAATATTTTATTTTCAGAAAAATATACTATGAAACAGATAATAATCATTCATGGCGGAAATGTATGTCCAACTGAAGATGCATTTTATACATCATTAAAAAAAAGAGATTATGATCCTTTCAAAAAAAGAATTGATTGGAAAGATTTATTAGTTACAGAATTGCAGTCGACATACCAAATTATAAGGCCTATTATGCCAAATGGATGGGATGCAAGATATAAAGGACGAAAAATATGGTTTGAAAAGATTTTTCCTTATCTAAACGGAGAGGATTTGATTTTGGTAGGACATTCTTTAGGAGGGATATTTTTGATGAAGTATCTCGCGGAAAATAAATTCCCACAACAGATTAAACAATTACATCTTGTGGCTGCAGTTATAGATGATGCATATGTGAACGATCCTGACAAACGTTTAATGGATTTTATCTTTGATGTGGAAATGCTTCCTAAAATACAGAAAAAAATAGAAAAGATTTTCATTTATCATTCAAAGGATGATAATGAGGTTCCTTATTCGCATGCAGAGAAGATACAATCATATTTACCTAATGCAAAAATTATTTCATTCACAGATAGATGACATTTTATTGAGTGAGAGTTTCCTGAGTTACTTCAAAACATAATTAACAATTAATAATTAATAATTGATAATTATTTTCAATTATAAATTATTTTTTTATCCTTTTCTTTCTTATGAAAAAAATATTTATTATACTTCCCTTAACAGGACTTATTTTTTTATATGGATGTGGAACTCCACCAGTCAACCCTCCAATACAGCCAACAACAGACAATGTAACAACTATCGCTACGATCATTGATTGTGCTAGCGATGAAAATTGTATTCAAAAAAACTTTGTTACATGTACCGCAGCTACTTTTACCCCGCCCTTTTCAGCAAGTGATGCCATCAATATAGCAATCATCGGTGAGACAAATAAAATCTGTAATTATAATGTCACCAAAAGTATTCAGGGCATGCTAGTCAATTCACACTGCTTGTTGCCGATAAAATTTATGACAGCGGATAGAATCGCATATATACTTTCAACTAATAATATCCCTGGTGCGGATATCCAAGATCCTCAACAACAAGAGTTAGACAATAACTATTGCACCCAGTATATGCCAATAAAATAGTTTTATGTTTAAACGTAGTATGACAAAAATACTAATTCCCAACCCAAAATTTTTCAACGAAAAACTCCAAAACATCATTGCTGGATGACCAGAAAAATTTCACGTTATCGCGGATTTCGACAGAACATTGACCAAAGCATTCATAAATGGAAAAGAAAATACTTCACTCGTTTCCGTAATTCAAGAACAAGGATATTTAGGACTGGATTTCACGGAACAATCTAGAAAGAATTTCAACACATATCATCCCATAGAAATCGATCCCAATGTTTCCTTGGAAGAGAAGAAAAAAGCGATGACGGAGCGATGGACCGTACAATTTGATCTGATTATCAAGTCGTGACTTTCTAGAAATATCATTAAAGAGGTAATTGAAAAGGAACCTATAGCTTTTAGAGAAGGTTATGAAGCATTTTTTGATTTGCTTCACAAAAATACTATTCCTCTTATAGTTATGTCCGCGAGTGGTCTTGGATATGAAGGTATTTATTATACTTTTGAAAAGATTCATAAACTTACTGATAATATTGATATTATCTCCAATGGGTTTGTGCGAGGGGAAGATGGAAAAGCGATAGGAGTCAGAGAGCCGATTATTCATTCATTCAACAAAGACGAAACCGTAGTCAAAAACTTCCCTATCTACGAAGATATCAAAGACAGAAAAAATATTCTCCTCCTCGGAGATTGAATTGGTGATGCAAAAATGGCTGATGGATTCGACTATGAAAACATCATAAAAATCTGATTTCTTAACAACGATACTCCCGACAATCGCAAAAAATTTAAAGAAGCATTCGACATGATTATTCTCGATGATGGACCGATGGAGGAGGTGAATGAATTGCTAAATCAAATATTGAAATAATAAAAAAATTCCCGCACGAAAATGCAGGAATTTTAAACGTTTTTTAGTTTTTTAGTTGTTTAATCAAGTGATTTTTTGCCCCATAGCTTCAAATCCATCGAAATCTGTTCGTCTAGCATTTCATCGTATAAATAACCAAATATACCTTTATCTTGTTTATTTTTTCTTCTATCCCATTCCAAAAGATTTTCTCTCAAGCGATTTTTTCGATTGATTCGTATCTGTTTGTTAAGCTTCAGATTTTCTCTCATAGATGGAAAAATAAAATTACCAACAAGAAGTCCAATAAAGCCTATCCAAGCATAAAAATTAACTTGAATAAGAACCGGCCGTAGAAAGAGAACTGTTATTATACAACTCCCAAAAAGTATTATATATTTTACAATACTTCCTTTTAATGGTAAGAAGATAGCCAACAGCAGTGTAATTATAATTAAGGATACACCAAACCCATCTAATGGAATATTCAACCATTCAATAATAAAATTTAAAGTTTTCATAGCTATAAAATTTAATTTGTTTTATATTTGTATACGTATACGTATATATTTTTCTATAAATAAGTCAAGAGATTTTGCATACCTAGCTATTGTTTATTTCTAAAACATTTTTTTCTAACTAAACGTAATATTCCCCTTCATAGTCGACTCAATTGTTTTTCTTATCAAAAATTTGCAAAATAAAAGATTTGAGTTATACTTATATGGTATAAATATTTATTTTGTATCATATTTTTATGTCAAAAACAAAATCTTACAGAGATAATCTCGCTAAAAGTTTATGGTCAAAAAGAGAAGAAACTAATAAAAAAATTGAAACTATAGAAAAGAGTGATTTTTTGTTGTCAGAAGAAAAAAAAGCACCCATACAAAGAATTAAAGATGCTTTATATAAAGAACTTGATGATGTTAGTTCATCAGAAGAGTATCAAAACGCAAAAAAAGAAAAAAATGAAATACGTAACAAAAAGAAACAGGTAAAACAACTCAGAGATACATTAGAAGATCTTGAAAAACAATTAGGAGAAGAAGAAAAAGAATTATTTAATATGAGAGAAACATATGGTGATTTTGAACCTTTATGATTGGAGTATGCTCCAGAAGATATTAAATCTATACGAAAAGATTTAAAGGAAAGTCTAGAATTTACACAAGAACAAAAGACAGAAGTAATGGAATGTCTAACAAAAACAGTTTCTTATAATAAAGATGGGACAATAAATATTCTTCCACTCGAAATAGTTTTTTCTTGAGATCTTAGTGAAAAAAATCAAGAATTGTCGTATAAGGAAGCGCAAATTATTAAAGAAAAAAAAGGATATAATCTTTTTGAAAAAGTAGGTGAGGAAATATTAGAAATTTTTTCTTTTGAAGATATAATAAAATTGTTTGATGTAAAAGGGTTTGATAAAAATCAATTAGCAACAGCTTTTTTGTGAATTAATATCGATGATAAATATCGAATTGAGACATCATCACATTATTGAAAAAAAGAATATATTAAATATGATGAACTTGCTGAGAAATTTGTTCTAAAAAAAGAAGAAAAAGACGAAGTGTCTGACACAAAATGTCGTGTATTTGGATATAAGAAAATGAAATAACAAAAAAATAATTATATAAAAAATCGCACCCCTGTGCGATTTTTTATATTGTAATCTAGCTAAAGGTAATATTACCCTTCATAGTCGACTCACCAACAGTATCATCCTTTTTATTGTAATCTTGTTTTCTGTTGTCACTTCATCTTGTATCAACTCTTGGACCTTGTGGCGCGCTATCATCTTTCATACTCAATGAGACCTTCTCTCTTTCGAGGTCAATGTCGAGTACTTTTACTTTTACTTGCTGTCAGACTTTCACAACATCCACCGGATTCGCGACAAAATAATTCGCCATCTGAGATTTGTGCACCAATCCATCACTATGCAATCCGATATCTACAAACGCTCCGAAATCCGTTACATTCCTCACTATTCCATCAAGCTTCGTTCCTATTTCCAAATCTTTGATATCTAAGATTGTTGATGAAAAACATGGAGCTTCAAGTTCATCTCTTGGATCCAAACCTGGTCTCTGTAGTTCTGCCAAAACATCTCTCAATGTTTCCAATCCAATCTTATAGGTCTCTGACCATTCCACTAATTTATTTTCTGGATAATTTTCTACAGCCATTGGTAATTTTAGATCTTTCTTTTTGATTCCCATCTCTTTTTCTATCATCTCATAGACTTGTTTATGGATCTCAGGATGGATACCTGTTTCGTCCAATATCTCTTTTCCTCATTTGATTCTCAAAAACCCAATCGCTTGTTCATACGCTTTTGGACCGAGTCATTTCACTTTTTTGATCTCGGATTTTTTCGTAAATTTTCCATGTTCATCTCTATATGCTATGACATTTTTTGCAACGGCTTCACTAAGTCCAGCGATATGTTGCAACAAGGTATAGCTCGCGGTATTGACGTCGACACCTACACTATTCACGATATCTTCTACTTTTTCTTCCAATTTTTCTTTCAGATATTTCTGATCTACATCGTGTTGATACTGACCGACACCGATAGATTTCGGATCTATTTTTGTAAGTTCCGCCAACGGATCTTGCACTCTGTGCGCGATGCTGATTGCTCCTCTGATGGTAACATCTAGATCCGGATATTCGTCCTGAGCGAGTTTAGACGCTGAATACACGGACGCTCATGATTCAGAAGTGATCATGTATTTTACATCCAGTTTATATTTTTCAATAAAATCATGCACAACTTTTTCTGATTCTCTCGATGCTGTTCCGTTTCCTATCACGATCAAATCTATCTTGTACTGATCTACTAATTTCTTCAAGGTCTCCCAAGCTTCTGTCACTTTCTTCTGTGGTTCAGTAGGATAGATAACCGTCTTATCCAAAAACTTTCCCGTTGCATCGACGACAGCAAGTTTACATCCAGTTCTAAATGCCGGATCAAATCAGAGTACATTCATTCACTTAATAGGCGGAGTAAGCAACAAGTTTTTTAAGTTATCACCAAACACTTTTATCGCAGCTTCATCAGCTCGTCTCTTTTTGTCTGATCTAATTTCTCTTTCAAGCGACGGTAAAAGTAGTCTATGTAATCCATCTTCACAAGCTTCTTGGACATAACAGATGCAGGTTCCATATTCTTTTGGAAAGAAATATTTTGTCGTTTCTTCTCGGATTTTATCATGGGAAAATTCTAGTTTCACGTTCAGTTGTTTTTCTTTTTCAGCTCTAGAGACCGCGAGATATGCGTATGATGGCATCTCAGAAAGTTTCTTGCTATAATTCTCATATATTTTGTAGACTCATTTTTCATCAAACGTTTTTGTAGCTTTACATGAAAGCGTACCTGTATTTTCTTCTCTGCTTTTGATGTCTTCTCTGAGGTCAGCATGATCGGAAACCGCTTCAGCAACAATATCTTTGGCTCACTGAATCGCTTCAGCTACATCCTTAACGCTTGTTTTTTCATCGCCAGTATCTTTGACAAATTTCGCAGCTTCCGCTTCAAATTCTTCCTTACTTATTTGTGCTTTCGTTAAAATATCAGCTAGTGGCTCGAGTCCTTTTGCTTTGGCAATAGTTGCTTTTGTATTTTTCTTTTCTTTGAACGGTCTATAAAGATCCTCGACTCTCGCCAAAGTTTCTGCTTCCATAATTTGTTTTTTGAGTTCATCAGTCATCAGTCCTTTTTCTTCAATCAGACGAATGATATCTGCTTTTCTTGCTTCGAGATTTCTCGTATATCTATACATTTCATCAAAATCTCTCAACTGTTCATCAGTTGCTCATTCAGTCAATTCTTTACGATACCTTGCGATAAAGGGAACGGTATTTCCTTCATCCAACAGCTGGACTATAGTACGTACAATTGTTGGTGAAATCCCAACTTTTTTGCTAATAATATTGATCAAATCTGCTGCCATACTATAATGCTAAAATGTTAAAATGTTGAAATAATAAATAATAAAATCCGCTTATGCGGAAGTAGATAGCTGTATTGTAACAAAATAGTTTTCTGGTGCAAATAGAAAAAATCGACCTGGGTTACAGACCGATTTTTCAAAAAATATTTTAGAGCATATAATCCCGGCGTTCATTTATTTTTATCCCGGGATTCAATCGTGATTTTACTATCAACTCCCCGCCAATGTTTTCGTATTTTTCATTGACGATATCCTGTAAACTTTTAGAGTATTGGGCAGGATTTTCTTCCATCTCTTTATAATTATCTATTTCCTCTTTACTTTCAAAGAGAGCAGAATATAAAGTTTTTACTTCACTCTTGTCTGACCAAAAATCATTTTTTTTGACTTCCCAGATGATTTCTTCTTCTTGCTCTTTGATAGATTTTTCAAGTGGGAAAGTTACCTTCAAAAGTCCTTGGATTTTGAAAAAAATAATTGAGATTTGATTATTGTTTGCACTTTTTGGAAGAGTTTGTACCCAATCCAAAAATAACAAATACTCTTCTAGGTCATCATAAATAAATTTATGGAAGACGAATAACTGACCATAATCAGAATATTCCATAATTTTATTTATATGTTTTTTTAATTTTCTTGCGGCCTCCTTTACCGCTTTTGTATTTTTGTTTTCTATGGTTTTCTCTGCCTCTTTTTTAAAGAGACTAACGCTCTCCAATACATTAGGTATCATGGTGTTTTTCATACCTAACTTTATTAAATCTTTTTGTACCATATGCTATATATTTTGTTTTTATTTGACATATTTTGTTTTTAATATATAATTATTTTAATATAAAATGCAAGATATTATTTTCCACTATGTGATTTTTCTTTTCGATACAAGCCGTACGCTATAGCAAACAAGGCTACAAACGGATAGACAATCATTCTGTCGACGAAAGGATGTAAGACCATACCTTCTATACTCAGTCACAATATCCCCAGTCCAAAGACAAAGACGATAGTTGCCAAATGTTTTTTGTTAGAAGTTGTTTTGATTGTCATATGTTTTTCTTCTTTGTATGCTCTTCGTCCAATCCAATGAAGATATCCATAGAGGAAGAGTCGTCACAAGAATCAGAGAAATCCGTATTCTATCCATATCTGGAGATATTGGTTTTCTGGATTATAATTTTTGATTCCTTCGACTTGATGCGAAGCGGGCCCTGCTGTTCCTGCGCCCAATCATCGAATAGGTCTTTCTGCAATATGGGCGATTCCTTCTTGAATATGTCTTAGATGTCCAGTATTGGAAAAGTCTCTAGAGATAATTTCTTTTTGTCCAAAATAGGTGACGATAGCGAAGAGTAGGATGAGCGGGATAAATCATTTTAACGCAATCTTTCGATATTTTCTCGGGAATTGTGCCAGGATCAAAATAATAGTTTGGATGATCCACACTCCTCGTGCCGCTCTGGAAAAGGTCGACATAATAGCAAGCCCATACAAACTTCCTCGAAGTAATTTTTGTTTGGTAGAACTTTTTTTGAGATAGAGAATAAAAAATAATGGCCAAAATGCTATCAAGAAAAATCCTCGACTAATGGGTCTTTCAAACAAGAACTGATTGCGGATATAGCCGTGATCGTATTGAGTATGATAGACAGCTGGTGGCGCAATTCCGACATCACCTTCATAATTAAATTGGTTGTAGCCAGCGAGATGCAAAACATTTGGCATAAGCCAAAGTACGCCTCGCCATAGGAGACTTCCCACAAGTAATGCTTTGATGATTCTTCCATATCGTGCGACAAAATCGAAGGTTTTGTTCGTAAAAAAAAGCAGCGTTATCGCAAAAAAAATCATAAAAATAAAGAATCCTATCATACTATATCTGACAGACATGATTCGCGTACTGATTCCTGTTCCATTGATACTAATAGAGACGACTGCAGTAATGATGACTGTCGCGATAAAAATTCAGAGAAATGTTTTCAAAGGAAATTGTGTAAAAAATAATTTGAGCTGTTTGCGTTGTATAAGATATCGAAAGAGAAATCCTGTCAATCCAATCAAAATAATTTCTTTCCACATCCAAATTAGTTTCCAAAAATTTGAGTCAAGACCTAGTTTGTAGGTAATTAATGTTTGAAAAAAAAACTGGAGCAAAAGTCAGATAAAAAATATTTTCGCTATGATGACGAGTCGTTTGACTGTTTTGCTTTGTTGCATGATATAAATATCTACTTATCTAAAAATACGGCTTCAAACTTTAAGCTTCAAGCTGTGATTTAGTTTACAAAGGTCTTGCTTACCTGATAAAATAGTAGAATGATCGTGATAGCTGCTAGGATTCATTGAATCATTCGTGCTTTCATGACGATAGTGGTTTCTTTGATACCTCTATGTTCAAATAGATGATGGAGTGGAGCGACAGCAAATAATTTTTTTTTGAAATATTTTTTCCAGAATATTTGAAGAAAACTCGATGCGATATCGACGATAAATACTCCGAAGAGGATGATGAACGGGAGAAAAATTCAGGTTCTCATATTCAAAAGATAGAGGAGAGAAGCAATAAGTCCTCCTAAGGCAAATGCGCCACTATCACCCATAAAGATCTTGGCGGGATTGATATTGTAAAACATAAATGCTACGAGTATTGCCATGATAATTCCTATCACAGTAGCTGCGATATACGTCTGATTAAAGAATAAGACGATAGCTAAAACAAAGAGAATAATAGTGAGCAATCCTCCTGCTAGTCCATCTAATCCGTCGGTGATATTGATAGCGTTGACGATGGAGATAGTGACAAAAAACGTGATGATAGGATAAAAAAGTCCGAGCGATATTTTGCCAGCAATAGGCCAAAGATTGATGTAGTCTACTCAGAGTTTGCTATAAAACCATCGACTGATAAATGCAGAAAAGATAATCATACCTATCATTTTCGCTTTGGCGCTGAGTCATTTGACTTTACCATGACCTCTGATATTCAAAAAATCATCGACGAGTCCGATCAGTCCCATACTAAAGAATCCAAAGAGAATAACATAGGTTTCTTGTCTATTGAAGAGGGAGTTATTGATTAGATCATAATGCTGGAGCAGATAAGAAAGTCCGATCATGATTCCCATGACAATCAAAAAAATTCCCCCTCACATCGTAGGAGTGCCTTTTTTGTGTTCATGTAATTTGCTGAATATCTTAGATTTTTCTCAGGTAACCGCAGCTTCGCGGATAGTTTTTCCTCCTTTGAGTTTTTTGAGAATGTTGATATAGATTGGATAGAGAATTCGAGAGATGAAAAATGCTATCAAGGCAAATATAATGATATTATTCAATTTGACCAACATGGAGGTTTCGAAAAAATAAAGTTAATGTTTGAATCAAAGTGTAGGCAAATGGATAGAATATTTCAAGCGTAAATGATGATAAATATCTTGTCAATTCGATTTTTGACAAAAGAATTAGGGTAATTATGTATTGAAAAAATAAAAAATATTATTAAGATTTATGGAGTATTTTAGCGCTATACCAAAAACTATGCAGCACGAAGCGATACTCTATTCACTCGATCCAATGATCACCAAACAGCAGTTGATTGACCAGGAGCATGTTTCTTACGATCAAGAAAAATATGATGCGCTTCAAGAGCGGACCCAAGAATTTCAGGTCGGTGCTATTTTTCCTTCTCAATATACCAAACGAGCACATATCAAAACCCAGCCATATCTTGTATATTATCTCTGAGATATTTCTTTGTTAGACAAAAAAATTTTAGGTATTGTTGGTCCAAGAAAGATGTCTACGTATGGGCAAAAAGTTCTCGAAACCTTGTTTACTCATGCTTATGATTATGAACTCGTAACGATTTCTGGGATGGCCGAAGGTGTGGATCAGCTCTGTCATTCTTTATCAATGCAGCATGATATTCCTACTATCGCTGTGCTTGGAGGAGGACTTGGACGATATTCCAAAAGAGTGGAACGAGCTATGATCAAGCAAATTGTAGAAGCTGGTGGACTCGTATTGTCTGAGTTCCGTCTCGGTGATCAGCCGACCAATTATAGTTTTCCTCAGAGAAATCGTATTATCGCTGGACTTTCTGATCTGCTTTTTCTGCCAGAAGCTGGCAAAAAATCTTGATCTTTGATTACTGTAGAATTTGCATTAGCAACAAAGACACCAGTTTTTGCACCTCCGAGCTCGATTTTTTCTCCGACAAGTGAAGGTATTTTGCAGTTGATGGAAAGTGGCCACGTCAAGCCAGTAGTTGATCTCAAATATTTTCTTCACCATCATTTTTCTTCAAGAGATATTCTTTCCAGACTACAAATTTCTATCGACCTCTCCGATGAAGAACAGACACTGGTTTCTTTGCTTTCTCATGATCAAGGTGTGGCTTTGCCGTTATTGGTCAGCATGAGCGGAAGCGATATCGATCAGCTCGTTCAGCTCTTGACGATGCTCGAGATCAAAGGCATCATAGCACAAGAAAGCCCGGGAGAGTATGTGTTGGTATAGATTTCCACCCGGGTACGATTTACTGTTGAAATTCACGCCATATTTCGTATTCCTATAGGGTACAAAGACAATGGTTTTTACTATTTTTCGCTATTGGATGTTTTCAAAAAAAAATAAAAAAAGATGATTTACGCTGATTGAAATGCTGATCGTGATCGTCATCATCGGTATCCTCGCAGCAGCACTTATTCCAAGACTTTCTAGCGCCAGAGGCAGAGCCAACGATGTTGCTCGTAAAGCTGACCTCGCTCAGACCGCAGCAGCTTTGGTAGCATACCAGATTGATCATGGAAGATTTCCTACTAGTACAGGGGATCCTCTAGAAGATATTTCTGATGAACTTATAGGTGCTGGTATGTCGAGTATTCCAAGTGATCCCAATACTAGTAGAGAATTTGATGGAATTTGAACAATAACGATATATAGCTGACAATACTGATATATACCTATAAAAAAATGATGAATATCTAATAATGGTTTTGTAGTAATGGCTGCGACAGAAACAGAATGATGATCTAATTGGATAGCATCAAGTAACAATAGTTTATGATCGGAAAACATTACATGAGGGACGGCATATGAAAACATTATATTATGTAAATCATTTGTTACCAATTCTTCTCTTGATGATCCTGCTAATTGAATTTGTTATTACGATGAAGAAAATGATGTATTAAGATATATCTATATCTACTAAAAAACTTAAGAAGATTGAATAAAGATTGAAAGATGCAAAGATGCGACCGAAGGAAGTCCTGTAAAGGAAAACATTAATTTTTCCATCTTTGCATTTCTCCATCTTTCCATCTTACATAATTATCACTTCAGGTTCTAGCTGTACATCAAACAGCTCTTGGACTTTTTTTTGTATGGACTGCGCGAATGCTCGTATCTCTGCGCCACTCGCACCACCATTGTTGACGATGATGAGCGCGTGATTGTTGTAGGTGGCGACTGCTCATTCTGACTTTCATTTAAAGCCGGCAAGCTCGATAAGCTGACCTGCAGAAAGCTTTATTCATGTAGGAACGGTATTTCCTTTGAGCTCTGGATATTTGGTTAATAATATTTCAAAATGCTGGGTAGTCACCATAGGATTCTTGAAAAAACTTCCTGCGGTTCCAATCTTTGTTCGGTCAGGTAATTTGTTTTCTCTGATATCTATGATGATATTTGCTACTTGCTGAGCAGTGATTTCTACTGGATCTATTCACAAAGCTCCGATGACGTTTTGGATGTCATTGTATTGAATATTCGGAACATAGTCGCTTGTATGTTTCTGGAGTACAAAGGTGACTGCGGTAATAATAACCTTATCTTTCAATTCGTTTTTGAAAATGCTATCGCGATAGGCGAATCTGCATTCACTATTGGCCCAAATTTTTTTTTCTCAGGTTGTGAGATCTCTACCTTCTACTTCGTAGATGATATCTTTAGCTTCTTTGCCGTATGCTCCAATATTGCCGAATGGCACAGCTCCAATAGTGCTAGGAATGAGGACCATATTTTCCGCTCCGACATAACCCTGCTTCAAGGTTCGTATAATAAAATCGTGTCGCACCTCTCCAGCGGCTACTTTGATATAGACCGTGTTGTCTTCTTCTCTCAGTATTTTTTTTCCCATCAACGAATCTTTGATTACCAATCCTTGATAGTTTTTTGTGAAGAGGATGTTCGCTCCTCATCAGAGAATAAAGCGTGGTTGTGTAGCAAAAACGTCCGTTGAAATCAGATCCAAGATATCTTGTTCATCTTTTATTTCTGCGAAAAAATCTGCTTGCACATCGACAGCGAACGTATTGTAAGGTTTGAGTGAAATGTTTTTTGTGATTTCTATCATAAGAAAAAATCCCCAAATAAAACGTTATTCGAGGATAATGTTTCTTCAAAAATTATCAATGTTATTTTCTTGGTGCTTGTTTGAGTAAGTTTCAATATTCGATACAAAGATCATAGATGTCACTATAGATTTGTCTAAAAAGATTAAGAAACCCATTTGCTTTGATAGTATGTTCTTTTTTGTCTTTTGATGAAGAAAAATGAGCAATATGTTTTCTCAGTTCGTCATTGATATTATGTTGTTCTGTTGTGAACATAATGAGCATATTTTCTATATTTTCTATGTTTTCATGTAGTTTTTTTTGGTCTATATGTCAGGTCTTTATTGAACGTTTCGTCTGTTGTAATAATGATTTTTCTTTTATATACAAAGTATCTACCTCTTCAAAAATACTATTCAATTTAGTATAAAGTGGTTTTATGTTTTCTATGACACTTGCATATGCATATAAATTTTCGATTGTTTCTTCTGCATATTTTTTGGAAGATTCGCGTATTTTTTTTGTACGTTCGATATTGTTAGTATCCATCTGCATATCCTTGAGAATATCTCAGAGTATTTTTGGTTCATTGTATCTTTTTGTTTCGTTCATATTCAAACATTATTAAATAAAACAAAAAGTATTATACACATTTATTTTATTAAGTCAAGACTCAAATACATTCGATATGATGGGTTTGGGGAAACATATCTACGGGTTGGATTTCTTTGATACCGAAACCTCATTGGATAAGGAGTTCGATATCTCTAACCATCGTTACTGGATTACATGAGATGTACAGTAACTTGAAATCTTTTTCTTTTTTCAACTCGCAGAGCGTATTGACAACGTTTTTGTGAAGTCCATCTCTTGGCGGATCAATAATAACGAGTCCGAGATTATTCAGTTTTTGCATAATTTCTGGATGTTGCGTAAATGCTTTCTCTGCCGGGTTTGCCAAAAAAAGCACTTTATCTTCTATACCATTGATTTTTGCATTATACTGAGCATCGGTGATAGCTTCTTCGACGATTTCTATACCTACTAGTTTTTCTCCTTTACCAAGTTTCAAAAAGCTAATACCAATACTACCTGTTCCACAATAAAGATCCAATACCGTTCCTTCTATATGTCCAACCATATGCATTGCTTGACTAAAGAGCTGTTGTGCTCAGAGTGTATTAGTCTGAAAAAAAGAAAAAGGTGATATTCTGAAGGTGACATCAGTAACGTTCACTTTCGTTGTTCATTCATGAATTTCTTCAGAGACTATCTTGTTTTCTTTTGGTGTTTCATGGCTATTTTTGAATTGAAGCGATTCATAAATGGCTCATTCTCCTCGGCAGGTTTTCATTTCACATTCTTTGGATCTGATAATATCAGCCAATCCGTTGTTGTAGGTGATGACAAATGATTTTACTTTTTTTTGGAGTACTTCATCAGTTTTGAGTGTATCTAGCAACCATATTCGTTGTTTATCGTTTTTCGTTTTGAGATTATTGTCCGCGACTGCGAGATTTACGAGAAATTGGTCAGTATTTATTCCTTGTCTGATGACGAGATGTCTAAAAAATCCTTGATGGGTCATTTGATCATAGACAGGAAGTCATGATGATTTACATAGGGTTTTGATATGATTGAAAAGTTTATTCGCTTCTTCCGAGATCAAAAAACATTCGTCGATATCTATAATCTTACTAAATTCTCCTTGTTTGTGAAACCCGCAGCTTCGATTTGACAGAACTATATTTTGAGACGGGCTAGATTCTATACCATCTATTCTGTCTATTCTATCTGTTCCCTCTGTTTGTTTGGGTCATTTAGTAATATATTTTCCAAAACTAAATTCTATTTTGTTCCTATATTGCTTTTCTTGTGGCGATCCGATAATATGTAAGATATGTAATTCAGTCAATTTTTTCTTCAGTTTAGTGAATGCGTCGATGACGATATCTTCTTTCAATTTCAACTGGTTCGTATAGCTAAGCATCTGCCATTTACAGCCACCGCAACCAATCTTTCGGACAGATTCAAGCTTTAAGCTTCAAGCAAGCTCATCTTTTTTTGAAAAAAAGTGCGGACAAAAAACTTCGCCATCCACAATTTTGGGATCGAGTTCGATTATTTTCGTAATATGTGCTTCGACATAATCTTTTCTCTGCTTTACTATTCTCAAATCGACGATACTTCCTGGTAGTGCACCTCATTTGATTAGTATTCTTTTTCCATCACTCATCCTTGCAAGTCCCACTCATCCGTAACCTATTTTGTCTATTTTGATTCTTTGTAGTAGTTTTGTCATGTTATGATTATATACCTAAAGCTGCTCTCAATTTTATTTGAATTTCTTCGATAGATCAATTCGCATCGATAGTGATGACTTTACTCAATTCATCGAAATGTTTGATAACTTTCGTCGTTTCTTTCGTAAAAATATCTATTCTTTGTTGCATCGCTTCCGGAGTGTCATCTTTACGACCTTCAATTTCTGCTCTTTTCATCATTCTTTGAAGTGCGACCTCTTTTGGGAGTTCGAGATGGATAACAACAAAATCTCTTTTCATTTGGTCCATTTTCTTGCTGAAATATTCCGCTTGCTCAAAGAGCCTAGGAAAGCCGTCGATGACGATATGTTTTTTGTTTTTTTCTGCTATTTTCAATCCGGTATGAATCAGATCATGTGTGATAAAATTATCTATCATTTTTCCTGAATTCACGATATCCCTGATATAATTTCCGATCATATTGTTACCGGACATAATAGATCTGAGTGTTTGTCCCATTTCAAAATACCGATGATTCGGTAAATCCTTAAGTAGCAATTTCGCTTGTGTTCCTTTTCCACATCCTTGGATGCCGAGAAAAACGAGATCTTTATTCATGATTTTTATTCAAAAAAGATAAATTCTGAAAGCTATTCACGTTTTCAAGACTACGAATGTCCTTATCATTTTCAACGATAATTATCTATTCTTTGCGGTAAAAAAAGCCCCGTTTTTGCGGAGCTTTTTGTATATATCTTTTAGGTAATTGACAATCACTTTTATAAATTATTTCATATTTCCATCAATGTTCCATTATTCAATATTCCAATCGTTCAAAAGAATTATCTCTTTGACCGTGTTGGTGCTTTTCTCGCTTTTTTCAAACCTGGTTTCTTTCTTTCTTTGATTCTTGGATCTCTTTTGAGTAAACCATATGGTTTCAAAGTGAGTCTAAGTTCATTATCCCATTCGATCAATGCTCTAGCGAATCCAAGCTTGATAGCATCAGCTTGCCCTGAAATACCTCAACCGTTAACTACAATTTCTGCATCGAATTTCTTTGCGTAATCTGGTCCAAGTGTTGTGAAAGGGGAAAGTGCTGCATCCAAAAGATAGAAATTACCTCCAAAATACTCCGCAAGCGGTTTTACAGATCCATTGGATGTTTTGATCATGAAGCTACCGTTTCCTTGTCCAAAAAGTTTAACAACAGCAGTTGTTTCTTTTCTTCTTCCGATAGCATAGGTGTACTCTTTGTTCGCCATTATTTAGATAGGGTAAGTGGTTTAAAATGATCATATTTGGTAGTGGTTCATACAACAAGTTTCAATCTCTTGATCCTTTTGTCTCTTAGCTTATTTTTGGAAATCATTCCTTTGACAACTTTGGTAAGCAATTTTGCAGGATCTTTGTCCATAAGTATCCCTCGAGTCACTTTTTTGAGGTTTCCTTTGTATCCGCTATAGGAATAGACAACATTGTCTTGTAATTTTTTCCCCGTTACTTTTATTTTGTCGATATTTTCAACTAAAACAAAATCTCCAGCATCCCAAAAATCAGCATAATATGCTTTATGTTTTCCGAGTAATAATTTAGCGATATCTACAGCCAATCTTCCCATGGTCTTGCCAGAAGCGTCGATTCTCCATCGCTTTCTATTTTTGTCCATATCGGTTGGCTTCACTCGAAGTGTCTTATTGAGGTCTTTCTTCGTAAATTCCATTACTATACTATGATAGATGATAAATGATGTATGATGTATGATAGATGAACTGTATAGCTATATAATTCTTGAATCTAGAATCATAAAGCAATTTTAGAGTAATTTGAGCATAATTTTTTGTACGCCGTCACCTACTCTGTGTCCTAATTTATAATCAGCGACAAAACTTGTAGTCATACCTGCTTCAAGGAATTTTGGAAGTAAAACATTGATGACTTTTTTTCCTTCTGCTTCACCGAATATTCTTGATTTTACGTATCTGATACATTCTCTTTTTGCGTCTTTTTCTTCAAGTTTTTTGCTTATTCTGACAAGATTCGCAAAAAAAGCATCTACTTCTGATTTAAGCACTTTCGCTCTTTTTGGAGTAGTAGTTGTTTTTCCATTTTTGATGAGATTCGTCAATAATTGTCTGACAAATACATCTTTTTTCTTCGCTCAGGTATCAAGTTCAAGGAGCTTATTATACTTATGTCTCATGGTACCAAATAAGTAATATAATTAAAAATAATTTATCCTATAAGTGCTTTATCAATATTTGCCAAAGCGCTGTTGATTTCATCTATAGCTTTCCTTCCTACTCATTTCATAAGAAGAAGTTCACCTTTCTTTTTCTTCTCTAAATCTTCAACATACAAAATATTATTCTTGATCAACGCATTTCTTGTCCTTTCACTCAAAGGTAATGCGTCGATAGGCATAGTTTTGATATTTGTTTCTTCAGTAAGTTTATCTTGTACTCTATCCAGATCTTCAATATCCACAAGGAATGATTTGTCGATATAGATATTATCGAAGATGAAGAGTTTAGCATAAGATGCAAGTACCTCACCAGCAAACATCATAATTTCTTTTGGTGAAACACCTTTGAATCGAGATTTTATTTCAACAATAAGCAAGTCCTTGGTTGATCATGTAAAATCTTCAATAACTTCTTCTACATCGTATTTTACATAATCTATAACTTTGAATTCATTATCAATCAATAGGATGTTTGCGTCGACGTTTTCGTCTTTTTTGTCTCTTGATCTAAGGTGATCAATGCTATAATATCCATATCCTTTTTCTATCCTGATGTCGATATTCAATTCAACTGATGGATCGGTGATTTCAAAGATTTCTACGTCATCATTCAATAGTTCTATACCTGCAGGCATTTTTATGTTTTTGGAAGTATAGAGACCGATACCAGAGAATCTTTGAGAAATTCGTTGAATAGCATCAACTTTTTCGTCTATTTTGAAACGAAGTTTTTTGAAATTGAGCATGATATCAATAACAGTTTCTTTGACACCATCTACTACATGGTATTCATGGTTTACTCATTTTATCTTCAGTCCTGTGATGGCTCAGCCTATACTGTATCACAAGATGATTCTTCTCAATGCATTTCCAAGGGTGTGACCAAATCCTCTTGGTAAATATTTTACTTCGAATTTGGTTGTGATATCATCTACATTTGAGACGATGATTTTTGGAGCTCAGATGAACTTTTGTATATCCAGCATGCAAAGTAATAAAGAGTAAAAAAGGTGTTTTTGTTTTAATATATGAAAATTATGCTCTCGCATAAAATTCGATGACTTTCAAGAGGTCAGCAGGTAAACCAATTTCTCCTATTTTAGGTTCAGTCAAAACTTCAATAGTGTTGTTAGCTTTATCCAATTTGATCCATGAAGGTATTTTTCCTTTGTTATCAGTAGCGTTTTGGCTGTAGAGGGTGGAATTTTTTAATTTTTCTTTGAGACTGATTTTGTCTCATGAAACAACAAAAGAAGATGGGATATTATGTTTTTTTCCATTAAGAAGGAAATGTCCATGGTTGACCATCTGTCTTGCTTGAATAATAGTTTTTGCTAGTCATGATCTATATACTATACTATCCATTCTTCTTTCAAGGAATTGGAAAAGCGCAATATCATGAGTAACATCATTGTTTTTGGAATGTTTTCCTGCTATTTCTTTGACTAATCTGACAAATTGTTTTTCGGAAAGCATATACATCCTTTTCAATGTTTGTTTGTTTCTGAGAAGCTTACCGTATTCTGACGATCTTTGCATATTCCCGCCATGTTGACCAGGAAGACTTCTATTCTTTTTGATATTATATTTTTTGGAACCAAAAAGGTCGACTTGTTCCCTTCTGCATAATTTGAATTTTGGTCCTGTGTATCTCATACCTAATGTAACATTTAGAATTTAAAATGTAGAATGGAGAACTTTTTAATTTCTCTTTTGTCTTTTTCCCTTACATCCACCATATTGGATAGCAGTATCTTCTCTGATGTATTGGATATCTATAAGTCCTATTTCGTTGATGGCTTTGAAAATACCATCTCTTGCCAATCCTGTTCCCCTAAAAATAAGCGCTATTTCTTTGAGTCCAAGTGTTTGTCCTTCTTTTAGAATTTGTTTGGTAAGTAATTCTGCAGCATATGGTGTGCTTTTTTTACTTCCTTTGTATCCTAATTTTCCTGTTCCTCAGCCAAGCACTGTATTACCATTAGCATCCACCAACGTGAGAATGGTGTTGTTGCTAGTAGTCTGTACGTGAAGAACGCCAGAATCTATTTTGATATCCTTTTTCTTTTTTGAAACTGTCTTTTTTGCTGGTGCAGCCATTTTTTAACTAATGATAAATAATAAATATTGTTTTATTGAAAGATTGAGAGATTGAAATATTGAAAGATTAATTTTTCCATTTTTCCATATTTTATTATTTCTTAAGTATTGGTCTGACTTTTGATCTTCCCATAAGTTTTTTTGCTGTTCTAGCATTTTTTCTTGTCAATTGTCCTCTAACAGATAATCCAAGATTATGTCTCATACCTCTGTAGCATTTAATTTCTTTCAATCTTTTGATAGCAAATCCAACTTCTCTTTTGAGGTCATTTTCGAGAATATATTTTTGTACTTGTTCGATAATCGCTTTTTGTTCGTTTTCTGTGATGTCTTTTACCTTTTTCATGTGTGGTATTTTTGCATTATCAAGAATAGTTTTGGATCTTTTGAGTCCAATACCATATAAGGAAGTAAGTCCAATCCAGATAGATTTATTTTCTGGTAAAACGTGTCCTGAGAGTCTAAACATGCGTTAATAAAAAATAATAAATAAAATTATCACTGTCTTGCTTTGTGTCTTGGGTTTTTTTTACAAATAACATATAGTCTTCATTTTCTTTTGACTATTTGACAGTACATACATCTTTTTTTGAGAGAAGATTTGACTTTCATGATAATACTATGGTTAAGAGATAGATAAATTAATTTATTTTGTAATCATTATATCTGAATACAATACGTCATTTTGTCATATCATATTGATTGATTTCCAATTTAACCCAATCACCGATAATGATGGAAATGTTTGATTGTCTCATCTTACCTGATTTTTGGCAGCGGATAAACATATCAGCATCTTTGAGTTTGACTTTGAAGAATCCTGCGGGTAATACCTCAACAACTTCTCCATCCATTTCTAAAACGCCTTCTTTAGCCATCAAGAGTGATTTTTTTAATAGTTAAAAGCGACTGGTGTGGTCTGAAGCCAATCGTTCTTTGATATCTATTTTTTCTTCTGAATTTTATGACTCTGATTTTATCTCATTTTTGGTTTTTTTCTACAATACATTCAACTTTTGCTTTTGCGATATGTGGTTTTCCGATGATGACTTTTTCTCATTTTGCATCAAAAGCAAGCAGGACAGTATCGATAGTCATTTTTTCTCATTCATTAAGATCGACATTATCAACAGTGATAGTATCACCTTCTTGTACTATATATTGATGTCCTTTGAGTTCTATCACAGCATACATTACTTCAAAAATTTAGAATTTAAAATTTAGAATTTAAAATTTAGAA
>CAZBQE010000007.1:26293-27370 GCA_964494005.1 uncultured Candidatus Peribacteria bacterium | reverse complement strand
TATTGCGGGATAGAGAAACGGTATCTCGTTGGGCTCATAACCCGAAGATAGGTGGTTCGACTCCATCTCCCGCAACCAAATAAGAAGAAATTTAAAAAAATGTTTTGGGTATTTCGGATATTTATCCGAAGATAGAGGTGGTTTGTCCTGCAGTGCTGTGGTGTTTACTCCATCTCCCGCAACCAAACTTTAGTCTTTGGCTAACAGAGTTTAGTCAATAGATTATGATTCAACACTTAGCACTTAATACTTCTACATATTCGGGAGTAGCTTAGTTGGTAGAGCGTCTGACTCTGAATCAGGAGGTCCTAGGTTCGAATCCTAGCTCCCGAGAATATATATGCCGGGGTGATGGAATTGGTAGACATGCTTGGCTTAGAACCAAGTGCCTTACGGTGTGCAGGTTCAAGTCCTGTCCCCGGTAATTATGAAAACATTAAGAATATTTATATTCTAAATTCCCAGTAATTGTATTTGAATATTAGTATATTTTATGTTGAAAATCACTTGTGAATTTGTATAGGTAAGTTCGTTTTGATGCCACCAGATGTTCCGAGGTAGCTCAGCTGGTAGAGCAAGTGGCTGTTAACCACTGGGTCGTGGGTTCGAGTCCCTCCCTCGGAGTTTATATATCTTTATACATTTATTATTTCATCAGGATGCCAATCACGAAATCAGCAAAGAAAGCCGTTAATAGATCATTCGTATTTCGAAAGAGAAATCATGAATTTAAGGTTAGAATGAAAATGGCTATCAAGAAATTCTTGAAGAATGAAAATAGGACTCAAGAAGATCTTAATTCGATATACAAATATATCGATAAATGTCAGAAAGTAGGAATAATCAAAAAAAATACTGCAGCAAGAAAAAAGTCTAGGGTTGCAAAGGTACTCGCTAAAAAATAATTTTAGCGGTGCTTGTTGTGCCGAATTAGCTCATTTGGTAGAGCAACCGCCTTGTAAGCGGTAGGTGATCGGTTCGAATCCGATATTCGGCTCCATATGGAGTGGTAGTTCAGCTGGTTAGAACGCCCGCCTGTCACGCGGGAGGTCGAGGGTTCGAGTCCCTTCCATTCCG
>CAZBQE010000007.1:0-26193 GCA_964494005.1 uncultured Candidatus Peribacteria bacterium | reverse complement strand
TTAGAACGCCCGCCTGTCACGCGGGAGGTCGAGGGTTCGAGTCCCTTCCATTCCGCCATTATAGCCTATAGTTTTTAGTCGATAGCTTTTAGTAAAAAATATACTAAAATCTAAGTTTTAAGAACTAAAATCTAAATTGGTCTCATCGTCTAGTGGTTAGGACACGGGACTTTCAATCCTGCAACCGGGGTTCAATTCCCCGTGGGACCGATTAAAATGGGTGATTAGCTCAGTTGGTTAGAGCATCTGCCTTACAAGCAGGGGGTCATAGGTTCGAGTCCTATATCACCCACCATAAAAAACCTGTATTACAAGCAGGGGGTCATAGGCCCGCCACGTAGGACTACGTGGTTCAGTCCTATATCACCCACCATAGTAAAATTATTATCTAGATATATACCATGACCCGGGTCTATAGCTCAGTTGGTTAGAGCAAGCGGCTCATAACCGCTGGGTCGCTGGTTCGAGTCCAGCTAGGCCCAGATGAAAATTCAGAATTTAAAATTTAGAATTCAGAATAAAAAGACTTGCAATTAATTCTATATTCTGAATTATACATTCTACATTATATATGCGGGTGTAACTCAATTGGCTAGAGTGCCTGCCTTCCAAGCAGACTGTTGCGGGTTCGAGTCCCGTCACCCGCTCCATAAAGGAGCATTTGGAATTGCTCTTTTTTTTGTTGTTGAAAAAAGCTAATTAGCTAGTCCTGCAGTACTTCTGGAGTGTTTACACTATGAAAAATTCTTTTATTAAAGGTTTTTTAAGAAAAAAACTGAGGAGTTTATCCCCAGTTTTGATATATATTTTTTATTTATTTATCCGTTCTCCGAATTGTACGCTTTCAGGGTCGTCGTTTCCGATGTTCGGATTAGGTCCGGTTCTGAATGGGAAGTCTTCGGGGATATAATATCCTTTGATTTGTGAAAGACATTTTAAGACGTTTGTTTGTCGATTGATAGGACTAGATGCATAGATCATACCGTCTTTGTTTCCATATCTGGAGAGTTGGTTGATTGTGTGATATCCTCCGAGTGCTGAATTATTTAATGTTACAGCAATTGCTCTTGCTCCTGCATATGCTGTACTAAATCCAACTCTATCTCATCTATCATTGTTTCCTACATTACCGATATTGTTTGAAGTGCTGAGATAGCGTCCGAGTGTACTTTCTGCGAATGCTACACAGATTACCATATCTTTATCTATATTAGTTCCTTTGATTACATCTTCTCGGAATGCTAGATGTTTATAGGTTCCGACTCCATATCTAGTAAGGAATTGGTTTTCTCTTTGTACTAAGCTATCTCATGTCATAATTTCAAGATCGGTAATGTCGATAGTTCTTGCATATTTATCTCTAAGATACTTGATTTGATATCCTTCTGGTAAAACATTCTTATTTCTTACGATACTTGCATCTAATATTTCAAAAGGATCTCGTGCAATACCATCTTTGAAGATACTGAATGTAAGATTTGCTCCTTTGGAAATAAATCCTGCTCATCTCGTTCCTGGTTCTCCTCAGCTATATCAAATAATTTGTCCTCTTCTGACGATATCTCCAGGATTGACGATACTTTCGTTGAGATATTGATAGACTGTGATATATCCGTCTGTATGTACAATCATCATTCGATTGATGCTCATATTATCGCTATCTGCTATGAAATATACGATACCATCGCGTGCAGCATATACTGGTGTGTGTTGTTCTGCTGTAATTTGTATTCCTATGTGTGGTATTCCGTATTGTTTTTGGAAAGCTTCGTCACCGAAATATGTTTGGATATTCTCTATTGGATAGATAGGTCGAGCAATAGGATAAGCATCGTTGTCATGTGCAAATGTATCCAAAGCCAAGAGTTTTTTCTCCATATCGAAATCTACTTTATAGACTCATTTTTTTGCATCATTGATGAGTTCTACCATTTTTTCATAAACGCTTTTTGTACTTTCGAATAGGGTATCTATTGTCAATTGTCTTTGTGTGCTGTCGTTTTGATAGAGTTTCATAAATTGGAGTAAATAATTTTTTTTCTGTTGTAATTGTTCTATTTCGTTTTGATATTGCGTGATGCTTGCTTTGGCTTTTGATTTCAATTGATTTAATTTTTTGATTGTTTCTAACTGTTTTTCTTCATTTTCTTGAAAGTTGTTCATAAGGTCATTCAATTGTAGAATCATAGATTGTACGAGATGATCATTTGCTAGCGTCAATGGAATGTTATCTGAATTGATCAATAATTTTATCTCATCGATACTATTGGTTTCTTCGTTGTATAGTTTATTGTCTAGTTTGTAGATGAAATTTGCAAATTCTTCTATATATGCTTTGGTATCTACCATTCCCGATCTGGATCCTTGTATTTCTTTGTAGGTCAAAAGCATGAGTTTTTTGTAGGTTTCTATTTTTTTTAATTGTTCTGTGATAGTATCTGTCGTACTATTGATGGTTTGGATGACTTTGACGATTTCGTTTCTTGTTGTTCTATAGTTTTCTGAAATTTCATTGTTTGTACCTCTTTCTTTTTCATCGAGCGAATATAATTCTTCGATCAATTCATCAAGATTCCCTTTGAGTGATTGGATATCGGTCATTGCATTTTGTACGTCAAAATCAGCGATTTCGGTAGGAATTTCGCTTATTTCTTGTGCAGTAGTCATGTTTATTCCTCCAAAAAGGAGAAGAAATGCTACAAATCCGATTTTTTTCTTTAGATTCATGAGTGAAGGGTATAGTGATAAATTACATTACTATTATATTCGGAATTCTAAAAATAACTAAAAAAACTGGATTTTATTCCCAGTTTTAGTTGACAGAATAACGAATTTATATAAAATAATTGTTAATTTTTTATTGTTTGATTCTTGGAAGATTGAATATATTGTATTTGTGATCAAAAATACTGTCAATATTAATATATTTTGAAATATTATTGGTAATATTGATAGAAATTTCTAAGAAGATGTATGATGAAATTTTTTATAAGTGTTTATTCTGCTAAAAATCTTTTTTTCATCGTTTTAGCTAATCTACAATATTCCTTGTCTTCTATCCATTTACGATTGTCGGGATGTTGATGGTTTGGTGTTTTTATGTGAATGCCTACATTGGAAAGTAAATGGACGTGAAGATGATTTACTGATTTATTGAGTATTTGATCGTTGGTCAATCCATCTCTAAGTAAAAGATTTACTCATTTGTATTTTGTATGGAGTTTTTTTGCTCGTATGTCTATTAATTTGTGCATTTCCAAAAGTTCAGCGTGTGATAGTGTAAGTAAAGTGTTTACGTGTCTTTTAGGAATTATGAGAATATGATCTTTGCTATAAGGCGCACGTGCTGGAATAACGAAAAAATATTTTCCCTCTTGGAGCATATGTTCTTTTTTTTCATGACAAAAAGGACAATATTGTTTTTTTTCGTTTTTTTTGACTATGGTAATATATTTCATGGTAAATTTTAAATTTAAATTTTTAAATTCTAAACTATAAATTCTAAATTGTAAGATCTATTATTTGGTCTCGGATATCCATTTTTTGGATTTGTTGGCTGTGAGTAATAGTATAGAATTTTATGTCTCTTTGTTTGACAAAATCTTCTAGCATATCAGCCACTTTCCCAACTGTTTCTGTGTCTAAATTATTGATAGTCTCATCGAGGAAAAGGATAGGGGAGTTGATGTATGATGAAATTGCCAACATCCATATGAGTTTTAGTATAATCCTTTGTCATCAACTAAGACTTTTTGTTTCTCTTTCTCCTTTGCTGTCCAATATTTTAGCTTCCAATTCAAGTTTATCTGTATTGCTTTTGTTGAGATGGAGATGAATTTGATAATCTACTATTTGTGCTAGATAGGTATTGATAATATCGTTTAATATTGGAAGATGATCTTGTAATACCAAAAGTAATAATTCTTTGGAAAAAATAGTATAGAGATCTCATAAAATTGTTTCTTGCTCTTTTAGTTTTTGGACATCTAATTGATGTTCTTTGAATTCATCTACGAGTATTTCGATGTCGTGATGAATTTGTTTCATGGAGAGATGGTTTTTTTCTATTTGTAGTATTGTTTCTGATTTTATTTGCTCTTTTGTTTGTACCAATTTTTTTCGTTCTTCCTCTTTTTGTGCTATAGTTTTTATTATATCTTCCATTGTTTTTTGCAGTGTTTCTTTTTGGGTTATTGCTTTTTGGAGCTGGAGTTTCCATTCATCAGTCTTTTTGCTTTCCTGTTCCATGGTTGTGATTTGTTGATCAATATATTTTATCTCTTTTTCTTTGGTGATATATTCGCTATATGATTTTTCTATTGTTTTGTAGTCTATTTCGTTCAAAAATGTTTTGATGATTTCTATCATTTTTTCTGTATCTTTTTGTTCTTTTTGCAGTATTTCTATTTTTTTGGTATCTTGTTTTAGCTCAGTTTTTTTCAAAGATTTTATTTCTGCTGTCAAAGTGGAAATTATTTCTTCAATTTGTTTCTGTTCTTCTATAATGTTTGATTTTTGTTTTTCCAATTGCTCGAAATTCTTTTTGTTGATTACTTTGATAAAAGGGCAGTTTCCATGTATTTTTTCACATTCAAAGGTTGCTTGTGTTTCGATATTTTTTTCCATCTCTTGGAGCATTTTTTTTACTTTTTCTAACTGATTTTTTTGGGCGAATATTTTTTCTTCGAGATATTTGGATTGAGTTATTGTTTTTTCAGTTTCATTTTTTGCTTGTAATTCTTCATTTTGCACTTGTGCTTGAAGATGTTTTACTGTTTCATGTAAAGTCTTTCCTTTATTGATAAGTCCTTGGATTTCTACATAGATATTTGCCATTGTAATGTCTGATTCTTGGGTGATATGATTACTTCATTCGGTTGTGATAAAATTTCGTATGATGGTTTTTGGTAATTGTTTTTCGTAGTTTTTTATTTTTTCTGTTAATTCTTTTTTTTGGTTTTTTATCGCTTCGATTTTTTTTTCATCTATCGCTTCGATTTTTTTTTCGAGTTCTTGAATGTTCTTGGAAAGCACGTTTTCTTCTGTTTCTTGTTCTTTGAGTTTTTTTTGGTTATCTTTTATTCTTTCTTGGATTGTTTCTAACTGATGTTGTATTTTTTGAGATATTTCCTTTTCTTTTTCTATGTATTGTTGGATTTTTTTTTCTCGTTCATGAGGAAATTCCTTGAGTGAAAATTCATTGATGGTTACTTTTTCGCCGACCATTTTTCGTTCATCGAAAAATTTTTTATATGACGTCATATCTATTTTTTCTTCTATCAATTGTTCTGTAGCTTCAAATATGGAAAGGTAGTTTTGTACGTTATTTTGGAGTTTTTTATCGTAGGAAGAAAGGTCAGTTTTTGATTTTATTTTGTATCGTATATCTCTTTTTTTATCTGCCAAAGTATCTTTTGCTTCATCTATGCCGAGGAGATTAAATACGTTTTTGAGTATAGTCAATCTTTCAATAGGCGTAAGTTCAAAAATGTTTTCGGAATCTTGCATGAGAAATATGGTGTTCATAATTACCTCTCTTGGTGGCAGGAAGCTTTGGAGGTTTTGTTGAAGGTCTGTTTCGTTTTTGAATGTTATCTCATCGCGTTTGATACTTGTTTCTTCTTTGATGAGTTCTTCGATGTCAATATCGGACTCTATTGGCATATGGTTGTCAAAATTTGGTAACGTTCATTCCAGGATGTAGACTTTGGATTCACAGGATTCTTTCACTTTTCCTTTTTTGATATTTCTAATGATGAGATAGGTGTTTCCTTCTACTTTTACTATCAATTTTACAAATCCTTCTTTGGATTTCATATTCAAAATATGTCTTGAACTATATTTGTAGAGTCCATAGATTGGTCCATCAAAGAAGAGAAAACTTTTTCCTGTGCCGATAGGTGCTTTGATAAGCATTTTTCCAGTATTGAAAAAAATACTCAAGAGTTTATCTTGGAATGGTCCGATGTTTTTGTAAGAAATAGCAATTAAATCGAGCACTGTTTTGTTTGTTCTTATCAACTAAATATGTGTGAAATCATACGATAATTTTCAATCTTTTCAAGTCAAAACATATCACTAATTGTATTTTTGTCAATTCTTTTGCTTGTTCGTTTGTTTGCTTATTTGGTTTTTTTTCTATTTGCGAGTATAATAGAGATGTACATTTATTTTTTGTTGTGCATATGTATTGAACACATGAACATCATATTTACCATACTTCGAAGAGAAAATTTTGGAAAGAGATTAGAATTTTTGTCCTTCTTTTTGGTGTTGTCTTCTTGGGTATTTTGGTGTTTTCAAACTTTAATCTTTTTGCAGCAAATTTTCTTGCGTTATTTTCTGATGGACCACAATCGCTTGCTCCTATAGAAGTATCTCTTACGTCGCAAGATAACAATATAGCTACTATTGTTGATATTGCTGAAAAAAATGATAAAGCGGTTCAATGACTTTTGAAAAAATACGAAAAAAATGCTGATGCAAATACCATAACTCCTTCTGTAGAAGAAATATTACAATCTCATGTGATGGAATATAATTTTTCTTTTAATACTATACCACCAGTCAATAGATTATTGGTTCCTTCTTTGGGGCTTGATGTTCCTATTGTTACTGCTGAAAATAAAGATGCTACGGATTTTACCAAGGCAGATTTTGATGATGAACTTGATCAGTGAATTGTAAAATATCCTACAACTCCTGAACCGTGACAGGAAGGAAATACATTGTTGTTTGGTCATACAAGTTATGAAGTATGGAAACAGAATCCGTATGGAACTATATTCAAAGATCTTCCTAAATTGAAAGATGCTACTTTGATTCAAATTCTTCGAGAAGGACATCTGTATGAATATACAGTAGTGGATCTTTTTATTGTTACTCCAAAGCAAGTTCCTGCACAATATATGACCTATCAGGAGGCAGGTGGAAGTTATATTACTTTGATGGGGTGTTATCCTTTGGGGACTGATAATAAGAGGATTTTGGTTGTAGCGAAACTCATAGAATAGCTCAATATTCAGAATGTAGAATGTAGGAAATTGTTTTGTTATGAGCTATTGTAATTTGGTGGGAAAAATGTATATACAGTAGTTAATATATGCTTTTTGTTGCACCGACTTTTTTGTCTCTGTATAAAGCTTTGTAAAAAGGCTTTTTTTTATTGCTTATATCTATCAATGGCTATCAGAAATATTGCTATTATTGCTCACGTCGATCATGGAAAAACTAGCTTGGTTGATAAATTACTTACGCAGTCGGGGACAATGAAGATGGCAGAGGATCAGAATCTTATTATGGATAGTAATGATCAAGAAAGAGAAAGAGGCATCACTATTTATTCCAAAAACACTTCTGTGATGTATAATGGAAATGTTATTAATATCATAGATACTCCTGGACATGCTGATTTTGGGAGTGAAGTAGAAAGGGTATTGAAAATGGTGGATAGTGTTCTTTTGTTAGTTGATGCATATGAATGACCTATGCCACAGACGAAATTTGTACTTAAAAAGTCTTTGGAACTTGGACTTAAACCAATCGTTGTGATCAATAAAATAGACAAAGAAACCGCAAGGCCAACTTGGGTAATCAATCAGTTGTTTGATTTGTTTTTTTCGCTTTGAGCTACTGACGAGCAAGCAGATTTTCCTATTATTTATTGTAGTGCCAAAGGGGGATACGCATTCGATGATATGAAGGATTTTGAGGAAGCAAGGAAACATGGGAATATTATTCCGATATTTGATATGATAGAAAAATTTGTTCAATCAGCACCAGATTATTCTGATAAACTATTCCGTATGCAGATTGTTAATCTTGGATATGATGATTTCATTGGGAGACTTGGTATTGGTAGAGTATATGAATGAACCACAAAACCTTGACAAGAAGTAGTGATTTTTGATAATCAGGGGAATAAGAGAAAAGGTAAAATTACCAAAATATTTACGACATTATGACTTTCTAGGGTAGAAACTTCTGAAGCAAAGTGTGGAGATATTGTGACTATTGCAGGGATCCCAAATATTTATGTAGGAGAGACTGTAGGAATAGAGTGATGTGAAGCATTTCCTCCCATCAAAGTTGATGCACCGACATTGACAATGGATTTTCTCGTTAATGATTCGCCATTTGCAGGAAGAGAAGGAAAACTTGTTACGTCAAAGAATATTCAAGAAAGATTACATAAAGAGTTGCAGACTAATGTCTGATTGGAAATTGATTTTGAAAAATGAGGAAATAGATTCGCGGTTTCCGGTAGGGGAGAACTCCACTTATCCGTACTTATCGAAACGATGAGAAGAGAGTGATTTGAACTGCAAGTGTCTGCGCCACAAGTAATTTTCAAAGAAGAAAATGGTCAAAAGACGGAGCCGATAGAACAAGTTATCATCAATGTCGATGAAAAACTTTCGGGAACGGTTATCGATATGATTGCGAGAAAAAAATGACAAATGGTAAATATGTTTACGGTAAACGGAACGTCTACGCTAGAATTTGAAGTGCCAACAAGAGGATTACTCTGATTCAGATGACAGTTTGTCTTGGTGACGAAGGGCGAGTGAATTATCTACAGTTCGTTTTCTCATTACGCACCCTATAAATGAGATATTCCCAAGAGAACAACGGGTTCTATGATTAGTATCGAAAATGGAAAATGTATGAAATATAGTATCCGAAAACTGCAAGAAAGAGGAAAAATTTTCATCCTTCCGCAAGCTGCGATGTACGAAGGAATGATTGTTTGAGAGTCTGCAAAGCCAGGTGATATGACGGTTAATCTTACCAAAAATAAACAACAGACCAATGTCAGAGAAAGTGGAAATGATGAAGCAATGAGGCTAGAACCTATTATTCCATTAACGCTGGAAGACTCGTTAGCATATATTGCTCCTGATGAATATGTAGAAATTACCCCAAAAAATATTAGACTGAGAAAAGTCTATCTGACAGATTCTGAGAGAAAGAAACATTGAGTAAAAAAATAAAAAAAAGCCCGTATGGGCTTTTTTTTATTATGGAATATAGAGGGGAGGCGTTATGACTTTGAATGTACCGTTTATTTTTTTGACAGTATATTCGAAGGTGTCTTTTGTTGGCATTTCTTCTTCTGTCGCTCCGCAACAAGGGCCAAGGATAAATATACTACCATCTTGTTTTTGGAATTGAACTTGGTAGCGATATTCATTATCATCTATTTTCGTTGTTCATACGATAATCACTGGAAGGCACGTTAATGTTGCTTGGCAATAGTTCTCTATAATATTAATATGCTCTATTTCTCCGTCAGGATTGTAGATATCTAAGTTTTCCCGTGTTTCTTTGTTGATTGTGAAATATTTTAGTGCTTCAGTAAATTTTCATTCATTAAGATTATCGAAAAAATTTATTAATGTGTGTTGTGCGATTATCGCTTCATCGACTAATTCTTGTTTGGTGCAGCCTGTAAATATTATAAAGAATATTATAATCATACCTATTGTTTTTTTCATGATGATATTGTCATAGATAAAATTTTCTTATATATCTTTTAATGATTGTACTGTTGTGTAAAAAACATGTGTGCTTGATTGGGTTCGATATCCGGTGATAATAACAAGAGTTCTGAGTTACCAAAATGAAATTTCATCAAAACATCTTTCCAATTTAATCAGTAATAGGCAGTATAGAGCATCTTACCGAAATCACCATGTGTTGTTATTAGGATATTCCCTTCTTTGTTGTGTTTTTTGATATATTCCAATGCTTTGTTCGCTCTTTTTATTGTTTGAGGAAAATTCTCTGATCATGGAGCGGAAAGAAAATAGGTTATGGTGTCTGTCTTTACTAGTTTATTTGATGGTAGTGTATGTACATCTTTTATTGGTCTACCTGTCATGTTTCCGAAATCGCGTTCGATGAGCAGATCTATTCTTTCGGGTGGTGCTATTTTTAATATGTCCGTAATAGTCTTTCCGGTGATATACGCTCTCTGTAATGGTGAACTGTATGCTTTATGTATTTGTATTCCTGTGTTTTTTATTTTTTGCGCTAATTGTTTCGCTTGTTTTTTGCCTAGTTCTGTTAATGGCATATCGCGGTGTCCGTTGAGTATTCCATTTGCGTTATCTTCATCTTGTCCATGTCTTGCTATGTAGATGTGTAGCATATTAGTAGCTTCTTGCGAATAAAACTCTTTTTTTGCTTGGTTTACCTGAATAGATACATTTCCCTTCTTCATCTTTCAAATCAAATGGTAGACATCTTACCGTAGCTGCTGTCTCTTCTTTGATCTTGTCTGCGGTTTCCACTGTATTGTCCCAGTGTGCGAAGACGAATCCTTGTTTTATTTTTTCTTTGAATTCTTCGTACGTATCGACGGTATAAGTATGTTCTTCTCTAAAAGCGATATTTTTTTTCAAAAGATTGTTTTGTGTTTTGTAGAGATATTGATCAATATGGAGTACTACTTCTTCCAATGGTAAAGAAAATTTTTCACCTGATTCTCTTTTGAAGACTTCAACAACTCCGTTTGCGATATCTCTTGCTCCGACGGTGATTCTGACTGGCACACCTTTGCGTTCGTATTCGTTGAATTTTCGTCCTGGAGATTTATTGTTATCATCGTCGATTTTTCGTTTTAATGAAATCGTATCTTTGAAATATTCTGATTTGAAATCGAGTCTGGTGGTCTCCAATCTTGTAATGAGTGGCTTGATGTAGTCTTTGATCTGTTGAAGTTCTTCTGGTGTTTTGTAGATAGGGACAATAACAACGTGTAATGGTGCTAATGCTGGTGGAAAAATAAGTCCATTATCATCAGAGTGTGCCATAATAAGTCCTCCTATTAATCTTGTGGATACTCCTCGTGAAGTTGCGTAAACATATTCCAATTCATTTTTTTCGTTGGTGAATTTTACATCGAAAGCTTTGGCAAAATTTTGTCATAGATTATGACTTGTTCCTGCTTGTAATGCTTTTCCATCTTGCATCATTGGTTCGAATGCGTAGGTAGTTACTGCACCAGCGAATTTATCGTGTTCTGGTTTTGGTCCAAGAATTGGAGATATTGCCATGAAATTAACACAGAAATCATTGTAGACATTGAGCATTTTCCTTGCTTCTTCGTCTGCTTCCTGTGCACTTGCGTGAGCAGTATGTCCTTCTTGTCGTAAAAATTCTGCGGTTCTGAGAAAGAGTCTTGTTCTCATTTCTCGTCTGACAACATTTGCTCGTTGATTTATTAAGAGTGGTAAATCACGGTAGGATTGGATTCGATTTTTGTAACTATTCCAAATAATTGTTTCTGATGTTGGTCTCACGATCAATTCTTCATCGAGTTTTGCTTCAGGATCCACGATAATTCATTTTCCATTTGGATCATTCATCAATCTATAGTGGGTCACGATTGCACATTCTTTTGCGAAATGTTCTACGTGTGATGCTTCTTTGTTCAAAAAAGATTTCGGGATAAATATCGGAAAATAGGCATTTACATGTCCGGTATTTTTGAACATTCTGTCGAGTACGTCTCTGATATTTTCTCGTAAGGCAAATCCATATGGTTTGATAACCATACATCATCTTACTGCAGAAGTCTCTGCAAGTTCTCCTGCGAGCTGATTGTATCGTTCACTGTAATCTTGCGTTCTAGTAGTTAATTTTGCCATTTTTCCTATATATATAATAAATTTTATGATAAATTTTTATTGAAAAGACCTGTATTATCAAGTCTATTGGTGAGAAGTTGCTGATATATATATTTGGCTTGATTTTCTTCTCTGTTTTTGTATAGGTATAGTACCTTCGTTTTTTGAAGGGCATTAATTTATCATTTTGAGCTCATCTTTTTTTTGGTGAGCTCATTTTTTTAATTTTTTTTTAAAATGATAATTTAAAAAAACTCTCTGTTGTAGTAGAGAGTTTTTGTATAAGATTATAAAGTTTCTATTTTTTCTTCTTGCTGAAGAAACCAGTAACGAGAAGTATTCCTAATACGATAAGCAACATACTAATGAACAATCGTCGTCCATTTTTGAAGAGAATAGATAATCCTCGAATGAGTGCGATAATACCCAATACCATAAAAATCTTTTCTTCTGTGCTAGATGTTTCTCGTCGAGTTCCGATTTTGCTTCCAATAACTTTTCCTTCTGCACCAAGTACCTTAGCTTCTTTTTCTACATTTTTTGCAAAAGATTTTGCTTTGGTCTCCATAGTTGCTTTTTTTGCTGTAGCTTTTTTGATGGTTTTTTTGATTGTTTTTTTTGCTGGCATTATATGTACAGGTAAAAGTATAAAAGGTTACTTTGACTATAGAAAAACTTAACGCGTTTGCAAGAGGAAAACTTAATGTAATTAGACCTTTGGTCGTAATTTTGGCTTCGTCTGTAATTTGCACTTCGTGCGTAATTAGACCTACTGGCATAATTGATTGTGATTGGTAATTACGTGAGTGTAGTGAGCTATAGTCTTATTCCCATTTTTGCTAATGGTTGTTTGACTGCTATTTTGTTCTTGGATCTGATAAAGAGTCCAAGTGAAATAATTCTTCTTACGATTTCTATTTCTTCGAGTAATTGCTTGTCGATGTATTTTTCTGAATATAATGGTAGATGATGGAGATGAATAGAATCTCATTCGACTTTGCTTTGTGTGGTAAATTTTTGTAATTCGAGATAGATGTGTTCACTTATAAATGGTGCGAATGAAGCGGCTATTTTCATATAGCTTTGCAATACTTCAAATAAGGTAGCAAATGCTGCGTGTTTGTCTTGATTCATTCCTGATGCTCGGAATCTTCTTCTTGATCTTCTGATAAATCGATTGTTGAGTTTTTCTACGAATCCGAGAATTAATTTTGCTCCGTTATCGAGAAAATATTTGTTCATTTCTTGTTCAAATTGTATTCCGAGATTATTAATTTCAGCAAGAATTCGTTTGTCCAATTCATTCGTTATTTTTGTATTTGGTAATTTGACTATTTCGCCTTCTTGGAGACTAATGTCTGTTCCATAGAGATTTTTCCAAAGTATTTGGCATGTTGCTTCGTCGCTTACTATGATAACTGTTCACCCAGCAGCATCTTGTTGTATGTTTTCATATACTATTTTGCCTTCTTTGATTTCGATATCTTTTTCTCTATAATCTTTGATTATGTTATGTATGTTTTTTGCTGTTTTTGTATCAGTGGTGTATATGATATCAGGATTTGCTCTTAGTATGCTTTCTTTATTAAGCTCTTTCGTTGTTGTTCTCATACAATAGATAGTTGTATGTTCTGTTGTCCATTTATCTACTTTAGCATAAGTTTCAAAAAATTTATATGCATTGAGGATAGATGCAGTAAAATCTTTGTATATTTGTTCTACTCATTTTTCGCTAAATCTGACTGGTTCGGCTTTGACACCAGGTGAAGAAAGAAGATATAATCTATACGCATCAGTTCCATATTTTCCAAATAAATATTCTGGATCTGGATAATTTTTCAGTTTCTTTGACATTTTCTTTCCATCTTCTGCGAGGACGAGTCCATTGATGATGACGTTGTTGAATGAATTTTTTTTCATAACGGCATTTCCGCAAACATGCATAGTTCTAAATCGTCCTCTTGTTTGATCGAGTCCTTCAATGATGAAGTCAGCGGGATAAATTAATTTAGAGTTCAGTTCCGGCTGCAATATTTGATGTTGAAATCAGAGTTCAGAATTATTTTCTCAGGTGTAGCCACATTGTCCGAATGGCATAGAACCGGATTCAAATCGGCAGTCCATAACTTCTGGAATTCTGCGATATTCTTTGTTTCATTTTTTGAATCGATAACTATCTACATATGGTTTATGAAGATCCATTTCCATGTTTCTGTTGTTGTCTCGATAGCGAATAGCGATTTCCGCGTTTTTTGAAACATAATCATATTTCTTGGTCAAATAATCGAAATATTTGAATGTATGAAACATCATGATTACAGAATCATTATGTGTCACGGTTATGATGGTTTTCGTTGTAAATTTCTTATTTACATCATGAGTATATTCTTTACATCTCGTCATAACATCATCGATACATTCTCCTTCAGGTGTAAGCTTTTCATTTGTTGGTTTGCTTACTGTCAAATGACTAGGGAATGGTTGATCCTGTAATTCAGGCAAGAGTAGGTCAGTAGTTCTGAAATCAACATAGAGTCTTTCGTTGATTTCAAAGAGTTTTTGTGTCGAAGTATTTTTCAAATATCATTGGATTTTTTTCTGATCTCGAAGCTCCTGATAGATCTTTTGGATATCCTGATATTTTTTCTGGATTTCTGTAATGCTTTCTGGAAATTTCTTTTCCAAAAAAGGGAGAACTGTTTGAAGTGTTCTTGTTAGTGGTGTGACGACTATTATTCGATCATCTTTTTTTAGCGTATTGAGTTGTTTGCTTAATTTCTTGGCTTGTTTCAGACCGTTTTTATTTAGATCTGTTCTACTATAACTATCATGTGTACGTGTTTCATTATATACGGTTTCTGCGTGTCTGAGGATGATATTCTTGGTGAGATTCTGTGATCCTGTTCTAGTTCCTTGATAGATTTCTTCCAATGTTCCTGCT
The DNA here is from genome assembly GCA_964494005.1 of uncultured Candidatus Peribacteria bacterium. Taxonomy (GTDB): domain Bacteria; phylum Patescibacteriota; class Gracilibacteria; order Absconditabacterales; family Absconditicoccaceae; genus CAJBLF01. The sequence continues at coordinate 11,619 of CAZBQE010000007.1, read as the reverse complement.
ACGATTCTATCTTCAGGATCTTGGGGGTTTTCTCGAATTGGTAGTGGAGCTCCTCGATATCTATTTCTTGCGAGATTTCGATCTGGCGCAGAATTCAAAACATCGATAAATCTTTTTTTGACTCCTTCCGGAACAAATCCTATTTTTTCTGCGTTGGGTGAGGTTATTTTTGTGAGTTCTGGTTCTTTGATAAACCAGCTTGTAAGCGCTTTGGAAATTAATGGTGTGTCGCATCTTCGACAATGTGGATATGAGTGTTCGTAAGATCTTTGTCCAATGAGTTTTCCTTCTTCTTTGAGTTTTTGGATGATATCTTTGTTAGCGTCATATACTCTCGTACCTTTTCGTTCAGGCACTTCTTCAGTAAATTCTCCATATTCTCCTACGGGTAAAAACAACCAATCTTTTGCTTTTTCTCTTGGAAGTATTTGAGCGACCACTTCGAAATCGTCCATACCAAATGATGGAGCGATATGGACGATACCGGTTCCGTCTTCGGTACTAACGAATTCTCCTGGGATAATAGTGAAAAATTGGTCTTTGTAGAATTGTTTGATATTACTGTTGTTGATGTGTTGGAATAATGGTTCGTATTTGAGTCCAATCATTGCTTCTCATTGAATAGTGTTGATGAGGATGTATTCTTCAGCTTTTTTATAATAGTTTTTCAATAAATTTTCTGCAATGACAAAATATTGTTTGGCTGTTGGATCATAGACTATACAATAATGAATGTGTTTTCCTATAGCGAGGAACATATTGCTTGGTAATGTTCGTGGAGTAGTTGTCCAGGCCAATACGCTCAATGGTGCTTCTGGTAATGTTTTTTCAAATAATTTATTGTGGTAGAGGTAGAGATCATAAAACTGATTCATGATTTCAAAATCATCGTCGACGATAGTGTTTTCTATTTTTACCGAGAATCATAATTTATTGTCAGAAGGGACTATTTCTGCCCAAACCATTTGTGGTAATTTTTCTGGTTCCATGAGTTTTGGTTCTCCTTGTATTTCTACTTCAAACATATTGAGATTGAATAATCCTCAGCGCAATATTTCCTTGATGCTTCCAAGCTTGGTGACTTTGGTTACTTCTACACCAAGTTCCTCGCTGATTTCTTTTTTGACGGTGTTTTCTAGGGTGTCTCCTTTTTCTACTTTACCACCTGGACAGAGATATTTTTGTCCTTTGACACTATAGTTCATAAAAATTTTACCATCACGCTTGATGATACAATCGACTATTTCTACGAATCCATCAGGAGTGGTTTCATATGTTTGGGGATCAAAATTTCGTTGGTTATCTTTGTTTCGTATAAGAGGAAATTTGATGGTAATCGCTGGGTCTTGTCTGTCTTTGTAGCCTTCGTTGACTTCTGCGTTGGAGAGTGATGTTGCACAGCTTGGACAATATCGCTGGACTTTGAATCCTTTGTAGACAAGGTTTTGTGTATACATAGTTTGGAATACTCGGATTACGGATTCCATAAAACTGAGGTCCATAGTATAATATGCATGGTCCATATCTGCTCGTCTTCCAATTCGGTTTACGAAATTTCTTCGTTCATCACTGGTGCTGCTGACTGATGCTCTACATTCTTCGATAAATTTTTCTACACCTATTTTTTCTTCGATGTCTCTTTTGCCGTCGATACCCAATTTTTGTTCGACATATTTTTCTACTGGTAGACCATGACAATCTCGTCCTCGGTCTCTATTTACTTTGTATCCTTTCATAGTTTTATATCTGAGGATAGCGTCCTTCATTGATGAAGTGAGTCCATGTCCAAAATGAGGTGTCCCTGAAGCGAAGGGAGGACCATCATAGGTAACAGATTGAAATTTTTCTGAACGCTGTTCGAGGGATTTCTGGAAAATATTATGTTTTTTCCAATATGCGTTGAGTTGTTGGATCAATTCTTTCTGATTCATAATTAAACGACTAAACGATAAAATAATTAAACGATCAAATGATGTCTTGTAGTTGAATAATGAATATAGTAAATACGTCTTTGCTTTCAAGTCGATTAGCTGATGCACCCGGGTGGAAACTTTGGTAATTTGGCTTTTTATGTGGTTTTGGTGACTATTGCACCCGGGTGGTATATTTGTTTGGGTAGAAGGAAGTGTGTGTTTGTGTCTCAATTATTTGAGTTATTTGCATTTTTGGTTTATTCGTGAGTCGTATTCGTCTTTGTTTATAAATATTAATATAAAATTTTATGTTCCTGTGATATATGCTTGGGGATTTTTTTCTAATTGCAATTTTTTGTTAAAAAGCTAGATATACATTATATTATAGGTTAACAGGTTACAGGTTAACAGGTTAGTGTTCTAAATTTTTTAATATTCTAAATTTTATATTATGAAAATACTCGTTCTTAATGCGTGAAGTTCGTCGTTGAAATATCAGCTCTTTGATATGGAGTTACAAACGGTGTTGGCAAAATGAAACGTGGAAAAAATCTGAGAAAATGGTTCTGAAATACATAATCATATGCAAGCATTACAAATAGTTATCGATAAATTTATTACTATCGGTTATGATCTATCTGCTATCGATTGAATAGGGCATAGGGTAGTTCATGGAGGAGAATATTTCAAGAATCCTGTAATTATTGATGATGAAGTGGTTAAAAGAATAGAGGAGTGTGTTGATTTGGCGCCGTTACATAATCCTGCTAATCTTCAAGCTATTCTTGCATGTAAGGAATTGTTGCCTGATGTAAAACAGGTTGCAGTCTTTGATACGGCTTTTTATCAGAGTATGAAGCCTGTGAATTATCTTTATGCATTGCCGATTAAATATTACGAGAAATATAAGATCAGAAGATATGGTTTTCATGGAATTTCTCATCAATATGTCTATAAAAAACTTGTTGAAACGTTGAAACGTTGAAATGTTAAAACGATGTCTGGTAGCAAACCTTTGAAAGTAATTACGTGTCATATTGGGAATGGTGCGAGTATTACCGCGATCAAAGATGGAAAAGTGATTGAAACTTCTATGGGTATGACACCGCTTGAATGATTAATGATGTGAACAAGATCTTGAGATATTGATCCAGCACTTATTTCTCATATTATGAAACATAAATCTTTTACTATTGATCAGGTGATGAATGTTTTAAATAAAGAAAGTGGTTTGTTGTGAATTTCTGAAATTTCTAATGATGTGAGAGAAATTCTTGCTGGTGTCGATGCTGGAAATGAAAAATGTATATTAGCATTGGAAATGTATATCAATAGTATGGTAAAATATATTTGATCGTATGTTGCTTTGCTTGGCTGAGTAGATGCTATTGTGTTGACTGCAGGTGTTATGGAACATAGATGAATTATCAGAAAAATGCTTGTAGAGAAATTGTGACGATTGGGTATCGTACTTGATGAGCAGGTAAATGTCAATGAGATTAGCTTGGTTACCAATATTGCTACTCAAAATTCACAGGTTGCTGTATTTATTATTCCTACTAATGAAGAACTTATGATAGCGGAAGAAACTCTTAAATTAATGATAAATAATAAATGATAAATGATGGTATTGTCTTTGTATGGATTATAGCTCTTTTGTAATTTAGTTGCTTGAAATTACGTATACTTTAGCTATAAGATTGTTGTACAGTAATTTTATTTTTTAATAATATATTTTCTATGGAAAAAACACTTCATAAAAAACATTTTAGTGAAGAAGAAGCTTTGGAAAAGATGGAAAGGAAAATAGATGAAAAAATGGGGAAAGTCATGAAGCAATGATTCGTGCATAAATTTCTCAATTTGAAGGTTATGAAGGATATTCTTGGATCTCATATTGTCAATGATGTAAACAAGAAAATGCATTCTTATCTCAAGACTTTGTTTATTATTGTTGGTTGGATTTCTTTGGTATCATGAATTATTGGCGTTTTTTGATTCCTTGTGTCGCTTAGTGGGCTTGGATTTATGTTTAGTCTTGGTGTAGGTATTGGTTTGCGTGTATTGATTTATGTACTTTTGGCTTTGGCATTTTCACTGCTTTCTTTCTTTACGTGAATTGGTCTAATTAGAATGAAGAAATGGGTTGTTTCTCTTGTTGTCCTTGGATTCTTTGTTTCTGCTTTGCTGTTCATTATTAGTTTCATTCCTGTGGGATTAGATTCATATAGATCATATGGAGGTTTTGGTTGAGGGCTCTTTAATCTGATTATAACATTCATTCTTTTGATTCTTGTCGTAAAGAATCAGGATATGTTCAAATAGTTTTTGGCTTGTAGTTTTTATTTTTTATTTTTTTTGTATATTATGAAAAAATATATAGGTATTGTTCTTGTTGGAGTGTTTCTTTTGTCATGATGTTCACACCAGGATAGAAATATTGTTGATGTGAATAGTGTTGATGATTTATCTACTTTGGAAACGATGATTGTTGATCTTTCTGAAAATATTATTCAATGAGAGATTGATTTTAAACAAGCTCAATTGTTTATCAATCAGCTTCAGGAAAGATATCTTGAATTGACTGATACTACGCAACAAGGTATCGAAAGTCAGTTGGTAAGTATACAAAAAACGCTTCAGCAATATGCCGGTGTTTCGTATTCGCTTCCGCTTCGAGCTAAAAAGCTTTGAATGAAAGAGCCCAAAGATATGGAACTCAATACGATTCTTTCTAAACATTATAGTAATGAAGAAGGATATGATTCCACTATTCTTGTATACAAAGGTGAGTATGATGCGGCGCTTAAACAAGCAGAAATTATTGCTACAAATGCTGGTCTGCATATCAGTAAAACTTTTCAACAAGGGCAGGCTATTGCCAAAGAAACTGAAGTGAAATATATTTCTGGATTGGATGTGGAGAATATAGTTCAATGAATCATCTATGTCAATCATGATCTTTTGGATACGGATATCGATACGTTGTTGTCTGTGAGTGTAGATAAAGAATGAACGCTTGTTTTGGAAGCAACAAAATATGAGTAATGGTTACAAGTGTTAAGTTGTAGGTTATAGTTTTCAAAAAATTTTTATATATATAATGTAATAAAGCAATGAAGTATGTATGGTGAATTCTTGTCTTCGTGATAGTAATGATGAGCGTGAGTTTTGCTCAGGAATATATTCTTTTTTATGGAAATGGATGTCCGCATTGTGGGCAAGTGGAGCAGTATTTTGATGAACATGATGTTCAAGAACAATTCGATCTAGAAATGAGAGAAATATATTTTAATAGAGATAATCTGGTTGTTCTTCAAGGATATCTCGAGAAGCTTGGATTGGATACTCATCAGATTGGCGTTCCTTTTCTTGTTGTCAATAATGTAAACGAATGTAGTTATATCAATGGTTCTCTGTCTATTATAGCATTTTTTCAGCAGAAAATAGATATGATGAAAGCATTGGATGATGAATATGCTGAATGTAATACGGAAACATGTGTAGGGTTGTCGTGTGAAGATCAGACCTTGGAAGAAATAGAACCTGTTGTTCAAAATATTTTGTATAGTACACAATTTTCTGAAGGTACTCCTTCATCTATAGTAGAGGAAATTTCTAATGATTCTGATGTCGTAGAGGAAATTTTTGAAACATTTGATACGTTGGATGTCACAGAGGTGTCTTCTGAAATTTCTGGTGATAGAGAAAATGCTTTGTCTGATATTACTTCTTCACCATCTTCTAGTAAATGGTGATTTTTTGTTATCATGATGCCGGCTGCTATTTCTGATAGTATCAACCCTTGCGCTTTTGCGGTAATGCTTTTGTTGCTTACTACTATTCTTAGTAGACATCAGAGTAGAAGGAAGACTATTCTTTCAGGATTGTTTTTTTCACTTGCCGTATTTATTAGTTATCTCGCTATGGGATTGGGAATTTTTTCTGCACTTGCTACTACTTCAAATACTTTTGTTCTGAAACTTGTTGTCGGTATTCTCGGTATCCTTGTTTGACTTGCCAATCTTAAGGATTATTTCCGATATGGAAAATTTTTCGTGATGGAGGTGCCAATGAGTCGAAGACCAAAATTACAAGACACTATTCATAAAGTTTCTTCGCCATTGGGTGCATTTGTTGTAGGACTTGTTGTGAGTATTTTTTTGTTACCATGTTCTTCTGGTCCGTATTTCACTATTCTTGGGTTTTTGAGTTCTCAGAGTAAGGAATTACATACGCGATGATTTTTCTATCTTGTGGTATATAATCTTTTGTTTATTTTACCGATGGTGATTATTGCACTTTTGGTTGGACTTGGTCGAGCATCTGTGGACAAATTGGCGAAGATCAAACATCAGAATATGAAAGCGATTCATTTGATTGTGTGACTTCTGATGTTGGGACTTGGTATTTATGTATTGGCTACTATATAAAAACAACTAACAATGAACAACTAACAACTAACAATGAATAGTATTGGAATTTGTGTCTTTATGGATTATTGCATGTATATCTCGGTGGTGGAAGCTGCCGAGTTTTTTTATTTTCCTCTTGATTTTGTATTATATTTCGTTATATATGAAATATATATCATATAAGTTTTATTTACTGACCAAATATATTATGCCTAATAGAGATTGAACAGGACCACAAGGAAAAGGTCCTATGACAGGAGCCAAAATGGGCTCATGTTCAGATGCTGCTTATGGAGAAGGAAAAAACATTCCTTTTGGACGTGGACAAGGAAAAAGATGTGGAAAGGGATTGAGAAGATGATTGGGAAACAGATGGACTTCCATTGCAGAAGCTGACGAAAACACTACAACAGAGGGGGAATAATTTCCCCTTTCTGGTTTTTTTTAATTGTATGTATAATAAATAATGGGAAGAAGATGTCATAGACATATTCATGGAGCACCTGATGTTCTTATTTTTAAGCCTGCAGGGGTTCAGAGAACACATTTGGAAGAAATCGTACTTTGACTTGATGAATATGAAGCGATCAGATTGGTTGATATAGAAAAAATGACGATGCAAAAATGAGCAGATCATATGAAAATTTCTTCTGCTACGTTCAATAGATTAGTTCAATCGTGACATGAAAAAGTAACGAATGCGATTGTTTATGGGAAAGTTATTAGGATAGAAAGTGTATTGTAATAAGACGAACATTGCGAAATATTGATGAATAGTCCTGCTAAAGCGGGACTGATAAATATAGCTGTATGTTGGTATAGAACTCGGTGGTGGAAGCTACTGAGTTTTTTTGTAAAAGAAAAACTCTGCGGAGCAGAGTAGGATTATGTTTTGATAATTTATCCCAATAACTTTTCAAAAATTTCTTGTGCAATTTTAGGGTTGGTCTTACCTCAAGTTTTTTTCATTAATTGTCCGATGAAAAATCAGATTGTTGTAGTTTTTCCTCACTTGTATTGTTGGACTATCGAAGAATTTTCTTCGAGGATTTGCTTAGCGATAAGCTCTATTTCGTTGCTATCGATAGCTGGTGCATCGAATCATTTTTCTTTGATAATTTCTGACGGGTTTTTCCCTGTAGACAACATCTCTTGCATGACTACTTTGAGTTGATTTTCTATGAGATTTCCCGCTTGAGCACTGCTTAAAAATTCACTAAATTGTTCTTGATTAAAGGGGAGTTCGTTGATTGTTTTGAAATTTTCATTCATTCGAGCAGCGATGGGTCAGGAGATTCGTTTGGCTATGAGCTTTTCAAATCCTCCTTCGTTTCCTCCTTTATCAAGGAGGTTTTTAGTTTTCATGAAGTAATCAAATATTGTTTTGTCGGAAATAAGTGCGTTGATGTATTCTTTGTTGAAGCCGTAGTCTTGGCTAAATTGTTTGATGATGTTGTGTGGTATAATTATTTCTTCAGTGTCTAATTGTTGTAATCTTTCTTTGCTCAAATGTAGTTCTGGTAAATCTGGTTCTGGAAAATATCTGTAATCGAGGGCGTCTTCTTTGGATCTCATGAGATAGGATTCTCCTTTTATATCGTCTCGTCCTCTTGTTTGTTGAGTGAATGTTTCTCCTGCTTTATATAATGCTTCTTGTCTAGCTTTTTCGTGTTCAATTGCTCTTTTTATCATTCCAAATGAATTGATATTTTTGACTTCGACTCTTGTTCCGTATGGATCTGATTCTGAATTTTTGAGGGAAATGTTTACATCTACTCTCATTTGTCCTTTTTCCAAATCTGCATCAGAAATATTATTAAACCTTACTATTCTTTGAAGTTCTTTGAGAAATTCTACAACTTCTTCTGCACTTCTAAAGTCTGGTAATGTTACTATTTCTACTAGTGGTGTTCCTGCACGATTAAAATCAAGCAGTGCTTCTCATCTATTATGGATCATTTTACCGGTGTCAGATTCCATATGTGCATCTTGTATGTGAACTGTTTTTTCTGTTGTATAATTATCAAGGAAAAAGTTTACCTTTCCTTCTGTATTTGTTGGATGATATAATTGGGTTATCTGATAGCCCATGGGGAGATCTGGATAGAAATAAGATTTTCTATCGAAGGATGATATTTCGTTTATCTTACAATGTAATGCTTTACCTAATAGTAACGCTTTGTTTAAAACATCTTCACTTAAAGTAGGAAGCGCTCCTGGTTGTGCAGTACATACGGGACAGATATTTGTATTTGGTAAAAGGTTTTCAAAATTTTGTTCGTTTTTACATTGGCAGAACATTTTATTTTCGCTTTTAAGCTTTATATGTATTTCTAGACCTATCGTTAATAACATAACTAACAACTAACAACTAAAAATTAACAATTAATGAATTACGAATTGTTTTAGTTATTTTATTTTTGTTTTCAATTGTACTATTATGGGTTTAATAGTTTTTTTAGTAGAGGATTGATTGTTTCTCTCGTTGTAGGTCCTAGATATCCTGCTCCTTGATCGGTTTCATTATCAACGATATTGTTGTCAAATTGAAATTGGAAGAGGGCAGCAACCGTTGTGGAGTTATTTACGCCGTTGATAGTTCAGGTATAGTATGTTTTCGCTTTGAGGAAATATTGGAGATATTTTACTCCAGCATTGTTTTGTCATAGTGTATATCCTTCGGTGAATTGATATGCTTTGTTGATATTTTTAATGAAATCAAGTTCTATTTGCGTGAATTGCGATGTTGTACTTGTTGTATTTGGAACGAATATTTTTGATCATCGGAGAGAAGTGAAGGTACTATATGAACTTTTGGTAATTTTTTGATCTGCTCTCATCATCATCAACATAACATATCCTCTTAATTCTCGATTAAATGGTTGGTTTATAACAGTCATTACTGCACTTGATTTTAGTGCTTGTAAGTGTTTTTCGTATCGGTTTTGTCCTCCATTGTAGGTTCATTCAAAAAGTGCTCTGGAAAGTGTTGTTCAAAAGATAGCTCTGTTTACTTGATCATTAGGGTTGAAAACATCAGCTGGTGTACCGTCAGTTTTGAGTCCCATGAGTCCAAGTTGACATGCTATTTTTGCAAAATTTTTGAATTCCGTTGTTTGATTGTTCATATCTTTGAATACACAATTTCTACTAGTGTCAGGTGTTTTTCCTAAGACTTTTATCGCATATTCTGACATCATTTTGGCAAGATGAGATCTGATTAGTATACCTGTTAAGTTTGCTCGTTCTATTTTTGGAACTGTTGTTATTTTTACTCCATACGCATAACTATATGCATCAGTAAGTTCTTTGTTGTATGGTGAAATAAATGATACCCATGTTCCTGTACTTGTTGTTCCCGTTTGTGCTTCTATTTTTGTAGGATCGTAGCAGATACCATCGTTCGGATTTCCTGAATAATCACCATCAACACAGATATCAGTGCTACATATTTTTCATAAATTACCTCATTGACAATTTACTCCAGCTTTCATAGTGTAAATTCAACTTACACACATAAGCTGAGTATCTGTACAGATTCATACAGATCATCCTCAACCTCAACCACCTCATCATGACGGTGCAGAATAATTAACCGTGAATGTTGGGATTGTTAGTCGTGATGAACTATTTCCAGCAGCATCTGTTACTTTGAGTTTACAAGCAGAATATGTGGCATTTGCAAGCACAGTAAATGTGATGGTATTTAGTCACGAAATAGCAGTTGTTGTTGTGCTAGAACATAAACCACTATAGCTAATAGTTCCAGCTTCATTTCCTATGAAACTATAGTTAGGTGTTTTGCTTGTTGTATTGAGAACGCTTGCTGCTCAGGTAAGTATTGGTCATATCGTATCTCGAGTAAAATTTATTGTTCATGTAGTACTATTGTTTGCGTTGTCTATGAGGAGTATTTGAAGAATATAATTTCCATCTATGTCTGCACTAACTGTTGGATCTTCTATAGTTGCTCAGGTAAAAAATGTGATTGTTCATGGACCGGAAATTTGTGATCGAATATATCACGATATTCATGCTAAACTATCAATTCCTGTAATATTTATTGTTGTGGCTGTATTTACTGTAATATCAGATTCTGTTTGTAGTGTAGGAAGTGTTTTATCTATTTTGTAGCTTTGTTGTCCTGTTCTGATATTTCCTGCTCTATCGTTGATACATGCATAGCCGGTATGATATCCTTCGGTGGTAAATGTTGGAGGAGTAGTTGTTCCTCAGTTGCATGTTCCTATGAATGCTGTGTCAGTCCTATAGATCATTCCTGTATTTCGTAATCCTGCTAATGTATCTGTGCTTGTTCCGGTAGCTGTGGCATTGGTGTTTCTTCGATTGCTATTATTGTCTATAAAGATGATAGTTGTTGGTTTTGTAGAATCTATAATAAAGGTAGGTGTGGTCCATTGTTTTGTCATTCCTACTTCATCGGTTGCTATCGCTCTCAATTGTACGGTAGAACTATTTAAACTTGGTGTTGTTCGTATGCAATTTTGTTCGTTATTTGTTTTCGTGCATATTGTTGTAAAGGTTGTTCCATTTGTGGTGTATGCAAGTACTATTGTTTGTGGATTTGCGTCGATACCTCCACTTCGATTGATGAGATATCAAGATTCTCATTTCAGATAAAGTCCTGGATAGGTGATAGAGATATTTGTCGGTGGAGTATTGTCGATGCTAAATTGATTACCGGTGAAATACGTAACATTTCCTGCAAGGTCAGTAGCGATGATTCTGATTTTTGCAAAGGTATTGAGTGTATTTGGGAAGACAAATACATACGATCCGTCATTTGCTGTTTCTGTGGTAATATTGGTTGTACTCACGAAATTCGTGATGGAATATTCCAACAAAAGTGGTGTTGCTCAATAATGTATTTCTGTTCCAGTGTTCCATGTAATGGTATAAACATCAGGATCTCCTTTTAGATAGGTGCTTGTTGTTGGTGCTGTTATTGTGATTCCAGCAGGTGCCGTTCTATCAAAGATTATTATGCTATGTGCGGTTTCTGTATTAGTGTTTCCCACGAGATCGGTCATGGTTATATCAAATGAAATGGTTCATTCAGTATCATTTGATTTCATAATGTAAGTGGCTGAATATGTATTTCCTCCTATATGCGTCACATTTCATACGGAAAGACTTCATCCTATTATTCTTACTATAGGTGTCCCGGTCAATGATTCATGTGAAGTGAAATTAATGGTAATTGTGTTAGTGATTTTTGCGTAACCGGAGTTGGTCGTATTGTTGGAAGTGAGGGTTGTCGTTCCGGTCAG
>CAZBQE010000006.1:0-28503 GCA_964494005.1 uncultured Candidatus Peribacteria bacterium | reverse complement strand
GGTCTTCTTTCTCCTCTTTCTCCTCATCTTGAAGATTTGAATTCTTTTTTGTGTCCTCTTGTATCTCCTGTACTTTCTTTGGCTTTATTGATAATTGCTTTTTTTCCGTGGAATGTTTTGTTGGCGAATGTATTGGTAATAATCGCTGCATTCATTGGAGAAACCGTAATAAATGAAAAATCATCCATCATTTTGAGATCGTCAATATCTCTGCTTTGGACTCCTGATTCTTTGGTAATCAATTCGAGGAGTGAGCGAGCTGTGTAGCCTTCTCTTCTTCCGAGTGCGACGAATAATCTTTGTTGTCCTGATGAATTTACTTTGTTACCAAATCTATTTTCTCTTGTTTGTTCTACGATATCTTTGTATCTGGTTTGATCAAAATCGCTTTCGTAATGCATCTTCAAAAGTGCTGCTACGACATCACGAGCTTCAGTGTTTTCTATCAATTTGTCAGCTATTTCTATATAGTCTTTGTGACTTTCTTTTTTTAGTACTCATTGAATATTTTCATTTAACTTATCTTTTTTCTTTTCAATAACTCACTTGATGTCTGGTATTTGACCTTTTTTGATATCTACTTTATTTACTTTTTTGATATAGGACATTTTGCTGTATTCTCTAGGAGTGATGAACGTAATCGCAATTCCTGCTTTACCTGCTCTACCGGTTCTTCCGATTCTATGCGTATATCTTTCTGCATTTTGTGGAATTGCGTAATTGATGACGTGGCTCACATTATTTACATCGATTCCTCTTGCTGCAACATCTGTCGCTACCAAAATATTTACTTTTTTATCTTTGAAACGTTTGAGAAAGTGTTCTCTTTGTTTTTGTGCGAGATTGCCGTGAAGTCCTTCAGCGCTATATCATTCGTCATTTAATCTCGAAACCAATTCATCTACATCTGCTTTGGTATGACAAAAAACAATACCATAAAAATCCGTTTCTGTATCCATGATTCTGCGGAGCAATTCAAATTTATCTCTCTCGCTGACCTCAAAATAGGTCTGATCAGTGTTTTCTTCTTTGTTTTGGGTATTTTTTGCTTCTATCAATTCATAATCGCCGATATATTTTTTTGCTATTTGTAAAACTTCTCTCGGCATAGTGGCAGAAAATAATAATACTTTTTTTTCAGAATTAGTTTCCTTGAATATTTTTTCGATATCGTCGATGAATCCCATATCGAGCATTTCATCTGCTTCGTCGAGGATAAAATATTCCAAATATTTCAAATCTAATGTTTTGCGATTGAGGTGATCCATTATTCTTCCTGGCGTTCCAACAAGAATATCTATTCCCTTTTTGAGTGCTCTAATTTGTGGATCATATGATTGTTTTCCATAAATCGCCATGATTTTGAGTCCTTTATTTCCTTGCAGTGAATTGATTTCTTCTGCAATTTGTGTCGCAAGTTCTCTGGTAGGTGCCAAGATCAATGTTTGGACTTTGTTTTTTGGTGTAAGTTTTTCTATCAATGGAATGCCGAATGCTGCAGTCTTACCAGTTCCGGTAGCTGCTTGTCCGATGATGTTTTTTTCTCCTGTAAGTAAAAGGGGAATAACTTGTTCTTGAATGGGAGATGGCGTGGTGAATCATTTTTTTGTGATTGCAGTCAGCGTTTTTTCTCCTATTCAAAGGTCTTTAAATTCAGTCATGTATAAACTAAATGATAAAATGTAATTTGCTCGCTATGCTCGCGTAATTTATTTTCGATGTAATTTGCTACGCGTAATTTACTTTGCGTAATTAATTACGGGCGAAGCCCAAATTACATCCGTTAGGATAAATTACCAATTACGTCCGATAGGACAAATTACTGTTTATTGTTTTTTATAATAAAAAAAGTGCTCTCGTTATTCCTTACGTGTCCATTTGTGGGTGTATTCATAGTCTTTAATGATAATCGGGTGCACTCTTTGATAGTCCTGATTGCACGCCGGAGGACAAAGTAAGAGTGAGAACGCTTTCGTTCATTACGCTATAATTTGAAATAACAGGTATATACTAAGGAAATCCTGAGAAATTACAATGGAGATTTTAGTTTCTTTATTGTTGCAAATTCGAAGTGATTTGTTATTATATTTCCAGCTCGAAGTTTAAAGCAGAAAGCATAAAGCTAATCGTTTTACCATTTAATCATTTTAGTTATGGATATAACACCGTATCGTCAATTGATGGACAAAGTGATTCAATATTTCGAAAGCGAATTGAAATCATTGCAAGTAGGAAGAGCTTCTGCTGGATTGGTAGAAAATGTTACAGTTGAAGCATCGTATTGACCTATGAAAATACCTCAAATTGCTCATGTGACTTTGATGGATGCACAGACGATCAAGATTGAACCACGAGACAAAAACGAAGTGAAACATGTAGAAAAAGCGGTTTATGATGCTAATATCGGACTTACTCCTCAGAACGAATGAAGTTATGTTATAGTTAAGATTCCTCCATTGACGCAAGAAAGAAGGACAGAAATTTCTAAACAAGTTAAATCTATGGGAGAAGAAATGAAAGGACGTATCAGAGTAGCGAGACAAGATGCTATGAAAGATAACAAAGTTATTTTTGATGCCAAAGAAATCGGTGAAGATGAAAGTAAAAGAAACGAAAAAGATATTGATGTGTTGGTGAAATCTATGAATGACAAGATAGATGAACTCGTGAAAAATAAGTCTGAAGAAGTGATGACTATATAATGAGACATAAGTAGTAAGTATCAAGTAGCAAGATTTTTTCTTATATCTTATGTCTTGATATTTGTGTCTAAAAAATTTTATATGATAATTTTTTGATTATGTTGTGAATGTTGTTTACGGAGATATTGTATCGTCCGATTTTCAATCTGTTGGTAGTCTTTTTGGCTATTTTTGGTAGCAATCTTGGTATCGCTATCGTATTGCTTACTATTGTTATCAGATTGCTTACTATTAAACAATTTTCTGCTGGTAATGATATGCAAAAAGGCATGGGTGCCCTTCAACCTAAACTTACTGAGATTCAGGAAAAATATAAAGATGATCCCAAAAAACTTTCTGAAGAAACGATGAAAGTGTTTAAAACTGATGGAAAGGGAGCATTCAAGTGATGTTTTATGATGCTTATCCAGATTCCTGTGTTTATTTGATTGTATTATGTTATTAGACATATGGCAGCTGCAGATATTCCCCAAGAGCGATTGTATAGTTTTTTCAATACTATCGGTGTAAAATATATTGCTTCTGATGCTTTGACTACAGGTGTGATCAAAACGCATTTTCTTGGTATGGATTTGTTGACCACAAAAAATGTGGTGCTTACTATAATCGCTGCAGTATTTACGTTTTTGCAAACGAAATTAACTACATTGGCGAAGCCAGCGACTCCAAGTGTACCTGGACAAAAGGTTCCTGATATGGGCAAAATGATGTGATTTATGAATATCTTCCTCGTCTTTATGATCGGTTCTTTTGTTTATACGATGCAGACAGGAGTAGGATTATATATCGTTACTACGACTATTTTCAGTGTAGGACAATATGCGATACAATATAGAGTATTGCTCAAGGCAAAATGGGGAGAATGGAGAAGTAAAGGGCAAGGAATTGTTATCAACCCAAAATAAATTAACTGATAATTAATAACTAATAACTAACAATGAAAGTATTGTCTTATTATAGATTATTGTACAATTATTAGAATAAAATTTGTGCTCTGTATTACATTATTAGATTTTAATTTTTCATTGCGTTTTATGATACGACAACAACTACTTGTTTGGCTTTTGCTCTTTCTAGTGGTTGTTTTTGTTTTGTGGATATTTGTTACGTTCTTTTTTAGAAACACACATGCGATGTATGTGCCTTCGTTCAATAGACATATCAATCTTATGAAAAAATATTTGAAATTAATTCCGTGAAAAACATTAGTTGATCTTTGATGTGGTGATGGGAAGGCGATGAGATTTTTTTGGAAAAATTTTGGTGTGCATTGCGATGGATATGAAATCCAGTATTTCCCCTATGTATATGGAAAAATCTTGAATAAAATATTCTGATATCCCAATCTTACATTATTAAAAAAAGATTTTCTTTTGGCTGATATTCATGGATATGATTATATTTATGTGTATCTGCTTCCCGAACAGATGGCTGCGATTGAGGACCGGATATTCAAGCATATGAAAAAGGACGCGATCATTGTTTCCAATTCCTTCCATTTTTCAGTTCATAAGCCATATAATATTATCAAGGATACCAAAGGGAAACCGAGTGTATTTTTGTATAAGAAATAATATTTATTTTTTTACACAAAAAAAGCCTGAACGAAATCCGTCAGGCTGATTTATTGATTGTTTAGTGGGTTGCTGTCTAATAAATCCCAATCTTTTTTGATTTTTCCGATAATACATCCTATTGTTATATATACAATTATTATACATGTATACATCCAATTGTGTATGAGGAGGTCTATCATAAGCAATCCTATTAAGATTTCTTTCCATTTTTTTATGGTTTTTCTTATTAGCGATAGTACAAACATGCCGAACCAATGTTTGATTTCTATCGTTTCTGTATATTTTATTGTTGCATGGGTGTTTATCAGCGCCATACAACAGATGGGCAAAATAAATTCTTCCATGCTTTTTTATTTTTTGGTTTATATAATATATATAGTTATTTCTTGGTAAAATTCAAAGCAATTGACATATTTTTTATATAACTCTTTTGTATTGACTTTTTATTCTGTATTTATATTATCATAGTGTGAGTGTTCACGTTTTTTTAATTTTTAGTATATCTATGAGCTTTTCAATAAAAAAAATATTTATCGTTCTTTTGCTCAGTATTTTTGTTTTACTTTCTGCTGCTACGGTGGCGATTAGTTATTTTGATTATCATGATGACACTGATCGTACTTTATTGTTGCATGCGTTGAGGATCGATGCTTTGGAAGCTTTGCTTGATCAAGGATTTGACCGTTTCGCAACTTTTCCATTCGGTCCAGGATATGACTTTATACATCTCACAGGATCTTATACCGTTGAAACATACCCGGACTACTACATGACTACCGGTATTGATCTCCACGATGACTTGGATCAATTGATTCTCCAAAAAATCGATCAAGCGTATGCCAACCGTATACGATATCAGAAATTTTCACAACCGTCTTTTGATGACATCGTTCGGACCCAGGAAGATATTCAATCGCTCCAGACGGTTTATTTTTTCAAAAGCGAAAAAGACCTCAAGGATTTGGGATATGTGGTTACTTCGTTTAGGACAAGAATAAATGAAGATCCGAATTGGAGGCAAGCCAATATTTTTAATTCCTATCGGAATATGGGAAACGTGAGAGTGTTGAATCCCGGTCAGAAATTAAAATTTATGGATGAGATTCATTATGAGCCGAATGCTGGTGATCATAAACGCGATCTCGCTTCAGGAATGGCGAATGTCTGAGGGTTGAATATGGTGAAATGAGGTGGAATCTGTGGCGCAGGACGAGGCATCCATTCTACGATTTTGCCGAATAGAGCGTTTGAGGTGTTGGAAAGACACGAACATACGATTAGTTATAATTATTTATACGAACATACGGTCAATGGTGAACATTATCGGATTCCTGGATTGGATACGTCGGTCTATTCGTTTTCTTATGGTAAAAAAGATTTTGTCATCAAAAATATCCGCGAATATCCAGTTGTCCTTGTGATGAATTACGATGGGATAGATGGTGGATTGGAAGAATCATTCGTACTTAGTAAAGCGGAGGATCGTGGTTATTTGAAATTTGTTGGTAGCAAGGGGAACTGTTATACGTGGGAAGCGAATGAAGAACAGTTTACGAGTTGTTATAGTAGAGTGGTAAAGTAATTAGATAGATATTCCGGTGTTTTTTTTGGTTTACTTCATTCCGGCACCCCGGATTGTAGCCTGAATCTAATAAAAAGCTTTTGTACGAGATTCTGGAATGATTATAGTATTATTGGAAATGATGTGGCGAGCGTGAGCTTTTCATTTTTTTCGTTATTTGACAAATAAAAAATTCTGTATATAATATCTATAGGGTTTTATTTCTTTCTTTCATATTTGTCATGAAGTTTAAATTTATGTTCTTGATGATATTATTGGTTGTTATATGTATTTGTACGTGATTTTTTTCTTATACACAAGCACAATATGCGTATTTACCTCAAGTGGAAAAGATTGAACTTTCTAATCCGCTTAAAAATATTCTTTCGCTTTTGCAACGTATCACTCCCCTTGTTTCGTGGTCTGCTGATGGGCAACATGCGTCGGCGCAGGATTCTGTGATAGTCATTCCGCACGAGACGATTGTTCGTTATCTTGATGAAAGTCAGGATTCCTATGAATTTTATCATAAGATGAGAATTACTCTTATTCAGACGTTGATTGATCGTCAATATCCTTCTTTTGTTATGCAGCCATATCAAGAAAATTGAACTATTATTGTACAATCCTGAGATTTTAAAGTTTTAAAACATATTACTCAACAAGATTCGCTTGATCAGTTGTTGATGTCTAAATTGTCTTTGTATTTGGATGATTTCACTCAAATTAAAAAACTCAAAAAACATCTTAGTTTCCATGCTATTGATATTACCGAAGAAGAATATTCTACCTTGTCAGAGATATTTCTTTTTAAGACTGAAGCAGATTTGAGAGATCTTTGATATCAGTTGGTGTCTTGGAAATCCAGAGTCAATGAAGATGTAGATTATAGAAGACATAATATTCAAGCTGCATTTAACAATATCGGTAATATCAGATTGGTTATGCCGGGAGAGGTGTTTAGTACTTTACGTTCTTTGCGTTATATTCCTGGTGTTTCTGAATATTATTATGTTGATGGTCTTGTGACCGTTGGTAATGGCGCGGTAATGATGTATGGCGGTGGACTTTGTGGCGTGGCGACTGCTTTGTTTCAGTGATCATTGACTAACCGTGGATTAGTTCGTGTTCAATACAAGCCTCATTCCATTTATTATAGGAATCTCTATGAAGCGGATATCAACGGTGTTGAAATTACTCAGCCTGGTTTAGATGCTACTATTTTTTCTCCTGCTATCGATCTCAAACTTCAAAATATTCGTCCGTATCCTATCATTATATGATTTTCGTATAACGGAGAAATAGGAAGTGATGAACAGGTGTTTACGCTTGCGAAGGCGCAGGATGTAGGAACATTTCATTTTGTTCGTTCGTTTAAGAGAGGGACATATAGCTGTTTCACTTGGGAGGTAAATGAAAAAATGATTACGAATTGTTATAAGCAAGTGAAGAATTATTAAGTATGATTTTCTCTTTTTTATTTTAATTACATATTTTCTTTAATTATGCCTATTTTTTTTCACTCTTTATTTCTTATTTGAAAAAAAAAGATATAATTTTCCGGCATCTTATGGCAGGTAAACGGTAAAATTTTGTTTTGATTTTTTTACAGTGGATTTATGATAAAAATGCACTTGTTAATAATTTCATAATTGCGTAAGAGAATGCTACCACAAGGACTCCGATGATTGCGTTGGTGATTGCTGATTTTCCTTTGGTCATATTGGATGGACTGAAAATACTTGTGGCATACAGATATCCTGCGTAGATGATCATAATAACACCGATAACGATTCCTACTTGAGAAAGAAATCTGACGAGATAGACGATATAATCGAGGATAGTGTCCCAGGTCATCACTCCTGATGCGAATTGACTTCAGATGTCTCATTCATTTTGAAGTTCTTGTGCTTCTTGGTTGTATGTATCTCGTACATGTCCTCATTCTGCTCAGACGTCACTGACTATTTCAGAAACATCTCCGCTGGCTTTCGGAATGATTTCAAAGTCGTTGGTGATTTGTGCGAAGGTCAAAGTAGGCAAGATAAGTAATCCACATGTGAACATAGTCAGAAGGATTTTTTTCATTTTTGTGTATAGTAAAAAGGTAAAGATTATTGGCTACAGGTCTTGGAAACTGCTGCTTGTTGTACGATAGTTTGGAACATGTCTTTGACTTTGTTGATGAGATTCCATAAGCCCATTAATTTTTCTTCGATAAAATAGCTTTTGGTGTATGCTTTTGTTGTTTCTTTCAAAAGTTGGGCTGATTGTTTGCTTATAATCATCTTGACGTAGGATTTTTCTCTATTCATTCTTGTATTTACAATATTTTTGCATGTTCGAAAGTTTCCTTCGTTGTCTTCGTATCATCCTATGATAATTGGGTTGCTTTGAATGTTTTCGTAGATGTCTTTCATGACCATACAGAGCATATTGTATTTTTCCGCTAATGAAAGCTTTTCTGTAGCATAATTGTTTTTTACTTCACTCAGTTTGTTTATTTTTTTTGTGTTGATGCTCCGATAGTTTTTATACATTTCTTGGATTTCTTTTGCTTGTGTACCATTGATATTGTTCGCTGCTTGAGTGATATATTCTCTTCGTGCTTTTCCTACAGGATCCAATACAAGTCCATATGTAAGTTGTTCGATTCCATCTAGTCTTCTCATACTTATATCGACGAGATGATCAAAGAGATATATGCTTGCAGGATAGTGTTTTTCTTTGGGTAATTTTGCTTTTTCTTCTGAGGTGCAGGTAATTTTATTTTGGCTGCAACAATAAGCTTTGAGATTGTTTAATGCTTGTATAAAGGCTTCTTTGGGCATAGTTTTGTTGATGTTGTTGGATGTCTCAAAAATGCTTACGGTACCCTCAAAATTTTTTCCTTGTACAAGTTTACAATCATTTGCTTGTGCATTACCCACAAAAAGTAGTATTCCTCCTAAGATGAGTATCCATTTGTATTTCATAGGCATATATCGAGATAAAAGTATTTTTTTTGTTGATGTTATTTTGTTGGTTTGATGCTGAATGTGATTGTAACTATCTCTGTTCCGTCTTGGTCTTTGACAAGAAAACTTGTTGTATGTGTTTCTGTATCATACATATAGTTTCCTTCTAGACTTGTTGCATATGTTCCTGGAATATAGATTCATCCTTGATTGTTTGTATAGAGTATGCAATCATTTTTGGTGTTTTTGATGCAATATCCATTATTGAATGTTCCGAATCCGCTATCAGGTAGTTGTATTTGTTGATATGTCGGTGTATTTTGTGCCATACGTATATCGGTGATGTTCTTTATCGGTAAAACAATTTGGAAGAGTGTGATGTTGTTTGTAATATCTTTTAGTTCCACTATAGGAATATGGCTATCAAAATTTAATTGTATCTCGATAGTATCTTTTTTGAGTGTAATTTCTCCTGTTTCTGGGTTCATAATAGCTATTTCATTTCCAAGACTATCATACAATCCTATATCGTTTCCTATGGTAAAGATTCCTCCTGTGATGATTGTCTGTCCTGGGAAAAGGTTGAATCCTCCGTATTCGTTCTGATTTGATCCTTCTATATTTTGTCGCATATTATTTCTCAATCTTTGAAATATCACCATTCCTTCATCCATATCGTTGGTTATTTGTGCTATGATATCTGCTGTTTCTTCACCGCTTTTTTGGAGGTCGATGATTTCTATTTCTGGTATTGTTATAGTTAATCTTACTGTTTCTTTTGTTATATTATTGTTTTGATCAATAGCGATGAAATCAAATGTTTGTTCATTGGTTCCTGTAAAGAACAATCATCAGAGATCAAGTGTTCCCGTTTGACTATCATTTTCTTTTTCCAATTTCGTGATTCAATCTTGTTGAATGATCATTTTTTTGACCGTTACTTCATCTGTTCGGATTGATTTTAGTGTATAATTAGTATTGATAACTCCTTCGTGTATTATACCAGTACTTATCGCTTTATTCATTAGATTTCTTCGGAGCATGATTTCTCCTGTTGGTGCAGTGATATCGCCTAAGTTTTGCATTCCTGCAACAGTTTGGTTGGATCGTGGCGATGCTTTTTTGTATAATGTGAATCTTTTTTGTTGGCTACTGGTCAGATCGTCTTGGTTGATTATTAAGCTTGCTATGCTTGTGTAGAGCCATTCTCTCGGAAGTTCTTTGAGGGAAACGCTTATCGTATCTTGTTCTGGATCATAATATTCTACTGCTAGTATACTGTCTCCTATTTCTAGATTGATAGGTTTTTTGACCATATCTTTATCGATGGTTAACAATCATTTTTCGTATTCTGTATTTTTTGGAAGAAGTACTACATACTGTTCTTTTTTTCTGTTTCCTAGAATATCCCAGAAGCTCCTTGGAATATCGTTTTGATCTATTTTTTTCGTGATTTTGATGATATATCCATCTACGGATTCTCCTAATCATTTGCTATTTTTCCATGACATTTGTAAGGTATCGAAGGTCTGTCCTTTGGTTGTGAATTTTTTTACTTCTTTGTTTTTGTCGATTATTTTGATGCTGATGTTGTTGATGTCAGTATATCCATAGTTATCGCTGTTGTCTCGAAGTTGTTCAAGTGAACTGATGTATCGATTCCGTGTATGTTCTTTTGCATAACTATAGAATGTGTTGGATGGATTTCTTGTGATACTATTGCCTCATTTTGAGAAGTGCTCTTGTTCTTGTTCTGCATATTTGATGTATACCGTTTTGTTGTCGTACATTAGAATGTCATTGTTGTTGTCGTTATTGATATCTATGTCGGTACGATATTGTTTTCCTATATTTTCTATCTGTTGTGTTGATACTACGGTATTTATTATTGTATCTGGATCTTCTTCGTCTTCAATAAATATTCCTTTGACATAAGCCGAGATGTCTGTGCTGTATTGGCTACTTCATCCATTGTTTCCGCAATTTGTGCAAGTCGATTGTGCGAGCATTGTTTGGTCAGTGTCGTTGTATGCGAACAGTGCTTGATCTATTTTGTTTTTGGTAGTTTCTAGATATGTTTGGGATTTGTTGTAGGTAGATTGTGTCATATTGAGTTTCTCCGGTCCGTCATTGTACAATGCATTCAAATATCCTTCTACCATATTTTTGTTGAGGTCTAGATAAGTTTTTGTTGGGTCTTCTTGCATATCCAAAATATTTTTACTGTAGTTATCTATATCCAAAATATTTGTTTTGAGTTCAACCTTTTCGTTGGTATCGTTTACTAAGACGATATTTGTTGCTTCTAAATTCTTGATAAAATTATCATAATCTTTTAGTTGTTCTTGTATCTTTAGTTGTTCGTCTCTATTTTTTTTGATGATGTTTGTTGCTGCTTTTTTGACGGTTTCTATACCATTAATATTTGGTGTTACTGTAGATTGATTGTCTACTATCGCCAAAATATTTTTTACTTGGTCGTTTGTGACTTTGTCCGTGATTGTGCTTTGTTTGATATCTAGCAGTCATTGTTTTAGTTGTTGTTGTACTATTGTATAGATAACCATATCTGATGGTTCTTGATGATATCCATTGAGGTTAATATCTTGGTCAAGTTTTTCGATGAATTCAAATCCTGTGTTTGTAATTTGATTGTTGTTCATTTTATCTGTAGCTCGATTGACTCCGCTTTGTATTGCTGGTTCTACATATTGATTCATGATATTATTACTTACGTTTGCGATATTATTGAAAACATCATAGACGCCGTCAAAATTGAACTTTAATGTTGCATATGCATCAAGTTGGTAGTCGAATCATTGGAGTGGAGGATCTGTGTATTTTGTTGTCAGGTCGAAGTAGTCGAAAATAGGAACATTCCATGTTCTTTGGGTAATTTGTTCGATTTTTGCTTTGACGGATTTTTCTCCGACCAAACCTATTCCTCATTTAACGATACAGAAAATCTTTCCAATGAAGTCTGCTACTTTCAGTACTCCGTTGATTTCTGGTACGATGTTTGGTATTTTCGGTGCAGGAGGTAAGACAGGGAGATCGATGTTGATGCTTGGAATAAATGATGGTGGTTCTGGTAGTGTAGGCGGTTCTGGAATGACCGGTATGGTCGGCATACTCATTTCTTCGAAAAATGAAAGATTGATTCCATACATGATATCTCGATTTACTTCTATGGTCGGTGGTTCTGGCAGATTCGGAATTTCTGGTAATGGTATTTTTATTGGTACAAAATTGATTTTTGGTAAAATGATATTCATACCTAATTCTATATGTGACATATCCATATAGATATTTGGTATTTTGAATGCTGGTATTGGAAAGATTGGTAATTTCGGACATAAAAATGATAGGCTACATGAGAATGATCCGTAATTGTCATTGCTGCATTTTGAACATCTTTCTGATCGATTGACAGAGAAATCTATGATAACTTGTCGTGTTTTGATTGCTCCGACCATGGTGATGATTGCGTCTACATAGTCAGAATATCTATTGGCATTGGTATTTAATCGATAGGTTGTTGAGTCCATAAATTCGTTCAATATTGCGGATAGCTCGGTAAAATATCTATCATTGAGGTGTGTTCGCGCGTGAAGTTGATTCGGAAATTCTTTGTATTTTTCCAAAACATTGATGTTTTGTTTGATGGATCTGATGAGTCCTGCGGAATTTTCTTGGAAACTAATAAAATTAGAATATTGTCCTCATATTTTGAGACATTGTTCGACTTGTCTTTGTATTCCTTTGAGATTTGTTAATTGCAATTTCTGTTCTTCTGTAAGTTCTTTGTTTTTTTGTATTTTTTCTAGGTCTTTTATCGATTGAAGTATTTCATCTTTTTTGTTTATCTGTTCTTCCCAACTTTCTCGAGAACAAAGTTGTAATGTTTCTGTAAACATTTCATCTCGATCTATGAGTGTCTGTTCGGCTTTTGCTGTTCGTACTTTTAGATAGTTTTGATATTTTTTGATATCTTCGCTGGTGATTGCTGGAATCTTGATTGTAATATCTTGCGTTTCTATATTCACTAATGGTACTTCCTTGAAGATTTCTTGTACGGCTTCGAATGGATTGTTTCCTACTTTTTGGGTGATATTGGTGAGTTTTTGTTGGGAAATTTTTTGTGTTCGATCCATTCCCAAAGCAGTATCACCTTCTCCCGTTTCTTGGATATAACCTGCTTGTTCATCTTGGGTGTTGATATTTTCATAGGTTTCTACGAGATTGCCGATTTTGTCGAACCCTTGGAATACGGTAGAGAGGTCAGGAAGATCGAGTTGGATGGTCATTTTGGTCAGATTATTTTGGATATATTGAATTTGTTTTGTCATCCAATCATTAACTAAGCATTGTACTAATCCTTTGCTTTTGGCTCCAAGAATTTTGAGGTTTATTTTTTCTCCTTGTTTGAGTTCATAACCATCATATATGTTAGTATCGCCTAATTCGCTGGTTGTGGTTATTGGTTCTTGATTTATTACCATAATTCCTCAGAAATTTCATTGAGGGATCGCAGCACTATAGCTTGGATTTGCGTTTTGGGATGATCCGGCTGCTACGATTTCAAATGGTGAGCTCACGGTTTCTGTCATTTGATTCGTGGTTCCGTTTACAGAGATTATTGGTGTTTGGCTTATTATCGCAGGTTGGTTACAGGTTCATTGTTCTCCTGCTCCCGCTATATTGTTGTCTTGTTCGTCTTTGTGTGGTCATGGTGTTTCTGTATTTGCTACTTCTTCTGGACATTTCGTAATTGGTGGTAATGCGAATACAAGGCAATTTCCTCCTATATCGCTAAATGGTTTTGGTATTTTGATTCCTAGGCTATATGGTCAGAAACACATTGCTATTCCCAATCATAGGGTAAGTGTTGGTGCTACATATAATCTAAATTGTGATGTTGTTCATCAGAAAATACCTCCTGCGCTTATCGGAGATGGGGGTCGTATTGTTGGTACTATGGAATTTGTAGGAAATGCCAAAACAGGTATACCTTTTCCTAAGGTTTGATTGAGGAGTTTGAATGGTACATAAAGTGGATTGGGTGCTTGGGGTACACATCCGAAAATGTGATAATTTCCTGGTGCTAGGAATGCTTGGTTGAATGGTACTGGTATACCGTTACATCCTGCAGAATCTCATTTTCCTAAGGTAAATCCTTTGCACATGCCTTCCAAAGTTTCATCTATTTTTTTTGATACTTTGGCTGTTGCTGTGTCGATAAAGTTTGTACTGACATTAATTCATCCTCATTGGTTTGTAGCTCGTTCAAAAATTCCACTCAGTACTTCTATCGGTGTTAGCATATTTGCTGATTTCCGATTTTCTGGATTAGCAGATAATCCTGAGATGTTTTGAAGGTCGTTTATGTTTTGCATATTTGAGATACTTTCTATGAGTGCTGTTATAGCTGTTGCTTGTACGTCTTCTGCATTGCTTGTATATTCATCTATACTTTCTTGAAGGTCTTCGAAGAATTCTTCATAGTTTTTTCCTTCTCCTGCTGTGGTATTGAAGAGTATCCACCTGCCTTTTTGGCAAGGATCTGTATTGGCGAACGTGATGTCAGGATAGCCATCTTTTTCTTTGTTTTCTTCTGGTAATGCCACGTCTTCTATATCTATCTCTATAATTTCTGTAGCTTTATATATTATAGTATAAGAGAATTGTATGGTTTCTTCAGCATCCAATACAATATTGTCTATCATAAATTGGTATCCTTCCGGGGTATTCCGATCTATTTGGAGATTTCAGGTATCTCCCTGAATAAAAGCAAATGATACTATTTTGTTTTCTGTATCTTTTATTATTTTTCGTGGTCACTGCAAAGCGTCTATATAGGTAGCTTTGGTATTGTTTTTTTTCGCATATATAGTTGTTTGTACTACTACTTCATCTCCGTCTCTTAGTATGCCGCTGTTCATATCCTTGTATTCTTTGTAGACACTTATTGTATCGTTTTCTTCATTGATAGGGAGATAATAGATTTCTTCCGGATTTATTGATTCGTAGATTGGTGCTGTATCTAATGGGTTTTCTAGATATGCTAATTGAGTTATTCCTTGATCTATGTAACCATTAAGATTTTGTACAAAGTTGGAAATATCTTCTTTGCTTTGTTCTACTAATTCTATGAGTTCTTCTTTTGTATAATTGCTTGTGTCTATTCCTTCTTCATTGATTTCTTCTTCTATTCCTTCCGCTGGTGGAGTATTGTTTTTTCGGTGTATGATGCTTTGTGCGTCTTGTATATATCGGCTTCCGTTGATTCTTATACCAAAACGTTTCACTGTTTGATAGTTATTTTTTTGTCTTTGGTATCGATTGGCATCACAACTTCCGTTTGTTGTAGAAAGATAATTTCCTCCTTCATTGTCTCCGCCTCCATAAAAGATTTTCGTATCATTGAAACTATCATTGGTGATGATATCTATACTTCCATCTTGATTCATATCGTCCAAGAAGAGTTGTTTGATATTTGAAAAATCTTCCGGATTTGGATTCTGTATGTTCGGTTCTGTATTGGTATTGAGACAGATATTTTTTCCGTCTACTGCAAATATTCCCTCATTATTGAGATATACCAATCCTTTGTTATTATTTGTGATGATTATGATATCATTGTAGTCATTACCGTCGACGTCTCCTATGTGTACGTCTTTGATTGGTTCTGCTATCAACATGAGTTCTTGGAGGTTTTTGTAGCTTTCTTTGCCTCCGTAATTTTTCAATAGTTTCACTGTTCCGTCCGTATAAACAATTAGGAGATCAGTTAGATCATCATTATTGAAATCGATAGGTAGTGTTTTGAGGATGGTCTTTGTCGGATCTGCATATATTGTTTGTCCTCCTGCTGCATCGAAGTCCGTATCAGGTATTTCTTCATTGTCATCTATTCTTTCCAATAGTGGATCTCAGAAATTGATAAGAAAATGTGATCCATATGGAATAGTAGCTTCTCCTACTTGTTGTCCGTTTGCAAAATTACTGATATTCTTGAATTTGTTTGTGAATCCGATACCTAATTCTGCGTTAGCACTATCTTCGATAGATTCGTATCCTTGTTTGCTAAATGCGCTGGTTTGGAGATAAATACCTATTCCTTTGCTGTTTGTTGATCCTTCGCTGAAGATTTCTGTTTTACCATAGGTGATAGGATCTTTTAGATCAATAGCTTCTTTCTTAATTTCTTTTGTTCGTATATATATCGTTCCAATTTTTTTCTCTTCTTGTGTCATATCGTATATGCTCATTCCTTGTTCTTTTTTGTTTTGTGCAGTGATGTTGATGGATGGATCAATGGTTCCTTCATTGAGATTAAGTATTTCTTTATTATTTATACTTATTGTTTTTTTTGTGCTTTTGTTGTTAGTAACGATACTATCTGTCGCTTCTGGAATATAGATAATTATATTTTCTTCTTGTTCTATATCTTTGATATCTGTTCTATTTTCTCTTGTTTCTATAGTATAGCTAGTAGTGGTTCCTAGTGTTATTTCTGCTTTTTCTGGTATGTGTGCTATGATTTTATTCTCTTTGAATGTAATGTTGGTTTCGCCATTATCAAAATCTTGTATCTGTCCATGTTCGTTGATGAGATATGTTATTTTTTTGATTTTTGTTTGGTCGACTAATTGTGTTGTCGTTGCTAATAGTTTATTGGATTGTGCAGTGATGTCGTTTATGGTTTTTTCGTTTTCTGAGAAATATCCTCGTTGATTTCCTCGATCTGTTCAGAAGAGATTCAGATACATAATATTCAATTTTTCTTTTGGTAGGATGCTTTCTTGAACGATGAATCTTTCATATCCTGGAGATTGTTCTGTGAGTGGACGATTCGCCACATAAGCAAAAATATATCCTTCACCTCCTGGAGATTCACTTGTTAGCGTATATTCATATGTTCCGCCGCTATATGTAAATTCATTCGTGTTTGTTTTCGCTGCGCCTATGGTTCCCAATTTTACTGTTGTTGGTATATTTACGTTATTATTCCATGTATCAACGACTTGTATACTTCCTTTGCTGCTGGTATTGTTTGTTAGATTGAGTTTTGTTTTTTCTAAGTTCAATATTACTTTTTTTGCTTCTCCTGCGTAGACAGTTATTGGTATTTTGATGGGATCGATACCTGGGATATATATTGTCAATATATCATTACCTGCTTTGAAACTTGGATATAAGGTAACGGAGAGTTCTCCATCTTGGATAATAAAATCATTAGTTTTACTGAAGATTGTTTGTTCAAATGTCTCATTTTCTTTTGATATATTTTTTTCTATTATGCTTCCTGGAATGAGTGTTCAGTTCTTTGTAGTGATGTTAGCTATGGTTTCCAAATTATTTTCATTCGGATCTTGGACGGTGATCAGGATGCTTGGAATGTTTTCTGCTACGATTTGCGGTAATTCATGCTCATCGATATATTGGATGTTTTTTTCGTCTTTTGGTAGCATAAAGGTGATTGATCCAGATTGTAATGTTTCTGCTTCTTCGTTGGTTTTTGTTTTGAAAAGTGTAGTTGCGTTTTGTTGTATTTTTATGATTCCTTTGGCTACGATGATGTTTTTTTGTGTGTTTATTTCTGTTTCTGTTTCTGTGCCAATCATTGCTGCTGTTTCTTTTTTGGCAATATTGATACTGATGTTTTTGTTTGCGGTAAGTTCTTTTGGTGCTTGATAGATAAATGATGCTTGATTGAAATTATCAAATTCTATGTTAGTATCACTTGCAGCACCTTTACTAATTAATCCGTTTCCGCTAGCTACACTGATGATGTATGGTGCTATGGTTTGTCCTATTTTGTTTCCATATTGATCTTGTGCGTTGAGGATAATCGGAATTTCTGATCATTCCATGACAATCGGCGGTGTAGTGATATCTATGGTATGTATTGGTCCTGGTAATATATTTATAATTTTTGTCTTGGTAATACAATGTTCGGTGTTTGCTTTTGGTTCGCAAATTTTGATTTGGATGGCTGTCGTGCCTGCTTTTGGTGCAGTAGGTGTAAGTGTGAATATTGTTGGTTTTTGGTATGGATTGAATACTCATTCCCATGGATCTTCACAGATATTTGTTTTGGTTTCATTTTCTTTGTTCAATGAAAAACAAACATCTCCTATCGCTTTGATGCTGATTTTGATATTTCCTATATCTTTTGCAGATCTTATGTGTATTTTGTTGTCACCTGTTGAATCATTTTCTATGATATTTTTGTCGATATCTACTAGGGCATAATTATTATATTCTATAAGTGCTTCTTTGGCTTCTCCGCTTGTTTGTGCTATGATATCATCATTGTTTGGTGTGGATCGTTGTTCACCGTATGTTTTCCATTCGCTTCAGAAATTTTGTATGCTATTTTGTAATTCGTTATAAGTTCCCATAACTGTCGGACCAAGTGCTTCTTTGAAGTTTATTTGGATATCGAAAGGTTTTTCCAATATTTTTTCTGCCCAACATTTCATGGCTTGGATCCATGGAGACGAAAAGGTCTTGAAGTCAAAAAGCAATGCTGTTCCTTTGGTATCTACGCCAGCACAGGTATCTACGCTTTGTTGTAATGTATTGTTTTGGGTAGAGTCTTCTACAAAGAGATTTGTTTTTGTTGGTGTCTCTGTTTTTGCTTGTGTGGATGTGATACTTTGGATTTGCTGGATGAAGCTTGGTATGGATTGTGCTGATATGTAATCCATTCCATCTGAATTGATAAATCCTACTTCATATCCGTTACTATTATAGGTAGGTGTTAATAATGCTCATTGGTCATTATTTTCTGTGAGGTATGTTTTGATGGTGTTTCCTATCTTGTGATTGATATCGAAGCTTGTTTTGGTTTCGTTGATATGTTCAATCACTTCAGTAGTTTTGATTTTTTCTGGCCAAGTGATATTGTGTTGATAAAGGAAATGAGCAAAAAGATCCAATTTTTCATCGTTTGTTGTCGGTACTGTATTTCCGTAGATATATGTTGTTCCATATCTTTCTTGCAATTCATCCAGATATTCTATGAGTTTTTGTATAAAGAAATTAGTAGGTAAGAGGTCGTATTCATGAGTGTTTGGATTTGCTAGGTTATCTAATTGTCCAAGAAAATTAAATTGTACGCTATAATTTCCATAATAGGTATTTTTTTTGTTTTTTTGATTTTCTAATATAGTATTGTGTTCTACGGCTTTGTTGATCAAATAGGTTTTGAGTGTTTTTCTTATCTCTTCTGGTGATTTCAAGATAAGTGTATCTTCAGTTTCTTTGTATACTTCTACTTCGTATAGATTCGGATATATGAGTTTGACGGTATCTCCTCCTATACCTTTGAAAGTAATATTTCTAATGTTGTCGATAGGTCTATCTGCTGTTGTAATGTTCATTCCTTTTTTGATTTCTGTTTTTTCGGTGTCTGTTGTTGTTGAAAAGGTATCTAAGATAGTTGTTGTTGCTATTATTTCTCCGCCAATCTCATTTTCATTGAATATAGTATTGATTTCTGTGAATGGGGCTACAGTGATGTAACCTCCTCGTTGATCTGTCGCTGTGGATTGATAGCTTTCTATTTTATCTATTTTTTCGTTGATTTCTGTGATGGTTGTGGTTAATCCTATAATAGTATCCAAAACATCGCAGATAGATTTGTAATATGTCGCACTACATCAATATCCTCCTTGTAGACTAGCGATGTTGTTTCTTTTGGTTTGAATCGCTGCGATGTTGTTGATTTGCGATAGGGTATTGTAGGTTCCTCGTGCTTGCGTGAATTGTGTTTTGAATTCATTGATTTTGTTGTTTATGGTGTTGAGTTCTGTTATGATGTTTGTTTTCCAGCTTTCTAGAATTTCTACGTTTTGGTTTTTGTATTTTTCTGTTTGGATGATATTTTCGAAAAGGTAGTGTACGTTGCGTATACTAACGGTATTGATGTAGCTTCGTAGGGTAGCTAATCCTTTGTTGATCTCTTGGATGTTTCCGCTGATTTCCATCATCTTGGTATAATTGATGCCGTAATTATTTCGCGTGTTTGCTAGATTGGTGATAGTGGCTGATGATGCTCATGAAAGATTAGTATAAGGATATGCAATAATCTGATTTATTCCATTGTTTTGATTGATGATCGCTGTTTTTACTGTATTTAAGGAATTTATGGTTCCTGTGATAAATGTTGCTTTTGAATTTTGAATATCTTCCCATGTTTGTTTGAGTGTGGTGATTGTGTCGTTATAGAATATCCAAATATCGCTTTCTGGTTTGAATTTGAAAAATTCCGTGTCGGATATTTGTTCTGGGGTAGGTGAGATATTATATATTCTAGTATCTATTGTAGTGTAGGTGTAGATGTCTCATTCTACATTACATTCTTCATCATCGTTGGCTGGTATCCATTTGTACAATACCGCTTTGTTTCCTTCTACTGTACGTGATGGCATAGCAGAAAATATTGTGAAAAAATTTGTCTGATTGTAAGTCAGTGGCGATTTTGGTCCCCATGTAGGATTTTTGAGATTACCGTAGGGATATTGATTTGTGAAATATAAATCGCTTCCTTGAAGTTGTGGATATTTGATGAGAAAAGAAAGATCGTTGGAATATTGTAGATCGCCTGCTCCTAATTTTTCTTGAATCAAAGCTGCATATTTTTTTACCCCTTCGTAGGTGTGTGCTTCTGGTTCTGGGGTACTTATAGCTTTGGATCCTGCGATATCGTAAATCGGTAATTTCGCTCCTGTATAGGCGTATGATTTTAATGCTAAATTTTCGTCTAGATTGAGTGGTGATGCTCCTCACCAGTTTCTCCATGAAAATCCTGTCATACTTTCACATCATCCTTGTTGTTCTTCATTTGCTATTACACATTTGTTTTCTTCATCTGCATCGTCAGGCATTCGTATTCTTTTTTTGATACAGATATTCAATCCTTCCCAATTGAAGAGATATTTGGGACAATGTAATCATCGTAATTCTTGTTTGTTTATTTTATTTTTGTTGTATAGATCCAATTCTTCTCCTGCGTTGCCGATATTATATCATCTGTTTGCTTCAACTTGAACGGAGAATGTTTTGTAAGATACTCCAATAGATTGTAATGGATTTATTGTTTGTCCTGATAGAGATGTTAGATTTTGATATGTTCCTTCGTAGATGTTTGTTTCTTCTACACTTTTGAGATAATTCGCATCTTTTCCGAAATAGTAATTGTGATAATATTCGTAGGTTGGTCGTACGCATTTTTCTTTTTTTGTATCTCCTTTGACTTTGAGATACCCAACAGGTACAGGTACAGTGAGATAATATTTTTCTTCTTCTATTTTTTCGTTCAACTGTTTTTCCATATATTCGTTGGCTTGTATAAGTATACTTTGTATGTTATTGTCCAAATCGCCTATCATTCGATTGTCTTGTTGTACAATTTTATTTGTCGTTCCATTGATGTCTACAAATGTTGCTCCTTCTGTGTTTTTGTATCGTCTGGCTGCGCTTTCGATATTATCTTTGATGGTAGAAAGAAACATGGTGCTTATCAATTCATCATATGTTTTTGTCATTTCTTGAGTGGATTGCATGAGTGTTAATGTTGGCATATTTGCAGAACTATTTTTGAGAATTTCATTCGCTTCTTCACTTCTTTCTCCTATCATTTCTCCATATGTTTTTAGTTCTTCATCTTCTGTATTTTCTAGACTTGATGCTAAATCTTCTCATATATGGAGTGTTTCGTTATTATGTTCGCTTGTTAATGTATCCAATAACAATGAAGTGAACCTATGATATCCTATATCTTCACTGAAAATCAAATTGTTTACATAATATTTCGTATTTTCTGGAATGAAATATTTTTTGAGTCCGATGAAATCATCGTATCGAATTGTTTTGTCTACAAATGCTGTCGGATCATTATAGTAAGATCTCACTTTTATAAAGAAGGATTCATAGTCTTCTATGGTGTCGAATTGTATTAAACCATGCCATATTTCCGCTTGTCCGTTTGGATTATTGTTGTATACGAAAAATTCTTCATTCGTATCATAAATAAACTGTTGGTCTTCGAAATCTACATACGGATAGATGCTCGGATAGATGAATCCGTTGTTTTGTACTACCGGTAAGGGGATATTACCGATCAATATTGTTCCTACTAATTTTGATGGCTCGTCTTCTAGTCCTTCGAAATACATGTTTTCGAGTATTTGTGAAATTTCGTGTGCTTTCAATGTTGTGGTATCTATAGGGAAAACTATCGCTTTACTATTGGAGATTTTTCTTTGAATGTATCTAGTAGTATATCGAACAAGATCAGTAGTGATGTCTTTGTAAATATCTTTATCGACAAAGACTGCTACAAGATTGGTGGTATCAGGATTTTCGGTCGCATATACTTTTCTTCGGTCTACAAAAATGCTGTTTTGTAACAGATAGGATACTCCGTAGAGCAAAATGAAGATTCGCAAGCTAATTTTTTTGATTCAATTCATCAGTTTATAAGCCGAATTTTAAATAAATTTTCCAATAGCAAAAAATACGTCACTTCAGTATAGCCAAATGAGAATGAAAATAAACAAAAAATAGTGATTTTTGCTATTTCCAAATTGGGTTTTTGTGATGTAATATGCTCGTCTTCGGTTCGTGATAAAAACTTATTTTATTCGTGATAAAAATCGATAAATATTGTTTGGTAAATATCGAGATCAAGTCGATGTAAACATCGAGTTAAATCTTTTAAATTTAATATTATCCATTGATGATCATGATCCCGTCGTCAGGGTCCAGTTGTAATATTTTATAAAAGATTTGCTTTTTCTGTAAATATCCGTATAATGAAGGCAACTTGTTATGATATTTGATCACATCATCTATAATGATAAGCGTATCTGGTGAACATATTTTCTCTATGATTTCTAAATATTCACCATATTGGCTTTTCTGTCCATCTACAAAGATGAAGTCTACCGGATTCGGCACCAATTTTTTGATAGGTGTTTGACGTATATCAAACGGATAGGTTGTTGTATTATAACAGTTCATTGTTTTGGTATTTTGTATTCCCTCTTGGTATGCGGGATAGGAAATCTCAAACGATGTCAGTTTCCCTCATCGATTCTTTATTATTTCTCACATAACTATACTACTATATCCTACTGCACCTCAGATTTCTAGACATATTTTCGGTTTTTTCTTTTTTAATACTCTTTTCA
Organism: uncultured Candidatus Peribacteria bacterium; assembly: GCA_964494005.1. Lineage (GTDB taxonomy): Bacteria > Patescibacteriota > Gracilibacteria > Absconditabacterales > Absconditicoccaceae > CAJBLF01. The sequence goes on along the minus strand of CAZBQE010000006.1, from coordinate 5,502 downwards.
AAAAAATTTCCGTAGCCGGACTTATGATGGGAATTCTTCTGCTCTCGCAGGACTTTCTTAACTCTTTTATATTTTCACCCATGACCTTATTACCTCAATAAAACGTCGTAATTTGCTCACTACGTTCGCGTAATGAATTTATTAACGCTCGTGTAATTTACTTCGTGTAATTAATTACCAATTACGAACGAAGTTCAAATTACGTCCCGATATATAGGGACATATTACAATCTTTATTATTAAAAATTATTATGAACACAACACAACATTCACAACAACAATGATCATTTGTACCAGTCAAAAAGTATCAGATGCCGAGACCATTGTCTCACAAAAACAAGGCACCGGTATCCAAGACTATTACTTCTTCTAGTACACCTATGCAATGAAATCTCTCTATTGATTTCAAGAAAAAAAACAATCTAAAACAAGGAGTGAGATCTCCTAGAAGATCAAGTTCTCCTCAAAAGCCTAAAATGACTTCTGAAGCGTTTTTGCGTCATAGAACGCCTGTCAAATCTATTGTCAAAGATCCTAAATCGCTTATCAAAAAGGGTGAGATACCTGTCAGGATTATACCGCTTGGAGGACTTCAAGAAATTGGTATCAATATGACCTTGATCGAATACAAAAATGATATTTTGGTCGTAGATGCAGGTTTGGAATTTGCTTCTGTAGATATGCACGGAGTTGATTATATGATTCCTGATATCAGCTATCTTGTCAAAAATAAAAAAAATATCAGAGGAATACTGATTACTCATGGACATTTGGATCATGTATGAGCGTTGAGACATATTCTTGGACAACTTGATTATCCTATTGTTTATACAACTCCATTGGCATTGGGAATTATTAGAAAATCTCTTGATGATAAAGATAATAAAAATCTCAAATATAAACTTGTAGATCCTGATATGGATATTTTCAAACTTGGAGCGTTTACTGTTGAGATGTTTAGAGTCAATCATAGTATTCCGGAATCGCTTGGATTTTCTATTTATACACCTAAGTGATTGGTTGTAACCGCGTGAGATTACAAAATAGATCATACGCCATCTATCGATAAACCTGCTGATATCGGTAAAATTTCTAGGATTGGTCAAGAATGAGTTAGAGTATTTTTGGGAGAAAGTACTAATGCTAACAAACCTGGACATTCTGTTTCTGAAAAGGTTATTTGAGATGCTTTGGATGGTGTCATTAGGGATTGCAAATCAAGAATGGTTATTTCTACGTTTGCATCCAATATAGGAAGAATTATCCAAATTATCGATGCAGCTGTTAAATATAATAAAGTTGTTTTCCTTGCAGGAAGATCTATGCTTACCAATGTCAAACTTTGTCAGGAACTTGGCTATATTCAAGTGCCGGAACATATGATTAGACCTGTAAATCCTGACATCAACAATATGCCAGATGAGCGTGTTTTGGTTTTGTGTACAGGATCTCAAGGAGAAGAATTTGCTGCACTTATGAGAATGTCCAATAAAACCTATAAGGATATGGAACTCAAACCAGGCGATGCTGTTCTTTTATCGAGTCATACTATTCCTGGTAATGAAAAATCTGTCATTGGTATGATCAATGATTTAGTTGCTCTTGGAGTGTATATTATCGATGATCATTCGTTGGATGTACATACGTCAGGACATGGGTACCAAGAAGATATCAAAATGATGCTTGCTATGCTCAAGCCAGAATATTATATTCCTATGCATGGAGAACCGTTTATGAGACATGCAAACAAAAATATCGCTTTGTCTATGAATATTCCTGAAGAAAATATCTTTTTGCCCGTCAATGGTCAGATTGTAGAAATGTATGATGATGTGCTTCTTGTAGCTGATAAAAAGATAAAGCTTGATATTATTATGATTGATGGAAAAGGACAAGGGCATCTTTCTGGTGAATATGTTATGAAAGCTCGTGGTATTATGGCGGAAAATGGCATTGTTTCGTTGATTTTCAAGATTGATACCAAAACCAATGAATTGGTAGGAAATATTCAGATTGAATCTAGATGATTTGTTTATTCTAGCGAAGTAAAGACTATTCATACTCAAATTGTTGAGTTTGCTAGAGCAAAATATAGTGAAAATCATAAAAAACGTATGGATGTAAGAGATAATCTCAAACAAATCAAAGAAGATCTTTGAATATATATAGAAAAAATCATTGGAAGGGTTCCGTTGTTGGTGCCGATGTATGTCTATATCAATAGAGAAGCACAAAATGGTAATGGTGATATTTCTGCTGAAGAAGCAGTAGTGGGTATGACTATTGAAGAACAAGGACAAGACAACTAACAATTAACAATTTTTGAAATATAAAAAAAGCTCTGCTAGATTTGCAGAGTTTTTTTATATGTGTTTTTTTTGTTTTGAAATAAGATAAGGTATCCGTATAAATACTTTATTGTGCTTTTATTATCTTATCATATATTATGGGATATCGTAACTATAGTTTGACGTGGTCAAATACCAGGATCACGGTTCTTGAATATTGTAACAAAAAGTATTTTTTTAATTATTATCCGCATGCTTTGAAAGATGTGGATGAAGAACTCCGATTGAATACCTTATTACTCAAAAATCTTAAAAGCATGGATATGTGGGTAGGGGAAAAAACGCATCACCTTTTGTCTGATTATCTTAATGCTGTCAAATACGGTAAAGTCGAAGAAGGAGATATTCAATCATTCAAGGATCGTATTGTTGAGGAGATGAGAAGTGAATTTGAAACATCTAAAAATAGAGATTATACAAGTTATGATAGAGATAATAAATTTTGACTTTCTGAACATTATTATGGCGAAAACGTTGATGATAAATTAGAGGAAGTTATCGAAAAAGTACTTCATAATCTCGATGCTTTTGTGCAAAGTGATCGACATGAAAAAGTGCAGCATTATTTCAAGACTGCTAAGATGACCTATGTAGAAAAACCGAGAGAAAGGAATTTCGAAGGTATGAAAGTGAATATGCGTGCTGTTCCTGGATTAGAGGATATCAATGTGATGGCAGCTCCGGATTTTGGTGTTATTTTTGCAGATGATAATTGTTTGATTATTGATCGAAAGACCGGACAGGAAAAAATTAATTTGGATGGAAGTTCCGATCAGCTTAAGATATATGCGCTCAAAACTTTGTTGAAATCCAAAACCAATATCGAAGATATGCAAATAGAAGCTTATGAAGTCTACCTTCCTAGTATGAATAAAATCGGTGGTAAGATAGAGAAGTCTGATATCGATGATATTATTCAAAAAATCAAAAATGATGTGGATTATCAGAAACAATTTCTTGTAGATGGTGATATTGTCAAAAACGAATCGTTACCACATTCAAATTTTTCTAGAACTACGAGTGAAAAAAAATGTGCAAGTTGTACGTTTAGAAAAGTGTGTGAAGATCTCAAGAATTTCGAGTAGACTCGAAAATTAACTAATAATTAACAACTAATAACTAACAACGAAGGATTTGTTTTGTTATGGACTATGGTTAAAATTATAATTGTAGGGGACGCTCGCGAGCGTCTTTTTTATTCTTGGATGAAATGTGGGAAGACTTTTATTTTCTCGTTATCGATTTTATACGATTTATGTACTATATCTACCATAAAATTGGATGGGACTAGGAAGGTATCTACGCTCTTTTTTAGTTGTTTTTTTATGAGTAAAAGAGCTAAATATTTTCCTATTATAGCGAGTTTTATGAGTGGGTTTTTGCTTGTTTGACTATTTAAAAAGTTTTTGAGTGTGAGTGGTGTTTTGATATTTTTTTCTTGTTCTAATTTACTAGGAAATGGCGCAAAGTAGCCAAGATCATGGAACATCATCCACTTTTTTGCTGAACTGTTTTTGCTGGCTCGGATTGGCATTCGCCCAAGATATCTCATAACACTATTGTATCGAATGACATCTGGTTGTGTTTTTTTGATGATGCGTTGTATTTTTATTGCTTCCCAAAAATTTCCTAATCCAGTGATAAATCCCAGGTATTTTATTAATTTACCTACTGTTCCTGATGGGACTTTTCCTCCGCACAATTCTATTTTGTATCCATGTGGTTCAAGGAGATCTTTGACGTCATTGATATACGTTTCAATTCCTCCTACCTTGTTAATAAAATCAGAAACTATCAGAATTTTTTCCGCGTCTTTTCCTGCTAGTGCGTGAAAATTAACAATCCATTTTTCTTTGCTATATTCAAATAATGCCATAGGCTTAAAATCTCCCTTTGTTTCCCCCTTTATCAAGGGGGTCTTGAGTTTAGAAATCATATTATAGAGTTTTTCTCCGGTAGTTTCTCCTATTTGATGAGTAAGATCGAAATCATGATCTATAAATTCTTTGAGTCATCACTTAGCGTAGCCGATAGGTGTGAGTCCTCGTTGGAGTGCTGTCAATGCTGAAAGTCCAAATGTTTCTAGGCACTCAGATGGCATAAGACAATATTGGCAATTTTCTTTGTATCTTTTGATAGTTTCCAAGTCTTTTCGTCCAAAAAAATGGATGTTTTTGTATTTTTCTGTCAATTCTTGTATTTTCGCTTCTCTACTTCCTGAGCCAAAAATGAAAAGCTGAAATGGTAATTCTTTTTCTTTATACATCTCAATCATGTCGATGATGCCATCGAATCATTTTTCAGGTTCTAATCTTCAGAAATAGAGTAGTCCGAGCATTAATATAATATAAACTAAATGATTTGCCTCTTTTACTGAAAGGAGGAGGTATCCTTTAGGATGGAGGATTTTTTTAGACTAAATCTCCAACCCCGACGATTTGGGGTCCCCCCTCTTTGGAAATAAAGAGGGAATTTTTATTTTATTTTTTCTTTTCGTTCTTCTAAACTTAGTTTTTGCCCATCAAGAACTTCTCAGCTGTAAAGTTTTCGTAGTACTGAAAGAGCTGAGCATTGCTCGCATTTTGTTCATTTTCCAAAGTTACATCCACCTTGTTCTTCTCGGAGTTTGATACAGAAGTCTAACTCTTTTTTGATGTCTTCTTTGTTGATCATAATAATAAAATTATTTTATAAATATATTAAACGCTCCGCTGGGCTTACTTTTGGCATTGCCCTCCCGCAGTTATGTGCGGGACAGGCGCCAGTAAGCAAAAGGTCTAGGAAAAATGATCCGCCATTTCATTTTTCCATACTAGACAATCAGAGTAAGATTTCCAGCATATGAAACTCAATGTGTTTTGATTTGCTATTTGTTTTTTAGCTTTTTAGTTTTTTTCCTTCTTCGTTCGTTGATATTAGCGTGGTGGCCACTGAGGAGGACTTTTGGGACTTTTATTCACAGTACTTCTTCTGGCTTGGTATATTGCGGATATTCGAGGTTGTTCATGTTTTTGGTGATGTTGTAGCTTTCGTCTTGTCGGCTGGATTCTTCTTTGATGACTCACGGGATAAGTCTGGAGATTGCTTCGATCATGATCATTGCTGGTGTTTCACCTCCGAGCGTGATGAATTGTCAGAGAGAAATTTTTTGGAA
>CAZBQE010000005.1:0-30181 GCA_964494005.1 uncultured Candidatus Peribacteria bacterium | reverse complement strand
CCACCTATTCCCAACACTTTGATCTTTGCTCCTGGGATAAATTCTGGATTGATTTCATGAAGTACCATTTTTGAAATGAATTTAGAATGTAAAATGTAGAGTTCAGAATGAAGGTATTTTTTATAATTTCTGCATTCTGAAGTATAAATTCTGAATTAAAATAAGTCTTTGAAAAATCATCATATTTTTCCTACAACTCCCTTGAAATCTATTTTGATACCCATTCCTTTTCTTCCTTCGGTGTATTTATTGGATCGTACATATGTTCCGAGAACGTTGATAAACTGAATATTTGATGAAATGTCGCCTAGGTCCATAATAGTATCCTTTCCATAGAATGTAGCTAATTTGAAGACATCTTTGGATAAAAGATCGAGATTTGGCATTCTTGCTCATCCTCCGATTAAGAGCACTCCTCCTGCCAATCTTCCATCTCTTTCTAAGTTTTCTAGATGGTGATTGATTTTGAGAAATATTTCTTCATATCTTGCGTTGATGACATCTGCCAAGAATAAACTATCTATAGGACTATCGTCGCTTGCTCTTTCTTTTTGAACAATAGCGGATCCATGGGTTCTTTTGATTTCTTCAGCTTCTTTGATGTCTACTTGCATTCCTATAGAGATATCTTTGGTAACATCTTCGCTTCCGATAGCGAGCGTTCCGTATCCCAAAGGATAGCCATCTTCATAAATAACATAACTTGTTTGATTTTTTCCAATATCTATCAATATGGTTCCGAGATCTTTGTGATCATAATCCAATGCTACCTCACTAGCAGCAATAATATTTGGTACAATATCAACAATATTGAGTCCAACTTTTTCGAAAGCATCTATGATACCATTATAGATGTTCTTTGGTATCATGAAAACGTCAGCTATGAGTTCGAGTTTTTTTCCTTTCATACCGATAGGATCTTTTTCCCTTTTTTCTTCATCGATAAGGAAGTGGACAGGTACGATCTTGATAGTCTCGAAATTGCTTCTACTAGAAATTTCAGCAATAACTCTTGAAAGATGATCAACATCTTCTGGACCGATTTCTTCGGTCATGATTCTTTTTTGTTCTATCACCCTATTGACGATCATTTCCGGATGTGATATTCCTACAAAGACTTCTTCGATAAAATCTCCTCAGAGTTTTTTTATGAAAGATTCTGTAATTTTGTTTATGGTGTTTACGAAACTTTCCGAATCGAGAATTTTTCCTTTGCGCATACCCTGAGTAGGTTCCATTTGTTTTGCCAAAATAATCTCTTTACCATCATCATTAGCGAAAACTACTCATTTGATGACATCATTCCCGATATCAAAAACAGCCTTGATGTCGTTCATACTTATTATTTTGTTAGATAAATAAAAAGAATCAATAATATATTCACACTCCGATGTATGTATACCATATAAAAAAACAAAGGTATTTTTTATTATTGTGATATACGATGGTTATCATTAGCTATTTTAGTAAAAATACTATTGATAATATTTGGTTAGCAGTAAAAAAAAACAGATTAGATGAATACTAAGATGGATTAGATGAATCAAAAAAAGACGGATTTTTGCCCGTCTATTCCATCTAATCTTTCTATTCCGTCTAATTTGTCTTATCTATTATTTGGTTCTTTTTTTGTACATTATATAGAGTAAATGAATCTTTTTTCTGATATCCATATGAAATTTGAGCATATTTTTGTTGACTACTATCCCCCACCCTTTTTCTCCAATTTTTTTTGCTTTGTAGAGTATTATAGGTAATCGGATAAGCTGTATGAGATATTCTCGAAGTTTCCCTATCAATCCTCCTGAGAGAAATTCTATAATTTTTTTGAATCTGCTTTTACCTCATAGTATACTGATGCCAATATCGATACAATGTCTGCCAGGAAAGTTTGGTAAGAGACTTTCTAGCCGCTTGTTGTGTTTGTATATACATTCTGGTGTTTCTTGATATAAGGGTACAAGGTGCGCTAACCAATAGATAAAATAGATATCATTTTGAGGTAGCATAATATTGTAGAGATTTTGATGGGTATGAGTGACGTAAAAACTTAGACAGAATTTTCTTTTTTTTCCTCGTGGTCGTCCTCTTTTGAGTCCCAAAATAAAAAACATGAGTGCACTTCGCAGTCTAGCTCTTCGTAATGCTCATTTTTTGGTGATAACAAAAAGATCTATATCTGAGTCCTCATGCAATGCATTGAATGTGATAGAATTACAAAGATAGATAGATTGAATAAAGGGTAATGATGTATAGAGTCTTTTGTATTTTTGGATATACTTTAGTACATCGTCCATATATGGATTTTTTTTATTTCGGCTGTATTCTTGAGTATCTGGTGGAAATTCTTTGGCTCTCAGAATATCTTCTTGATTTTCTCGTGCTTTCTTTTCAAACAAGAAATAGCTATAGTCCCTTGGTACTTCATAATTCATAATTTTATAAAATATTAGATGTTGATTATCATCCAAGGTATTGGTGAGTATATGGTGATATGATTTTTTCAAAACCAGTAAATGACTAATAATTAAAAGTGAAAAATAATGTAGAGTATTCTTATTACTATAAGTAATACACAATAGTCCATAAAAAAACAAGTCTTTCACTATTTACTGTCCATTGATTTTTTTAGTTATCTCGTTCAAAACAATTATTTCCACTGAAAGACAAACACATCTGTTTTTGAATAGTGATAGTTCTCATATCAGTAATAAAATTTGCTATATGTTTACATTCTGTTCCTTGATCGTTACATCCTCGAAAACTATTTCCTCCTATTGATCATTGGATTCCTGAAAGATAAAATGCCTGTCTATTTGCATTTTCTTGTAATCATTTGGTGATATATATATCGTAAGTATCTCAACTCAATATTATACGAAAGTTATTATCGTTACAGTATTGAACACTACTCTGTCCGCTTAGTGAAATGGTACTATATATATAGTAGTCATACTTCAAGGTAATTGTTTGGGTATTTGGGTCGAAATGTATTCAATATATATTGGGAAATATCTGTGTTTCTCAAGAATATATGGATTTGCTGCTTATTGCTGTATGAAGAAAATTGTTCACTTGTCCATAAACACCCTCTACACAAGCTTGTGCATAAAACGTTTCTTTGTTTTTAACTTGGAAAGATGATTTAAAAGTAACAAATAATACCCCTACAATCACTATAACAATAAGGATTTCAAAGAGACTAAATCACTTTTTTATTTTCATAAAAAAAATAATAATTAAAAATGATAGTTTGCCAATCGAATATTCATTCCTTTTCGCAACTACATATCCTTCAATCATAGTTCTCCAATTGAATAATTATTCATTTTGGAAACTACATATTGTTCAATCAAAAATAGAAGATATTTTTGAAGAATAATATGAAAATAAAAAATATATTTTCGAAGGAGGATATGAAAATGAATAATGATGATATCGCTTTCTTACCGACTATTGTAGTGTATACAATAGTTCATAAAAAAAACAAGTCCTACATTATTCATTATTGATCATGTACTATTCATTAGTTTTTATGAGTTAATAAGCGGTCTAACTACATATTTGTATGATGAATCATCTTTGTCCATAAGGATCAACGGTTTCTGATTGTCGATAGCATTGAAAACTAATTCATCTCCTTTGATAATTTTGATAAAGTCCGTGATATATTTTCCATTGATACCGAAATTGACTTTGTCTCCTTCGATAATAGCAGGGATAGTAGTCGTACCAGCTCCTTTATCTGTTTTTCCTGAAGAGATGATGATACTATCGGTATTGGTTTCTATCTGAATATAGTTATTGATATCTCTAGTAAGAATACCTATTTTTCTGATTGCTTTTTCGCAAAGATTTTTGTCGACCAATATTTTGGTATTAAAATTTCTTGGCATAATTTCTTCTCTATCATATTCAGGAAAATTTCCTTGGATAAGTAAGGAAGTTGCTAATATCTTCATATCCTTGATTTGTACTTGGAATGCGATAAGATTCTCTGAATAATTTACTGTCATAGAATCCGTTTCGTTCGCGATAGCAAATTCAGATAATTTTTGGATATCTGTCATAGTGATTTTTGGTACAATCAAGGCAAAATCTGCTTCTTTGATACCAGGAGCCTTGTATTCTGCTAATCTAAAGGAATCTGTTCCTACAAAAATTAAGTTATCTTCTTTGGCTTTGAGTAATACTCAGGTAAGTACAGGACTAAAATTTTTCTCGGTGACGGAATATTCTACTTTTGCTACTCCATCAGCGAATAATTGGTTTTCTACAGATATAGTGTTTTCATTTGGCACTTCTGGTAATGCAACATATTCACTTGCAGAAATACCGTTGATATCAAAATTATCTTTTGCTGAAATAATATTCATGACTTGTGTTTTCTGATCTACACTAATTTCGAGCTCTTTTTCTTCTATACTTTTGATTATATCACTAAATGTTCTTGCATTTACGGTAACTGCACCTTCCATAGTTACCTTGCATGGCATTTCTATCTCTATATATTTTTCCATATCAGTAGCTCTTACTATTAATGTATCTATAGATGCTTTGAAATAGAAATTTTGCAAAATCGGTAATGTCGCATTTTTGGAAACGAACCTCAATCCGAGATCGATGATTTCTAGTAATTTTGCGGTTTCGATAGTAATTTTCATGACTCTTTAACTAAAGGACTAAAAGGATTATTGAAAGATGGAGAATAGAAAGATTACTGTTTCAATGTTTTAATGTTATTTTCAATAATTACGTAAATCTGCCATAGTATTGAATCGTTGTAATGCTTCTTCGAATGCTGGGATATCGAATTCTGGACATTTTTTGGCGGTAAAATAGAGTTCTGCGTATCCAATCCATCGTGACATAAATCCTGATGTTCTCTGTGCTTGATCTCCTTTTGTTCTAATAACAAGTTCGATAGGTGGTACATTTCCGAGATCCAAAACGTTTGATATATCATTTTCTGTAATAGTAGTCAAATCTTTTTGTTCTTGTGCTAATTTCTGTATTCCTCTAACTATTTCATCTCTTCCGCCGTAGTTGATAGCGAAGACAAAATATCTTTCAGAATCATAGGTATTTCTTTCTTGTTTTGTAAGAAGATATTCTCTGAAATCATCAGTAATTCAGCTCAAATCCCCTATTGCCTTGAAGTTGATTTTGTTGGCTGCCATAAATTCGTCGAGATCTTCTTCTACGATCTTGTACATAGTCATAAGGAAATCAAATTCCTCTTTTGGTCTTTTTTTTGCGTTTTCGGTACTGAGTCCTCGGAGAGTAAATACTTTTACATCTGTCTTGGTAAAAGTATATTGGATCAATTCGACAGCTTTTTCATATGAGATCATATACGCTTCAGCTACGGTCTTGCCATTTGCTTTGGCTCGTGTCCTGTTTCCATCAGGTACGATCGCAACGTGTTTCGGATAATTCATGGTATGGTGCTACATAAGAATCAAAAATACAAAAAATATTCAATAATTTGCGTGTATAGTGATACAAATTTGGTGTGGATATGCAAGGGAAATGATTTTTTTATATAATTTGTCCATACAGCTTAAATGGTGCTGCTTTTGTAATTTTAACTTGAATAAACTGTCAGACTTTTATACTTGAGTGCAGAGTTCATGGTTTAGAGTTCAGAATTATAACTTGCTTCATGTTGTCTGTATATCATTCGATTGTTGAAATGTTGGAATATTGAATTATTCAATTGTTTCAATCTTTTAATCTTTCAATTTTATTTATCAATGCCGTCTTTATAATTCAGATTTCTTTCTTGTTATTTTTCAAAGAAATGTCAGTCAAAACGTCGTTCAATTTTTTTCGTCTCTCTCGTTTAACGGAACGTGGAATATCGTCAGGATATTCTTTTGCTGCAAATGTTCCTGGTCTCGGAGAATAGATACCGATGTAAATCATATCAAATTTTCCGTATTTTATCAATGACAATGTTTTCTTAAAATCTACTTCGGTTTCTCCGGGAAATCCTACGATAATATCGGTCGTGATACTGATATTCCTTTTTAAACTTTTGATATTGTCTATGAATGCTTTCGCTTGCTGTACCGTATATCCCCTGAACATTCTTTTTAAAATAGTATCTGATCAGGACTGTAATGGCATATGGATATGTGGACAAAGTTTTTCCTCCTGTTCATGGAGAGCTAACAATTCATTGCTATAATAAGTAGGATATGGTGATGTATATCTCAATCGCTTAAGTCATTTGAGTTTTAAAAGTTTTTTGACTATCTGTATAAATTCCGGGTGCTTGTTTACGATCTGTCCTAATAAGACTATTTCTTTGGCTCAATTTTTGAGATGCATTTTTGCTTCTTTTAGAATTTGTTCTACAGGAAAATTTCTTTCTAGTCCTCTTGCATAGGGAACGATACAGTACGAACAAAATTGATTACATCAGGTGGAAATAGGAATGTATGCTGTACTTGTGTGGGTATTCATCGAAGTCGGAAATCAGTCGGGAAGTATTTTTTCGTATTCATTGATAAGTTCTTTATCATATATTACTTGGTATCCTATTTTTTTTAGTATCACCGGTAAAAATCCGGTATCGTCAATTCTTCGCATGAGTTCTATGTTTTTTCGCTTTTTAGTTAATGTATAAAAAAGCGGATTGAAAGCGTTGTTGATAGGAATAAGGGACGAAGAATTTGAAATTTCCCTCCTTCGAGGACAAGGAAATTTGGAATTTAGAATTTTAAAATTTATTTCGTTGGTGGTGAGTCACATTACTTGCGGATTTTTTTTCGCTATGTGTCATAAAAAATTTCCTACTTTCATTTTTCAATTTGTATCTTGTAACTTTGAGTTTCTGAGCATATGCTGAATCATACAACCCGTAATCCACACTTTTTGATCTGGTCTGATGGTTTTGAGTTTTCCAGTAATTTTGTCTTCTGATTTTTGTCTCACGGAACAGGTATGAAAAATTACAATATCTGCTTCCTTGATATTTTCTGTATAAGAAAATCAGCAATTAGTCAGTACCGCTCTGATTCTCGCTGCGTCAGCGTAATTCATCTGGCAGCCGAAAACTAGTATATTGAACTTCATAGCATATTCGTATATAAAACATAATGAGCTTCGTATAATCTATTCGTAATGTGCCTGTGGTATAATTTATTTCATTTAATTTTCTTTGTCTAATTATCAATTACAATTAATTACGCTCGATAGGGCAAATTACAACGAAGTATTTATGTAGTAGCGATTTGGTCTTTGTAATCAATATTAAGTAAAAAAGTATTGCATTTTTTGAGGAAAAGTATATATATTTCTTTCAAACAAAAAATATGCTTATGAAAAAAGTTTTGTGTATTGATATCGAAAAGGATCCTCATTTGGACGATATTTATCACGTCGTCACTCGTGCAATCAATGAGACTATCGATACTCATCATTTCAATTCCTTGTCTCATGATGCTATTATGAAACTTGTCACGGAAGGTAGATTACCTTTTAGTGAAATGGATAATGATATGAAAATATCTCAATCTAAGTTTTATCATTGTTATTATCATGAAAATAGCAAGGAGGTAGTTATTCAGAAAACTAGCACCAAAATAGCGGTTTTCTCTGACTAAAAAAAGTTATCTCAGGCTGTGTATGTTTCACAGCTTTTTTTTATTTGAAAATGTATTACACAAACGTACAATCGTTATTGAAATTTATTTTTCTTTTGGATTTTTATGGTTGCATTGATATTTATCATTATTGCCTTATTACTTATTCCGTTTTTTTTCTCTGGATATTATATCACTGAATTGATGATGAGTTTTTTGCCCTATCTTATAGGAATAGTCTTAGTATTTTTGGTAATTGCTTTTCTTCAATTAAAAAAGAAACTCAAGCCTGGATATCCGTATGTGATCCATCGTTATTTTCGAGGATTCGCATTTCTTGTATTCTGTGGTATGTTTTTTATTCGAAGTAAGCAGTTCAATCATTTTTATACTCTATCAATGGTTCAAGATGTTTCTCCTTGAGATCATCTGAATATATTGTTCGCTAATATCCACAAGGATAATACTCGTTATGAAGAAATTCAACAGATTATAGAAACAAATAATCCTGATGTATTAATGTTCGTGGAATTTGCTGATCATCATTATGATAATCTCAAAGATTTACTCGAAAAAAATTATCCGTATACGAATACTACTAGCCGATCAAAAACTTTTATCGGAAGTATGGTTTTTAGTAAATATCCTATCAACAACAAAGCAGATGATTTCCCTCAGGGATCTTGGAGATATGGGTATTTTTCTTTGACATATCAAGGACAGGAACTTTATTTGTATCTTGTACATACAAGTTCTCCAGATAGCTATGAACATTTTCTCATGAGAAATGAACAATTGACAATTTTTGTTGATGATTTTCAAAAACATGAATCTGACAGAATTCACAAAAATATTGCTGTTGTCGGAGATTTTAATATCACTCCTTGGTCATCATATTATACTATTTTGGATGAATCTTTTTCTGGATATTTGGAAAACGATACGAAGACTATTCCTTTTCTTTTTACTTGGAAATACAAGATTTTTCCTTTAGCTCAAGCACATATCGATCATATTCGATCTACGGATTCTGTTCAGGTTGATACTATAGATACCCTTACGATTCCTGGTTCTGATCATAAAGGGTTTTTGTTTACTATTAAAATAGATTAGACGAATTGGACTGATATAGATAATTAGGGTTCTATTTTGTTTCTCCCATCTCTCTTATTGTATAGTCTAAAATTTGCATTTTCAGCAAAAAACACTATAATCATATTGTACTTTATATTGTTCCTTTAGGTGACAATGGCAAACAAAAAAGAAAAAACGAACAATGATGGACAACTTTCTTCTGTTAAAAAGGATTTTTTCTTTGAAATGGAAGATAAGGAAATCAGTGGCAATCCGAGAATAGAAAAAGCATCGGAATGTCTTTTTAGTACGGATGCACTTTCTGGGTATGGCTTGGATCTTGTGTTTGATCTTGTAAAAGAAGCCGGTTATGATGGCTTGGATCTCGCTATACGAAAAAATTTTGACGCACGAAAAATCGATTATGTCAAAAAACTTTCTGACAAATATCAGCTTCCTGTCAAAGTTATCCAGACTTCAGATAATATTAATGATAAAGAAATCAAAAAAGCTATAGATCTTTGTTATGAACTTGGGGCAGACACTATTGCTCTCAATGCGCCTAGTTTCTTCAATTTCAAAGCATTCAACTTTATCGCAGATAATATTCTCAGACGAAGAAAAGAAAATAAAGCAATTCATTTTACTATCATCAATCCTGAAGATTCTAGTATTTTTGCTTTACCTATACCAAAATATCGTTTTAGTAATATGGTAGAAATCGTCAAAAAATATCTTTGCTATATCGGTTTGGATATCGTAAATATCGATACGGACGCTTTTGAGGATCAGTTTATGAGAAAAATGAAAGATTTTTTGCCATATGTTTCTACTATTTATATTTCTGACAAAACGAGAACAGGAGAAGGACATATTCTTCCTGGTGAATGAGTAATGAAATTAGAATCTTTTCTCAAAAAGCTCAAAGAGTACTGATACAATCGTTATCTTACTACCAAAGTTAGCATCAAAAAAAGCGATCTTTCAGATTCTGATAA
The DNA here is from genome assembly GCA_964494005.1 of uncultured Candidatus Peribacteria bacterium. Lineage (GTDB taxonomy): Bacteria > Patescibacteriota > Gracilibacteria > Absconditabacterales > Absconditicoccaceae > CAJBLF01. The sequence continues at coordinate 20,517 of CAZBQE010000005.1, read as the reverse complement.
AGTAAAACTTATTCTCAAAAAAGCAAGAAAATATTTACAGGAAAATTATGAAGAAGTGACTATAGGTTAGACCTTATTGTTGTATATATATAATAAAGGCGGAGTATATCCGTCTTTTTCTTTTTTGTAAAAAGGGCGATTGATGATCGCCCCTACAATAATTATGATTTTTTCTTGCTTCTGAAAATATAGAATAATAGTACGAATGGAAATGCTAAGAATTTTCTAATATTTGGTTTGATCCAGAGGAATGCTGGATAATCTTTCATAAGCATTTTGAGAAATCCAGCAAATTTGTTCGTTGTTTTGTGACGATCAAACGGAAAGATAATAAAATCTCGGAGAAAACGGAACATTGCTTACATACAAATAAAATTAATTTTAGATGAGAAATGATAGATGATAGATTTTTGTATTGTATTATTACTATGATAATTTTTACAATAATTCATTTTTAGCTGTTCAATAATTTATCATTCCTAATTTATCATTTATCATCAGTTTTTTAGTGGGTGTGTGGTTTTTTTGTCTTTGCAGTATCGCCTTTTATGAGTTTGTCATAAATTTTTTGTTCTATAGCAAAGTGTTCAGTTTTATTTCGATCTACATCGAGTCCTAGTAGTTGTGTGAATTTTTGGAGAATAAAGAATTTTTCGAGGCTCTCCTCTGCTGCAGTCTTGATGTCATCGAAAAATGCTTTTGCTTTTTCGTCTCCCATTTGTTTGAAATATTCATCCATTTTTTCTTTGCCGCCCAATCTTTGTTCGAGATTTTTCATTCTAGATTTCAATTCTTCATTGACCAAAGTCTGCGGTATAGCAACCTTCATAGATTTGTTTCTAATATTTCCCAATACTTCTTCTATTTTTTTGATTAACTCCTGATCGTGTTTTTGGTGTTCGATAGATTCTTTGATGTGATTGATAAGATCATCTTGACTCTGTAACTTTGTATCTTCTCCAAAAAGTTTTTTGAGCATAGCAGTATCCATTTCTGGCAAGACTACTTTTTTTACATCTTTTATCGTCAATTTGATTTTTGTAGGATCGATATCTGTTTTTTTGTTGTGAAATACTGCAGGAAGGTTTTTGATATCATGATCAAGTTCAAAACTTTCCTCTCTTTTTTTGTCGATAAACATTTTTGGATAAAAAGGATCTTCATTAAATTCTTGTTCTCCTATATAGGTATGTCCAGTATGGAGAACTTTTCCTTCTTTGTCCAAGTAATCGAGCGTGATCTTGGAGATAGTATCGAGTTGAATATTGTCCACGTCTTGATAATCAGCATATTGTTTTTTGATGTTTATCAATGTTCCATCTATTTCTTCTTGCGTCGCTTCATTTTCTATAGGGGTGATAGATGCTTTTTCTCGGTCATTATTTACCACTTCCACTTCAGGGAAAATATCGAGTTTGAGATCAACGACAATTTTGTCATCTTTCTTTTCTTGTTTGAGATCATAAGGTTCTCCGATCAATTTAAGTTCAGGTTGTTCTTTGAGAAGTTCTTGAAGTCCGATATTGATGACTTTTTCATAGGCTCCGATATCTATATATTCTGGTTTGATATTTTTTTCTACCATATCCAATGGTGCAGTACCTTTTCTAAATCCTGGAGCTTCATAGTCTTTTTGGAATTCTTTGATAATAATTTGTTTAGCGTCATCGTATTCTTTTTGTTCGATGATAAGCTGAATCTCGTAATTTGCATGTGTTCCTTTTTTTACTTTTTTTTCCATTATAATAAAAAAAACATATAAAATAACTAACTGATTCTTGTGTACGGAAACCTGCTCCGATTTCAACCGGAATTTGTATTTCGTGCGTAATAAAAAAAAGCCCCACTCGAAATATCGAGGGGGCTATCATTAGTTCTTTACAAATTTCTTTTTGGTCACTATACCGTCAGCGGAAACACTGATGATATAGATTCCTTGAGGAAGTGGACTCACATTCAATGTTTTCACATTGTATTCAGTCAGGACTACCTGACCGAGCATAGTGCTCACTTCTATCTGGAAATCTTCATGACCAATGTCGATGTTTAGTTCGTTAGAAGCTGGATTTGGATAGATTGAAAACGGTATAGTTACCTGTTTTTCAATCTGAGTTGTTACACTCTGTACCCAGTTGGATTTTACAATTACATTACTTTTTGCTCCACATGTGGGAGTTTCAAATCCTACAAAATATTTGATATATGCAAGATTTGGATTAACGTAATTGTACATAAACACATTTCCAGGTACGGTAGCGATTTGAGTAACGTTGTTACTTGCATCGATACCAAAGAGGTAATAATCAGCAACCGTTAGTCCATAATAAGGAGACCAGGTGAATCCATAGGTATTTGTCCCTGAATCATAGGTAGATAACAAAGTTATCGTGGTATGATGTGCAGACATTACCGATTCGTTTCCACAAGTATCAACAACTGCCAATCTATAACTATAACTTTGTGCTTGTGGCGCAGAAGTTATATCCAAGAAATTGGTTGTTGTTGTACCTACTGTGCCGATGATCGTCCAGACGTCTAAGGAAGTTTCCTTGTAAATCTTTACAGAATCAGCATTGCCGGGCAAGTTATCAGTCCAGTTAATAGAGTTTTTCCAAGTAACGGTATCAAACTCCACATAGCAGATTTCTTCACCAATAGGCGTCAATGCTGTAATTTCTACTGTATCACGCCCACTACAACCATTATTATCCACAAGATATACCCAGTAACTACCGGTAGTATCCACAGTAATAGTTGATGTAATTTCACCTGTTGACCATAACCAAGAAGCAACATTAGTGCTTAATGGATCCAGAACTGTACTCGATCCCCAGCAAAAAGCTTGATCAGCTCCAAGTTGTGGAGCATTAGGATTAGATTGTGTAATGGTTTTGCTATACACGTCAGATCCACAAGCGTTAGTTACGGTAACTGAGTAAGTCCCAGGAGTAGTAGCAGTAATCGTCCTTGTAGTAGCGCCAGTTGACCATAAGTAAGTCGAGGCGTAGCCACCAGGTAGATGATTCTCAGCATCCAGAGGAAGTGAGAAGGTTGCGGTACAGAAAGAAGTGTCAGTTAGCATACAAGCAGGTTCGATTGGTGGAGATGAAATGATATATACATGTACATACTTAGATATCTCACTCGAAAAAAAAGACCAAGATCCTGTATTTGAAGATATTACGATAACGGAGTCTTCTCCGTAAATCATATTAAAGTCTGGTGTTGTCCATTCTATATTTGTCATAGCATTTGTTGGTTTGTGTAGTATTATTGTATCTACACTACAAAAATAATGCCATTCTGGTGTAAAATTTGTATTATTTAAATATACATGGACTACCGATGCTGAACTATTCCAGCTTATAATGCTAAAGATCATCATCAAAAAAAAGAGTTTTGTTTTCATAATTTTTATTGTTTTTTGTTTATATTTTTTTGTTTATTTCACTGAAATATATATAGCGATTTGGTAAAAAAAAACAATAGATAAACGATTGATAAATACTCATTGCGTTTGCGATGAATGATAGACTAAAATTACCTAATGATGGACGAAAAATATGTTAAGCGGAAAGTTGAAAAGTTTAAAGCTTAAAGTATTGTTTGTTGGTTATTGTAGGTTTTTGAAGCGAAAAATTAGTTATCTAATTGTTTTCGAGTGTTACCATCACAGCCATAAAAATTAGTTCAAGAAAACTGTATTGCTCACGCTATTGTACTATCACATGCAACAGTAGTTGTTATTGCTCTTGTTCTTATCAATCAATCTACATCCAAAGCTGTTGCTGGATTATTAACATTGATACCAACTCCCCCTTGAGCACTTCCATCATTTGAAAATGGAACATTAATAAGGAAGCTTCCTTTTCTCTCTGCATAAAAACCAGTAGATATATCTGAATTTCGTGCAAAGGTATTTGGATGATTGATGATTTTTGTGTGTATTCCTGCAGCAAAACTATGTAATGATCATTCTATATAATTTTGTTCTCCCCCTGGAATGACTGAATGGTGAGATGTTGAATCTATAGTATTTCCATATCATCCAACAATAACTGATCTTGCTGATGAATTGATTTTATTTGATCATCCCCCACCGATAAAGGCGTTGGATGATGAGGTTATCTCATTATTTTGTCCTCATCCAATTATATTATAATTTGCTGTTCATGAGATGGTATTACTACCTCCTCATCCGATAAAGTTTCTTAATCATGAAACACTATTTATGATGTTATCATATCATCATCCAATAATACTACTTACTGAATCTATTTTATTTTGATCTCCACCAGCAATAGTGTTTCGTAATCCTGTTATTGTATTACTAGATCATCATCCAATTGAAGATTTATTTCATACTATTGTATTGGTTGCTCAACCTGCGATTGTTCCATATCATCATGAAATATTTTGATATGTTCATCATCAAATAAATCAGTAATCTCATATTATATTATTTGGATAAGGTCAATTTCCTCATCATCAAATTGAAGAATTTACTCCTAAAATAGTGTTTCCCGTTTCTCCTCCTATAAAATTCCCTATTACTTGAAGATTTGCGTCTGGATTATCTGTTCCTATACCAACTTCTCCTGTAGGTTTAATTACTAAATATCTTGATCCACCTGCAATACCTACATAAAATACATCTGGAGAACTATCTCATCCAAGTGCTCGAGTTCTTACAATGTTTTTTAAGTTAAGATTTGCTGCGTTTCCTGTATTTGTTTCTTCGATATATATGTCGGTTTCACCTGAACCTTTTACATGGAGTTTTCCATTCATGGTAGAAGTTCAGATTCCTACATTTCCCGCATTTGTATTGTAAATATGTGATCCGTTTCCTGTCCAATATCCACTTCCTCCACCTCCAGCACTTACTCATGAGACTACAAGACTTTCGCTGAGCACATATATCACATTTCCTGCGTCATCGATTCCGAGGACTTTTCACGAGAAGTTTGTTTCTTGATCAAGTATATCTTCATTGATAAAAATCCCTCATGAAGATATTTCTACTTCCAAAATGGAGGTATCTGTTCCATCTTCCGTGATACTTATTTTTGCTATAGTTTGTCGAGCATTTTGTATCGATGTCGGGATGGATATTTGCGCCAAAGTAATCACCGATGCGAATCCCATAACAATCGTCAAAAAGAGCAGAATCAGATTTCTGATGGAGAGTTGGTTGCTATTGAGGTTGTGGGTACTGAACATACTCATGGACTTAAAGACTAAAATGCTAAGTTCTACGTATTAAGTTCTAAGTGATTGTATTTGTTTTTGTATGGACTATGGTAGTAATAGTAGTGTAATAATTATAGTCGGAAATGTAAAAAAAAGCAAATCTCTGAAATGAGATTTATACATAATTCTAACCAAAATCACTGAAACGTGTTTTTGAAGGATTATGTACAAAATTTTAGACGCTTCACTTAGGAGAAAGTAGAAAGCCTCAAGCAGAAAGTTACTTATTAGTTATAGTACGGCTTTAAACTTTAAGCTAATGATGTTTAGTCTTGATATTATGGTCTATATTACTACTATATTCGCACATTTCATCGTGTTTTGATGAAAAAACATAGTTCATACGCTGTATGGGACTACTATTTTCTTTTATCTCTCTAGATAAAAACGACGTTAAACCTCAGAAGAAGAGATTCCTGCGTCTTATTTTACGTTATTTCCTTATTCTATGCCAAAAGTACTAAGCAAAAAACCAGTCAAAACCACGACTTCAAAAGCTGCGAAATCTGCAGCCAAAAAAGCTGTAAGTACCAAAAAAGCGCCAGCAAAAATCAATGCCGTAAAAAAAGAGGTAGCAGTTTCTGAAAAGAATACGAAAATGACTTCTTCTACAAATAAACCATCATCAGATATCATCTGAAAAAATCTTTCGAAATCTTCTGTTCTCAAAGCAGATGAACTTGCTGGATGAGGTGGTTTTTTGTCGTGATTGGGATTCGAGAAAAAAGAAGTTATCGTCAAAAAACAAGAAGAAAAAAAACGTATAGAGGAAGAAGCACAAGAAAGTATCGTTTTGGAAAAACCTAGACGCACTTTTTCGTTTGATACGGTGGAAATGACACATACCAAGGTTGTTTGAAGAGAAGATACTTCGTTTGTCGGTAGAGAAAGAAGATCCGCTTGATCGACAGGTAGATCTACCAGACCAGTTAAACAAAAAAATACAAGACCACCACAAAGAGGAGATCAACCACATAGAGCGTTCAATACACCACAATTTTCCCAAGGAAAATTACATCAAAAACCTACACCAAAACCTACAATGCCAGTAAGACCAAAAGTAGAAAAAATAGCTACTACGTCAGCGAATCTTGTCAAAAAATCAGAAATATTTATCGAAGACAAAATCACCGTCAAAGAATTTTCTGAAAAGATGGGAGTGCCATTACCGCAACTTATGAAAAAACTTATTGAAAATAAAATCATGACGGGTATCACGGCTTCACTCGATTTCGATACTGCAGCATTGATTGCTGGAGAATTCAATATTCTTGTCAAAAAACCTGATAATAAAGTTGATGTACAAACATTTATGAGTGGAGATCTGCAGTCTATCCTCGATATGGATAAAGAATCAGATGACCTATTACCACGCTCCCCTATTGTTACCGTAATGGGACATGTAGATCATGGAAAAACTTCCTTGCTTGATTATCTCAGAAAGACCGTAGTCGCTGAAGGTGAAGCCTGAGGAATTACTCAGTCTATCTGAGCATCTGTTGTCAACTATGAAGGCAAAGAAATTTGTTTCATCGATACGCCAGGACATGAATTATTTACTAGTCTGAGAGCAAGATGAGCGAAATTGACCAATATCGCCATTATCGTAGTCGCAGCTGATGATAGTGTGATGCCACAGACAATTGAATCTATCAATCATGCAAAAGATTCTGGTGTACCTATTATTGTCGCTATCACCAAAATAGACAAACCAGGAAAAAATCTTGATCAGATCAAACAAGATCTCGCTGCTGCAGGACTTACTCCAGAAGATCGATGAGGAGAAACGCCTATGATTGGTATTTCTTCTAAGACAGGACAAGGTATTCCTGAACTTTTGGAAGCGGTTTTGTTGCAAGCGGAAATGCTTGATCTCAAATATAATCCAAATAGATCTGCTGTCGGTGTTGTTGTGGATGCACATATGGATCCCAAACAAGGAGTTATCTCTACGATTATTGTAATGACAGGAACATTAAAGGTCGGAGATATTATTGTTGCCTACAATACCACAGGAAAAATCAGAAGAATGCAAGATCGAAAAGGCAAGAATGTTACTTCAGTAACTGGTGGAGAACCTGTACAGGTATTGGGAATCAACGAACTTCCTGAACCAGGACGTATCGTAGAAGTAGTCAAAAATGAAAAAGAAGCCCATGAAAAAATAGGACTCATCCAAGAACAAGTCAAAAAGAATTCTGGAGAATCTGCTGTCCATCAATTTATTTCTCAATTACAATCAGGAGCTCCATGAGCTGAATTGAAGCTTATTTTGAAATCAGATGGCTCAAGTAGTTTAGAAGCCTTGAAACAAGCTGTGAATGGTATTCAATTACCAAAAAATGTTACTATCAAAATCATCCAAGCAAATGTGGGACATTTTTCTGATTCTGATCTTTCTTTGGCACAAGCTTCAGGAGCATTATTACTCGGATTCAATATTTCTATCAACGCCATTCTCAAAAAAAAAGCTGATAGTCTCAAGATAGAAGTCAAAAATTTTGATATCATTTATGAACTTACAGAATATCTCGATAAGATTCTTACGTGAATGATCGAAATAGAACAACATGAAGTAATGTTCGCCAAACTTGAAGTCTTGGGGGTTTTCTTTACCAAAAACAAAGATATGACTGTTGGAGGAAAAGTCATTTACGGTAAACTGCATGGTAAACCAAAATTCACGGTCATGAGATGAGAAGATATTCTCTGTAATGGTACTATAGTTTCTTTACACAAAAACAAAGATGAAGTCAAAGAAATAGGAGAGGGCGAAGAATGTGGACTCAAAGTTACTACTGGTAAAAAAATAGAGATTGGAGATATTATTGAGTTCTTTGAAATGCAAGATATTATCGACTAATGTCGAGCATAAAGCATAAAGTTTGAAGCATAAAGCTGCTTATAAGCTATATTACGACTTTGAACTTATAGCTTTACACTTTAAGCAAATATATTATGAAGTTAATAGTAGGGTTAGGTAATCCAGGACAACAGTATGAAAAAACAAGACATAATATCGGATTTGTAGCGATAGATAATTTTATTAATCGAGAAAAATTAGGGACGTGGGAATATAAGAATGCACGAAAATGAGAAGTATGTACAGCGAATATTTGAGATCAGAAAATAGTTTTTTTGAAACCTATGGAATTTATGAATCGTTCTTGAGGAGCAGTCAGTACAATAGCAAATTTTTATAAAATAGATCCAAAAAATATTTTGGTGATTCATGATGATATCGATCTGCCCATCGGGAAAATTCAGTTGAAATTATGAGGAAGCAGTGCTGGTCATAACGGTCTCAAAGATATTATAGCGAAATTGGGAACCAATGAATTCTGGAAATTGAGAATAGGGGTGGATAGACCAATAAATCAAGCTGAAGTAAGTGATTATGTATTGAGCTCATTTCGCAAAGAAGAAAAAAAAACAATCGAAAGTAAAATAGATGAAGTAGAAAAATATATTATGGAGTTTATTGGATGATAAATTCGTAGGGTGCTCGTGAGCGTCCCTGACGTATAGATTTCAAACGACAAAGATTACTCTATGGTCATATTATACGTAACAAATCCGATCTACAAAGAATACAGGAATATATAGAAATCAATCCGTATAAACGAGAAAATGATGAATAGTATATAGGATAGTTTAAAATAGACTTTGTGATTTCGGTTTGTTTGATTCTTTTGTATTATTTTTCAGAAAAGGAAATTTTTTTATAATATTTTCTCGTCATTCATATATCTGTATTTCCAACTTCTCTGCTTTGTTTTTTTTGCTACCCGCTTTTTCTCCGATAAGCATAAAATCCGTATCTTTTTTTGGGGATTCGTGGAAAAGGTAGCCCTGCTGTTGAAAATAATCAGCGATCTTTTCTCTTGGAATATCGAATGATCAGGTAATAGAAAAGCTTCCTTTCACTTTTTTTGTTTTTATAAAATCAGAATATTTTTTAGGATCCATATTTACTCCATAGGTTTCAAGTTCATCAAGTAATTTTAAATTATATTTGTCACTAAAAAATTTCGTAATACTTTGCACTGTTTTTTCTCCGATACCGTAAATATTCCTCAATCGTTCAACATTAGACATAAGATTCAATATACAAGATATAGGATTATCTTCCTGTATTCTGCATTCCCCTCATTCGAGGACAAGTGCATTTTGCATTTGCGAAGCAATGTCTTGTGCCATCTTTTTCCCAACATGCGGAATACCTAGTCCATTCAATAATCTTCGTAATGCTTTATGTTTCGACTCCTCTATTCCTTTTACTATTTCTGCAACTTTTTTGTCTCCTATTCCTGGGAATTTTGTTAATTGTATCTGAATATTCACATCAGTAAGTTTGTAGATATCAGCTATATTTTTTATAATGGTATGTTCAACCAAAAGATCAATAATACTTTCTCCGATACCTTGGATATCCATACAATTTTTGCTAACGAAATGTTGAATTTGCTGTTTTACTTTTTCTGGACAATGAGGATTGGTACAGTAATAATGCATATCTTTTTGTGTAATTGATTCGTTACATGAAGGACATGTTTTGGGTGGATTTATATAATTTTCAATTTTCAATCCTGCCTTGCCGGACTTCATTTTATTTTGTTTTCAATTTCCCTCCTTCGAGGACACGTCAATTTTTTCTCTACGATCAGTAATTACGCTTACGATATAGGGAATTACTTCGCCACTTCTTTGTAACCGAATTCGATCATGGATATGAATATCTTTTTCTTTGATAAAATCAAAATTATGGAGACTAACTCTTTGGAGTTTTGCTCCACTTAATTGTACGGGTTCGAGATTTGCGACTGGCGTAATAATCCCCGTCCTTCCTACTTGAAAATCTACAGAAAGAATCTGTGTAGCTGCGAGTTGTGCAGGAAACTTGTAGGCTACTGCTCGTCTTGGATGATGATCAGTTGATCAGATGATTTTACGTTGTTTCTCATCTTCCACTTTAATCACGAGTCCATCGAATTCTATATCTTGTTGCTCTAAATATTTTTTAGTTTCTGTATCCTCACATAATGTAATAATTTCTCCTATATGGAGACCTGTTTTTTCTCGTGGAAATACATCGAAACCTAATTTACTAAGACTTCAAGCTTCAAGCTTCAAGCTTCAAGCTATTAATATATCATATACATAACAAAGGAGTCCTCTTTTCGCTACTTCTTTTGGGTCTAATAATTTTATACTTCCAGCAGCAGCATTTCTTGTATTTGCGAAAGGTGTTTCTCATTCTTCCTCTCTTTCTTTGTTGAGTTCTTTCCAGATAGATTTTGGCATCAAAATTTCTCATCTTACATGGATATCTATTAGTGATTGTAATTTTTTTGGCACATTTTTTATCGTTCTAACGTTTTCTGTTATATCTTCTCCGACAGATCAATCTCCACGGGTTATCGCTTGTACAAATATTCATTTCTTATAGATAAGTTCTACACTCAAGCCGTCGAATTTAGGTTCTACACGATAGGAAATTATTCTTGTATTTTTAAAATATTTAAGTACTTCTTTTGTAAAATCTGTTACATCTTTTTTATTTTCAGCTTCTTCCAAACTCATTGTTTCTATCGATTCTCATTCATGAATGATAAGTTTTTGTGTATCTATATTTGAAGCATAAAATATCTTTAAATATTTGTTTTTATTTATGTGACTTTCAAAATTTCCTATTTCTACCAAATCTTTTTTCTCTATTTTTCACTCTAATTCTTCTTTGAATTCTCTAATTACTGTATCTTCATATGTCTCATTTCATTCTATCCCTCAACCAAATAATGCTATTTTTCATGGGTTTATGTTTGTGTTTTTATCTCTCTTTTGAAAAATATATTTTCCCTCTTTATTCTGTAAAATAATACCTATTCCTTGAATAAAATTATTTTTATCTGTGTCTTTTGTATTATTGTTTTTCAGAAGTATTTTTTTTATTCTTTCTTCCCGTTCTTCAATGTCTTTTGCATTGTAGGTATTTTCCAATGACATCAATTTTATCTCATGTTTTGCTTGTTTAAATCATTCACTAACCTGACCAATCAATGATTGTGTGGGACTATTTGAGGTAATGAGCTGAGGAAAATGTTCTTCTATTTTTTTGAGATACTCAAAAAGTTCATCGTATTCTTTATCAGAAATTAGTGGATTATTTTCTATATAATATAGGTGATTGTGATCAACTATACAATCAATCAATTTTAGATAAAATTCTGACACTTCTTTTTCGGATAGTTTTCCGATATCGTGATGTGTTTGTATAAAGGATTGAATTACTTTCGTCGATTCACTTAAATTCACAATAAAAATTAATTAATTAAAAGATTATAGTTTGCCAATCGAATATTTATTCGTTTTGGCAACTATATATTCTTCAATCATAGTTTCCCAATCGATTATTCATTCGTTTTGGGAACTACATATCATTCAATCAAAAATAGAAAATATTTTTGAAGGATAATATGAAAATAAGAAATATATTTTTGAAGGAGAATATACGAATTACGAATTGCGGATTTTTTTGTAATTGAGTTTTTTTTAACTCTTCTAAATATTTTATTTTCCTTTAAAGACTACTCCGAAGGTAGCTAAAACAATATAGATATCCAAGAAAAGCGATCGATTCTGGATGTAATAGAGATCTAGTTTTGCTTCTTCTTCGAAATCGAGATTATCCCTTCCGAATACTTGAGCATATCCCGTGATTCATGGTTTAATAGAGAGCAATCTTTTTTGCCGGGATTCGTATTTTTTTACTTCATCAGGTAGGTGTGGTCTTGGTCCAACCAAAGACATCGTTCCTCGAAGAATACAGAAAAGTTGTGGTAATTCATCCAAGGATGTTTTTCTCAAAAACCTTCCTACTCTTGTTATCCTTGGATCGTTCTGTATTTTTGGCAATACTCACTGTCTCACATTTGCATCAGATTGAATAAGTTTTTGATATAATTCATCCGCTTCTTTCCCTCCATACCCTACACTTAGATGCGTATACATACTACGAAACTTCAGGAACGTAAAGAGGTTTCCATATTTTCCAACTCTTTTGGATGTATAAAATACTGGACCACGGGAATCTATTTTGATAGCTAAGGCTACTACAATCATGATGGGTAGTGTAATGATAATTCCTATCAATGCAGCCAACAAATCTACAACCTTTTTGAGTACAATTGCTCGTCCATCGAGCTTAGAATGTTTATATTCTAACGCTATGATATTGTCGATATTTTCTGGCGTATAGACAACATCTTCCAAGAAAAACCCTTCACTAATATGATAGAATCTCGTGTTGTCACTGAATCTCACTCTTTCAAATATATTCTGCAATGATTCTTTTTCGAAACTTCCTACTGCTATGACGATAAAATATTCATTTATTTCTATGTCATGTACTTCTGTATGACTAACAAATTCTGTTTTGAATGAAAATCAATTTTTGATTTTTTCTATCGCTTTGTAGCTTTCAAGTGTATTGCTTCCAACAATCAAAATTTTATTTTCTCCTTCTTTGTGTCTTTTTGCTTCTAGATAATTTCGTATCTGATCAAAGAGAAACAAGAACAAGAAACTGAATCCTGCACCCAAAAGAATAATAAATCTCGATATTCCAAAAAAGAATATGAAATCTTGTCAGAAATATGCAATAAAAGTTATGGTAATAAGTCGATACAATCGTGTTTTCGAAAATGTTTGAAAATATCTTTGGATAGGTTTATGAAGTTCATACAGGTCTTTGATGATACCAATAGTAACAAATATGATTGCAGCAATGATACCGAATGCCATATTTTCCTGATAGTTGATAACTGGTATTCTGAGTTGTACACCAGGAATAAGATCAGTAAAAAGACGTATTCTATACATTACATAAAAAACTACGATAATAATAGCTATATGAAGTATCGGCCTCAATATACGTAATATCATATTGTACTTTCTCTTCATAATAGATGACTAAATGACTAAAAAACTCATTAGCTTAAGGTTTAATGCTGATGGCTTAAAGCCATTGTTTTATTAATAAGCAACCTTATGCTTTAAACTTTGTGCTTTTATATCAACTTCCCTATTTGTTTAATAATATTTTCTATTTGTTGTTCAAACGCTCCTTTGACAGAAACACCAAATCCTGCAGCTAATTTATGTCCTCCTCATCATAACGCTTTGGCTATCTTATTACAATCTATCTTTTTGCTACGTAGTTCTCCTATCATTTCTTTTGCTCTAAGTGATCATCTTATTGTTTCTCCTATTTTTCTGACCAACACAACAAGTTCTGGACCTTCGATATTTTGAATAATATGCAAACCATAGGAAGCTTCTTCTTGATCGATATCATATTTTTCCAATTCTTTTTCATCATAATATGTATACAAAATTGTATTTTTTTGTTTGATTCTATTAAGTAATAATTGCAAGAATCTTATTGTATTCAATGATTTTTTACGCATAACATTGTTTACCACAAAATCCTTATCTGCTCATAATTTCAGTAATTTTAAAGCACTGGTGAATGTTCTGATATGATCTTCACCAAAAAGGAAATTTCCAGAATCAGTGGTGATTCAAAGATAAAAATATGTTGCTATCTCTTTGTCATATAATTCCGGTCGTCGTTTGTATGTATATTCAAAGATAATTTCACATGCACTGATGCTATGTTCATCTTTGATAATTACTCCATGATCCAATCCGTTACCGATATGATGATCAAAAACAACTATATTTTTATTCTTGAAGTATTCCGGATTCGCTTGATAAATTATTCCCATACGTTCTAACCCAGTAAAATCGACAAATATCAAGAGATCATAGGTTTTGTAATCAAAACGTGATTTGAGTCTTTTGATTTTTTTCAAAAAATTGAACAACTTACTTGGTGGATTTGGCACAAAATATTTCACTTTCTTTTTTTGTTTTTCTAATAATTTTCCCAATCACAACATTGCTCCTATACAATCACCATCAGGGCTCATATGTCCAAAAATTGCTATGCTTTTTGCATGTTTTATGAGTTTTTTTGCTGTTGTGCTTTGCTGATTCATAGAATATTATAAAGCAAGTAAATCACGAATTTTTTGTACTCCTTGTTCATTGATGGTCATTTCTTTGTTGCTGATATTTATTTTTTCCGTTCCCGGATGTGTTTGAATGATCGTAATAATCTGATCTATTTTATTGGTATCATCTGGAAGTGTAAACTTATTTGTTGAAATATCCGTTTTGATTTCTTCTTGTTGTTTTTTGATTTCTTCCTGCTGTTGTTCTTCTTGTAATTGAGTTTCTGCAGGTTTCATCCTCAATGCTTTCGCTTTTACAACAGTCATAGATGGATCATATTTACTTCCTGCTTGTTGAATAAGAAAATCACGATCCATTTTTACGATTTTATCTATTGTTAATGATTTTCCTTTGAATCATGAGATCATCAAGATGTCAAATTTTTGAAAATTTAGCGTCTCTCTAATAAAAAATTCTATATTCCCTGAAATATCTTCTATTTGAATAAAAAACCCTTTTTTCTTGGCTCTTTGGATGTTTTTGATATATCCTGTGATCATAAAATTTCCGAAATTTTCCTTTTCTTTAAACTGAGAAATAAAGTTATATTTTTTGAGATACGTATATAATCCATCAAGCGGATTTCCAGAAACGAATACTTTGAACACCTCATATTCCAGCATCAACCTTTCCATCATAGTTGTTTCTGGTCATGGTTTTAGTGTAATATTCGTTACCATATCCATCATACCAAATAATCCTGCTCCTGCATCTTTGGATTTTTTGGATCGTTCCAAAAGTGTTTCACTATTTGCAAGTAAAATTCCGCGATCTCAAAAATCATCTAATGCTCATGATTTGATTAGTCATTCCAATGATTTCTTGTTGATGATCTGCGAGCATCTTTTGAGAAAGTCTTCCAAACTTTGGAATATTCCGTTGTTTTTTCTTTCTTCTTGAATAATTTCTCCTATCTCCAATCATAATCCTTTGATAGAAAAAAATCATAATCTGATTTCTTCTTTTATCGCAGCTACATGATTAAATGAATTGTTGATATGTGGCGGCAGAACCACAATTCCTTGATTCTGTGCTTCATAGACATAGATACTCATTTCATCCGTATGTTCTTCTACTGATCTAATCAATGATGCATAAAATTCCACCGGATAATATGCTTTGAGATATGCTGTTTGATATGCAATCATCGCATAACATACGGAGTGTGATTTATTGAATGAATACGCTGCAGCAGGTTCTATCATCTTTTCGTAAATATAGATAGCGGTCTCTTTTTTGTATTGTCTGTATTCTTTACATCTTTTGGTAAATTCTTTTTTGAGTTGCTCGATGATTTCTTTTTTCTTTTTTCCGACTCATCTTCTCAAAAGATCTGCTTCTGCTAGAGAAAATCCCGCCATCGATTGTACCAAAAACATCAACTGTTCTTGATAGACAGCGATACCATAAGTCAAATTCATAATTGGCGCAAGATCTTCTACAAGTTTGATATTTTCCTTGTCAGTTTCCTCTTCTCCATATTTTTCTATCAGCATATTTCTGAGTTCTATACTCATATAACTTATTTCTTCTTCTCCATTTTTTCTATTGATATAATTCGGAATAAATTCCATCGGTCCTGGACGATACAAGGCATTCATCGCTACTAGATCATTGATAGAATCGGCTTTTAGTTTAATCAAAAACTTCCTCATCCCGCTCGATTCAAATTGGAATATTCATGTCGTATTTCCTATTTGAAATACCTTTTGAAATGTATATGGGTCTTCCAATGGTGGTTGAAACGAAGTATCTTTGAAAAAATTCTTGAACATATCAGGAAGTTCTTTCCCTTCTTTTTCATGTTTTTTTTGGATAATTTTGATACAATTCTTAATAACGGATAAATTTCTCAATCCAAGGAAATCCATCTTCAAAAGTCAGATGGTTTCTAATACTCACCCATCATACTGACTAACTATCGTTGTATCTCCCTCTTTTGCATATTGTACAGGAGAATATTTAGTTACTTTATCTGGTGCAATAATAACACCACATGCATGTACACCGAGCTGTCTCATATTTCCTTCCAATCTTTCTGAAAGCTCTGCTGCTTTTTTTACTTTTTCATCAGATGCATAGATATTTTTGAGTTCTTCTGTAGCGTCAGATGATAATACTGCTTGATGTAAAGACATTTTATCTGGCATCAATCCTGATATCTGATTGGATTTTTCAAACGGTACGCCAAGTACTCTGGCCACATCTTTGAATGCTGCTTTACTCGCCATCTGCATATACGTTCAAATAGAACATACTTGATCTTGTCCATATTTTTCCGTGACATATTGTACGACCTTTTCCCTTTGGGTATCTTCGAAATCGATATCAAAATCAGGCATTGATATACGCGCAGGATTCAAAAATCTTTCGAAAAGCAATCCAAACTGCAATGGATCAACGTCTGTAATTCTTACTACCCAGGCCAAGATAGAACCTGCTCCTGATCATCTTCACGGTCCTACCACAATAGTATTTTTTTTCGCTCGACGAACAAAATCTGCAACTATCAGAAAGTAGGAATTGAATCCCATCTCTTTGATTACTTTGAGTTCGTATTCCAAACGATCGATATAAATTCACAAAGTTGCTACTCCTATTTTTTCGTCTTTATGTTGTTCGAGAAATTGTTTTTTGAATGAAGTATAGGTTTCCAAAGTAATTTCATGTAATTCTTCCGGTTCTATCTCTTGGATTAGTTTGGTTGGCACACCCTTGTCGCTAATTTTTGTCAACGCCAAAATCGTTTCTTGATCCCAATCAAGATTAAATTTGTATTTCAATCATTTGTATGCACGGTAACGGAGCTCAAATTCATGGATATGCATGTTTATCAATTCAGAATTAAGAATGTAGAATGCAGAATTTTTATAAAAAATATATTATCTACTACAAAATATATCTACGTATTTTGTATATGTATTTACTCTGTGTTTTCAAACTAAAATACTTTTTTGTAGATATAAAAAAATCCCGCGTTGTGCGGGATTTTTTGTATGTATGCTTGTGTGTTCTATGATACTCCTATCACACCGAGTAGCCAAAAAATTGCACTGACAACTAACCAAGATACTCCGATGAATACTAATCCGATAGCAGCTTGTTGTAAAATTTTGAATCCTTTCTTGTATTTTGCATCATCTCCTGCTGCAGTAACCATCTGGAAACCTCCTCGAATTAAAATAACCAACGCGATCAATGCCAAGATTCCCAACATCCAGTTGATGAAACTTTTGATAACATCAATAAGTTTATCATCTGGGGCTTCTCCTGCTCCTGTGACTCCTACATTTTGTGCTTGTGTTGGATCACCAAATTGAGTACCTACTGCTGGTTGAGCAAAAGTAAACATAGTTCCTAGCGCGATTATTCCAAGAGCGAATAATGATACGAGCTTTAACGATAATTTTTTCATTTGTTTCTTTTTGTAAAGAATTTAAAAAGACTGAGTTGTCTGTATACTAGGGTTATAGAAAACAAAGTCAAGCCGTTTCTATAAACACACTGATAGCTTGATACTATAAATTTTTACTCCTTTTGCAAATGTTTTTTCCACTTCTGTGGGGTTGAAAAACCTGGACAAATAATTATCGTCAGAACACCGTTTATTTTTTGTATTTTTCCTTATCGTGATCAAACATAGGTCTCATAATATATCCTTTGATGAAAAATTGGAACGTTGGCTCAAAACCAATACGTTTTTGACATTTACTAAAGTAACGAGAGAATTTTATCTCCTTTGTTTTTTTGTTTTTCTTTTTCTTATATTGATACTTAGATTGTTTTATCTCCAAATTATCAAACACAATCACTATGACGCTTTACTCAATCAGCAGCATGTAAGTGAGACTTCTCTTCAAGCAAAAAGAGGAAATATCTTTGCCGATGATAAAGCAGATAAACATATTCAATTGACCGACAATATCACAATGTACAATATCTTTGTTGATCCAAAATTTGTCCGAGACAAGGAAACATTCATAAATATTATTACCCCTATAGTGTATAAGCATTTTTGTGAACTCTATGGTATGCAGGAAATGACCAAATTGCAATGTATCAAAAATATAGAACTTTTCTCTCAGACACAGATCATCCCTCCCCAACCACAATTTTTCTATTTTGGGAGCGGAATTATTTCTCCAGAATATGATGTGTATGATTGGACAGGATATGATATGCAACTACAACAAATCACGAGTTGATTCACCAAAGAAATCGCATACGGATTAATAAAAACAAGATTGAATACTATGATCTATATCGGAATCAAACCCAAAAACTATCTCGGATTCTTTGCTAATATGAATTTTCTTGCTGACCTTGAAGAGCTTAATCTGAATTATATAGATATCCAAAGTAAAAATTATGTATATATAGTACCAAAAAATGTCGGCAATATTAGTAAAGATAAAATACCTTTGGAAAATCTTCTGAAGATGTATGGTTATCTCGATAAATTTTCTAATCTCGAAAATTCTTTTTATGAACAGGAAAACAGATACGTCAAAATCATTTCTGATGCTAATCCACTCATAGCTCAAGAGATAAAAAATTTAAAACTCGAATATTATCAGACTCGTTCCAAAGACAGAATACCACTCCTGCATTGACTCGGTATGGAATCTTATACAGAAAGATACTATCAATATGGTTCATTTCTTTCCAATGTTTTGGGATATGTAGATAAAAATAACACTGCTTTTTATGGTATAGAACAATATTTTGATGATGTACTTCGTGGAAAAGATGGAAAAATTGTTTGACGCGCTTCCGCATGGATAGGTCCGGTAGGTGCTAATGAATTTGAATTGGAACAAGCACAAGATGGTAATGATGTTTATCTTACTATAGATATCGGTCTACAAAAGGAAGTCGAACGTATCATCCAAGTCTATCATGAAAATCTAAAAGATGATTCGATCAGCGTTCTGATTTATAATCCTTTTAATGGTCATATCAAAGCGTCAGCGAATTATCCTTCTTATGATCCTAATAATTACAACAACGCTTTTACACTCCAGCCTTTGGGTCCTGAATATTGATATATGGTTGATGATCTAAGTTATATCGATAATCCGGTATATATCAAAACCTGAGGTGAATATAGGACAGCAACTTCTACAGAAAGGATCGACACTACTATTTCCAAATACATTACCAAAAATGTATATTGACCACAAGTTATGGTTGATAAAAATATCTCTATGGCTTATGAGCCATGAAGTATTTTCAAAGCTTTTACTGTTGCGATAGGATTGGATACCGATGAAATCAGATTCTATGATCCCTACAACGATCCTGGTGAAGTCAAAGTAGGACAATTCACGATCAAAAATGCAGAAGAAATTTGTGCAGGAGATCGAAATTTTCTCCATGCATTCGTTCGATCATGTAATGTTGGTATGGTTAGGATAGCGCAAAAATTAGGAAAAGAAGTGTTTTACAATTATATAGACAAGCTTGGTTTTTGAAAAATCACCTGAATAGAGCTTGCCAATGAAGATCCCGGTTTTATAGAATCTGTGACTTCTGTTTCTGATGCAAGGTTTTTCAATAATACTTTTGGCCAATGATTATTAGCAACTCCCATACAACTTGCTGCAGCACTTGGTTCGGTCATCAATGGATGATATTATGTACAGCCTACAATTCTCAAAGGTACCTATGATCAAAAAAACGATATCTATCGTGAAAATAGTACCAAAGTCATCAAACAAATTTTTAGACCAGAAACTGCCGAAGCACTTAAAGTATGATTATTTACGGTTATGGAAGAGAATCCTGAATTGAAATACGCCAAAGTGGAATGATATCAGCTCGGAGGAAAAACCTGAACATCACAAATTTCTTATAAAGGGAAATACATGAGGTGAGAATGATGGACAAATGGATCATTCATAGGAATTATCACCAAAGATGATCCACAATATATTGTTATTATTCAAGTGCGTAGACCAAGACAGAATCAATGGTGATTCGCAACTGCTGGAAAGATATTTGGTGATATCGCAAACTTTATCGTAAACTATTCGTTGATAGAGAAATAATTAAAAGATTGTGATTTATCCTCTCGGGATGTAATTTGCCTACGGCGTAATTTGAGCTACGTTTGTAATTGATTGTAATTGATAATATATAAGTTAATTACACGAAGTTAATTACACGAAGTTAATTACACGAAGT
>CAZBQE010000004.1:0-31698 GCA_964494005.1 uncultured Candidatus Peribacteria bacterium | reverse complement strand
CCTTCATCGACGAAAGAATTTCAATTGTAAACCACATTCTGGACGAAATCTGAGCCAAACAAAAAAGAATCCTTGTCTTCAATAAAATCGATTTGCTAGACAAAACACAATTGGCGGAAATCAAAAAACACTTTCCTGAAAAGGAAAATGTACGAATATCTGTGAAAGAATGAACTAATTTAGAAGAAATAAAAACAGCGATTATTAACAACTTATAAAAAAATAAAACACAGCTTTAAACTTGAAACTTTATGCTTTAAACTGAGTAAACACTTCTATAATTTCCTCCGCTACTTGCTGAGGAAGTTTTCCGTCAGTATCGACTACTAAATCAAAATTAGCCTTATCACTAAGATCTATATTATACAATTCTTTATATCTTTTGATATCATCTTCATTCCTTTTTTTGGTTGCTTCCTGAACAGTCTGAAGCGAATTATACACATCTCAACTCCTTTCTTTATCACCAAAAATCCTTCTCGCTGCCTCTTCATCACTAACATCTAAATACACTTTGAATGCATTTGGCTGACAATAAAATCCGAGCCTGCTATCCAAAATTATCCCAGAATTCACATCCAGATTTTTCTGATATTCTTCATATTTGAGATCAAATTTTTCTTTGTTTTCAGGTAATTCTCACAAGGTATTAAATTCAGAAATAGTCATGCCCATAGCAGTAGCTAATTCTCTTTTCATATTACCGATAGAAATATGTTCATATCCTAATTTTTCTGACAATATCTTTGCGACCGTCCCCTTTCCACTTCCCGCTTTCCCTGACATAGTGATGATCATGACAAAAAAACAATGATAAATGAGAAATTAGAAATGATAAATGAATGTATTATTTTTTTACGAACTATCCGCAAATTACAATAGTTTATGATAAGACAAATTCCTTCATCTATCATCTATCATTTATCATCTATAATAATATTTACACGAGCAAATTAAGTATCATATTCACACTTTCCTCAAAAACGGGATGATTAAGCGAATAGAAAACAAATTGTCCTCTCCTTTCATCCAGAACGAGATTCGATCTTTTGAGAACATCCAGATGGTGAGAAAGTGATGCCTGCGTGATGTCAAAATGTGTCAATAACTCAGACACGGTCATTTCTTTTTGCTTCAAAAGCTGGAGTATTCTTCTACGATTCCTGTCAGACAAGGTCTTGAAGATAGTATCCATCATTTTGAATGAGGATTAATAGATAAATATCTATATCTCGCATATATACTATATTTTCAAAATAAAATTACAAGAGAAACACTTTTTAGACACAAGCAGCAAATACCGAATATCAAAAACAAGAAAACAAATACTTACCTAGAGTTTTATATCTTAATATATAATATATATATCTTTTTTATAAAATGTCAACCTTAAATAATTATGTATAGCATTTTATTGTCACAAACTGTCGACTTATTCGTATACTTAAGTGAAAGAATATTCTATTTCTTGATATATCTATCTTTATGAAACTCCAGGAATTTTTTGACTCACAAAAACAGACTACTTTTACTGATATAGACAAATTGGATCTCTATCAGAATATTTTATATAAAAAGACAAAAAAAAACTCACTCAAAAGAGCATCATTTATTTATACCAAATATTTTGTCTATAGCACGATATTCGTATTTTTATTAGTGGGAGTATATGGTGTATATCTTTTCAATGGAGGGGATTTCCAATCCAACAACCGATTCTCCATCATCAAAAATTCAAACAACACCGTACAAGCAGATTATATAGCTCAAGTTATCAATGCACAAGGAAACTTCTATATCGAACACGATGGAATTTTAAGCAAAACCAACAATATTAGTAATGGCGATACTATTTTACTCAAAGAAGATACTCAATTAGCATTTGAAATAGATAGTGGAACCCAAGCCAAAATTATTGGTCCAGCAAAATTAATCGTTCAAAAAACACCAAATGAAAATTATAAACTCAATCTCATCTACGGAAATTTCATAGAAATGGAAGGAAACAACAAAAAAACACAGACCATAGAACTCGCCATCAACGATATCACGATAAAACAAGAAGACAAAAAACAACCCATGAATTTTAAATTTGTCCAAGAAGGCGACAAACAAATTTTCCAAAACAACGGAGCAAATATTTTGGTTACCAAAAACAACGGTACAGAAAAAACAACCAAACTCAGCAAAGAACAAGTAGTAACCATCCAAAACAATGATATTCAAGTCTTTGCAAATATTGATAGTTTCACAACAGCGATACAAACCAAAAATATTTCTCAGACATTTTCATTAAATCAAGAAAAAAACGAAGAAATAAACCAAGAAGAACAAGAACAAGAAACTATATCACTACTTAGTTTATTATATACCAATACAAATATAAGCGAAAATAAAGAAGAAATTACCAAAGAAATCACCTCTATCTTGGGAGAAGAAAAGAAAATATTAGAACCAGAACAAGATAAAATACTCAACAATAGTTTATATTCAGATTTTTATACTTCAGAACTTGAAGCAATAACAATAACATATGAAGAAGGAAATAATGAAGCTTTCACAAGTGCTTACCAAAAACTGGAAAAAAGAATCCAAAATATATATCAAACTATTGGATTGGCCTACAACAAAAATAGCGGAGAAGCCAAAACAAAAATAGAAGGATTAATTTCAGATATCAAAAAACTCAAAGAAACATTTACTTCACAGTACAATGTACCACCAACATACGATGAAAACCTCGAATATATAGAAAAATCATTAACGAATATTATCACCAAAGAACGATGAGCAAACGCTCCTCAAGAAATTTCTACAGATCAAGAAATTTCTACAGAAAAAACAATCCAAGAAGAATAAAAAAAACCTAGTTTTTAATTATATTTCCAAAAAAACTAATGCTTATTTTTTTTTATAAAAATGATGGAAGAAAACTGAAACATATCATAACCTGACTTTTGAAATCATGAGCGGCTACCCGCATCAGAAGAATCAATTATGCACAATCCTATACCCTTCACGACAACAAAATCAAAAAACAGGAAGAAAAAGCGGTAATTGTGGAATTCAATCCAGAACAAGAAAAAAAAGTAGAAGCGTTATTGAAAAAATCAGAGATCAAAGAATATAAAATAATTAACAATTAATAATTGATAATGAATAATGACGGTGCGTCTTCTCACCGACTACTGTAAATTATAATAGTCCATTCCAGGAATTCCATCACTCTTCACTATAAACTTTCCCTCCTTCGAGGACAAGTCACTATTCACTAAGTTTAGTACCCTTTGCAAAGGGAGTTTTTTTTTATATACTGATTTCAATATATCTATTATCTTGATACTTTATACATTCTCTTCATAAAAAATGATAAATAAATTATTCAAAGGTATTCTCATAGCGATTTTGGTATTCTGAGGAATATACGGCTATATGTTTTATATATGAAATCCGAGCACAATGCGAATTTGGATACAGACACATATCCTCTATACTATCATTTTCTTTGTCTCCATAATACTGCTTTATATACTGAGCGGAAAAAATAAAATCTTCAAATTTTTGAGTTTTATTGTTATCCTAATCAACCTTTTTCTCATCGGAGATTCGTTTTTTAGAAACAATATAGGCTTAAATAGCCAACAATTTATAATGCTTTTTGGATTGATTATTTTGGCAATAGCGATAAGCTATATTAAACATCGAATACGTTTCATTCTTATAGTAGCTGTAGGCGGAGGAATAGGATTCGTACTTTTGACAGGAATATTGCCAATGTATGAACATATACCAAGTATAGATACATTCCTCCAATCACAAAAAAGCAAAATCATCAACAAAGGAGCAGATGAAGGAATTATACTCATCAAAAACGCATTAGGAACAAAAGAATTGAAAGTTGATGAATTGACCTCTGACGATATCAATCTTTCAGAAAAAACACAAATAAGTTTCGCCTCCAAAACATTATCTGAAGCAAAAAAAATATTTATCGATCTAGGAAACGGTATATTTATCAATCTCAATCCACAATCTGCAATCACTCTAGAACAATCCTGAGAAAATATAATCATGCAAATCCTTCAAGGAAACATTGAATATACTATTCCAGAAGATCAATCATGAGCACTGGAAATCATAGGAAAATATAACGGAACCCAAATTAAATCTACAACAGCAACCATCCGATCACAGCTTACAAACGAATTTGAACAGAAAAAAGAAGAATACTTTATCCAGCAACTAGGAGGAAATATGATACTAAATCCAGCTATCGATAAAATAATCAGGTTTTTCATCAATACTCTCTATAATATCAGCCCAAAAACCTATCAAAATAACCTAACAAATTATAATAATATCCAAAATTATCTCGGCAATAGTATCACCAAAGAAACCCAGAATTTCACAGGAGAAAGCATGAGGGATATTATAAACGATCTTATATCTCAAGCTAAAAGAGGGACTGAAGATACAAGATTATTCAATCAACTTTTTAAATAAAAAAAGTCTGAATGGATATCCCTATTCAGACTATCAAAACATAATAGATTTCATAATTATCTCCTTCTTATTTTCTTTTTTTTATTAAACGAATGTTTTTTTCGTTTTTTTAACGCTTGTTTAACTTTACGTTTTATTTTCGTTTTTGTTCTTGCACTTAGTTTCATAAATTACCTCCTTTCTGTTATTTTGGTTTATATTTTACTTAATTATAGATATTTATCTATTAGGAAACAAGAGATTTTTAACCCAAAGATGATTCTATCTCACCAACAATTTTGGTATATCAGGAAGTTGTAAGATGTCTTTTGTCAGACTGATAATCACTAGAAGCCAAAATAACATTTTTATTGATATCTATCACAGGTAATCAATTTTCCTGAGCAAAATCACGGATAATGGTATTCACCCCATCAACCTTACTATCAGGAACCATTATTTTATCACTATAATATTGTAAGGTAGTTAACACCAATTGTACAGGTGCTATTTCATCTCTTATAGCTTCCAAATTAGCTCTCATAGTACCGACACTATTTTTGGTAATATCATTAGCTCAAGTAACTAACAACAAAGATTTAATTCCACTATCGATATATTGAGTTTTATTTTTTTTAACATTTGCAAGTAATTGACCAGTATCATTACCATTAAAATAATAAAAATTATTGGTTTTTTCCGGATCAAGACCAGACATAGTTTTGATACCACCAGCATGAGAATCACCAATCAATATTAATTCGTCGAAATTTTTAGCAAAAATTTGAGGAGCAGAATCATCTCTTTCTACAGAAGACTCTCTAAACGGCACATCAAAAAATGTATACATATCAGTACTTTCTCTAATTTTTTGAGTAATTTCAGTGATAGTCATTTTCCCATCTTTGTTGAGATCAAATCACTGGTTTTGTTCATATGCAGGAGATCATTTGCTATATGCTACATGATCCAATGGTTTTCCTATAAGTGTAGGAGAAAACACTGCCAAATATACATCTTCCAAAGTCTTTAATGTATCTTTATGTGGCAAAAAATATCTTTCTACATAATCCAATTGTTGTAAAGCAGTCATCTGAGATAAACGATATGGAGTTACTCATAAACTCGTAGCAGTAGTCGGCATAAACTGAATAAGTCCTGTAGCTCCAGAACCAACAGCGTTTTTGATAGCAGGATCAAAGGTTCATCCTGTTTCAAATGCTATGACTTTCATAATATATTCTGGATTTGTTCACAATCTTTGTGCTATTTGAATAACTTTTTTCGCAAAAGAAGGGTATTCTGTCTCCGAAAGCTTACAATGAGTAAGTCCCGTTTTTGATAAAGAAAGTATATGTATACCATTATAATCTATACGCTCACTATCTTCTGATAAAGAAGGGTTTTGTTGTTCTAGTGATTCTCCATATTCAGCTGCACTAATAAGTCAAAGATTCATTGCTTCTTGGAAATATTTTCCTCCCACAAGAAATCCAGCTACCGTAACCAAAAATGTATCTACATTGGGACAGGTATGTATAAATGTGTCACCTGAATTAGCTAATTTAGGTAAGATAAATTGAAGATATTTTTCTATAAACGCATCTCTATCTGAAATCAAAGAAATATCCACAGATCCATCTTCACGATAAATATTTGATTCAGTATAAAATTGTTGAATAATGGATTTGGAAAGAACCATATTATCATCCAAAGACGCTACAAGAGCTTTTTTGATACTCATATAATCTGCAGGAAGTTTATCTATAATAGCTTGTTTTTTGGTTGGATCAGTTTCTTTGAGTAAAGAAGTTAATTTTTGTCCTGTACTTTCAGAATCAGTATTAGATAAGTTAGTATCAGCAGATTGTTTGTAATACGTATAAACATCTGAAATAAAACTTTTGTTGGTATCAACCATCAATGGATCCAATCCTTCCATCACATATGATTTATGAAGTCATTCCAGTCCCCCGCTAAATCCGAGCCCTGTAAGAATAAAATCCAGAATAGATTTTTTCTTTTTTCCATCTTTACCAAGTTTATTGATATGCTTTCCAAAAAGTTGTATAGGCCAATCAACACCAATTAATGCTCATAAACTTCACAAAAAAGGAATATTGATACTAGAAATAAAATCAAATTTAGAAAATATTGTCTCAAAAAGACTAGAAGCAGTATCTTTGAATCCAGCTCTTTTATCTAACACATTTTGAGCAGTCACCAAAGATTTTTCTATCGCAGCAATAGATTTTGCTGTAATAACGGTATTCATTTTTTCATTATTTGAAATATCCCACAATAATTTCTTTTCTTCATCTGACATACAAACTCATTCACTAGAATCCAAAGTCAAAACGGTAGAAATATCCAAAGTATAGAGATCATTCATATTTTTCCATCTATCGTGTTCCAATAATTTCATAAATTTGTAAGGATTATTGAGTTCAGGAATAATAGCTTGTTGAGGTATTTTATTTTTATTTATATTGAGATATTGAGTAATATTTTGAACTTTGTTGGCGAGTTGAAAAAAAACATCAGATTTGCTAAATGCTCCAAAAAATCATACAAGAACTCCTTTTCCACTATCAGTACCTGTTTTGGAAAAACTTTCAAAAAAATTCGCTCCATTGGATCCATCTTTCATTAATACATCCATCATTGCAAACTGAATACCGACACTCATATTATTTCTAATTTCTTCAGAAAAACCAATAAGTTCTTGATCAAGATATTTTTTAACAGTAGCATCAATATTATTTCCAAAAATTTCTATCTCCTCAGGAGTTTTCCCTATTTCTAGAAGTTTATTGTACATCGTACTATCTTGTATAATTTCGTTTGTTGAATACATCTCTACACGAACATATTCCTTCAATTCTTCTGTAGTATTTTTTGTAGTATTTACTGTAATTTCAGTTTCTACTTGTTTAAATTCATTTAATTGCCTTTGAATATCTTTTATATCAGTTTCCAATTGTTTTTTTTCTTCTTTTTGAGCTTCAGATAAAACATTAGCTTGTAGTATAGCTAATTCATTATTTTTTTCTTGTAACTCTTTTTGTAATTGTTCTTGGTTCTTTTCCATACATATCCATTAAATAAAAGAACTCTATACTAAGTATACTTGTTTTTTTCAAAAAAGCAAAAAACGAATGTTTTTTATAAACAAAAAATCTGACCTCAAAATCAGACTTTCTTTATTATAAAATGGAGCAAGCAACGAGACTCGAACTCGCAACCTCGTCCTTGGCAAGGACGCGCTCTAGCCAATTGAGCTATGCCTGCAATTTAAATGTAAATTTTAGAATATATAATTCAGAAAATAATTATTATAATTTTTAATATATTCTGAACTCTAAACTCTACACTCTGAATTTATTTTATACCTCAATTACTTCAATCTTTTTTGATTGACCTTTTTTTTTCACTTTATCAGTAATAAGTACATTAGTCCATGCTAATAACGTCAAAATCACTCCCAATATTTTAAAAATATCTCCTATATACACATATGTAGACACATCATTCAATAATACGGTATCTCCTATAATAATCAATGCTATACCCATTACAAACAAAGTCGCTTTTGTCATTCTAAAATGTATAGGATATACTCCAAAAAAAATAAACAAAAATAAACATATTAATACCAAAATAAAGTAATATATCATATTATATTGTTCAAATCCTCATTGTACTATCATAATATTTTGAAAAAACAAATATCCGAGATATCCAAGAAATCATCCAGAAATAATACTTATAAGAATTCTTTTTATTAGATCTTTCATATACCAAGAAAAAAAATAAACAACAAAGATATACTCATTCATTTTTTTTTTTCAATCGATATTCTGTATTTTATATATTATATTATTTATTTTTTATATAAGATATTATTAAAAAGAATAATAAAAAGGAAGTATTAACAATCTGTTAAATATAAAAAAATCATATGAATATAAGGGATTGTATACATAA
The DNA here is from genome assembly GCA_964494005.1 of uncultured Candidatus Peribacteria bacterium. GTDB lineage: Bacteria > Patescibacteriota > Gracilibacteria > Absconditabacterales > Absconditicoccaceae > CAJBLF01. Next base: position 23,229 of record CAZBQE010000004.1, on the reverse strand, counting down.
AACAAAATCAGTATATTGTTAATTTGTTAAAAAATATATAATAAATGTTAATATTAGTATAAAAAAAAGAAATAAACAATATTACTTTTTATAAACAACAAAAAACTCCCCTATTAGGAGTTTTATATGTTTTTTCCAAAAACGGTATATCAAAATATTGTTAAAAACTCATCCTTACAATAAATTCACAATAATCCTCACCACTGCATATGAAAATATTGCTATCAAAATACCGATAAGAGCTCACATAACTAATTTATTTGCTTCTTTCATTTTTGCTGGATCACCATTAGCTGTCATAAGTTTTATTCATCAAAATATTAACACTCCCATAGCTACTGCACCTATAGAAAATCGAAGATAGGTATTTATAGTTTGAATAGTCTCAAATAAGGTACCTTCATCACTTTGTATTTGAACAGGTCCAGTTACTATAACATCTTCTTGTCCTTGACTAGAAGGAACTTCTACTACAATAGCAAATGTAGAAAAAAGTAAGCTTATAAAACCAAAGAAAGTATAGACGGTTGCATGAAATAGATTTTTTAACATCATGATAATATTCTACAAAATAAATTTTAGTTATGTGGTCAATAATATGTATCAGAAGTGGTAGAATTATTTGTTGTGGTTGTAGAAGAATTATCTCCAAGTGAACTTATCGTTAGAGATGAAATAAGATTAATAATTCCTAAACTCATTAATGCTATCAAAATTCATACAATAATTAAGGTAATATTTTTCTTAGCATCTTTGACTTCAGCTCATTTTGCAGATTCTATAATCCACATAATACCATTAAAAATTACCATAGTCACTGCAAGTACCATAGTTATTCTCAAAAAGAATTTAGTTATTCTCACAATAAGTGGAGCTTCAGTTTGAACTATATCCACTCGATAATCTCATCATAATATAGTTTCACAAAATACACGATCATTTTCTTCTGAATCATCTCAAATATATCACAAAGCTTCTTTTTGTGCTTCAAGCTCATTATCACTTAAACGTTGATTATTAACAAAACACGCTCTATTTGCTACACTATTGATAACAACTCCTTCTCTTAATATTTCATTACCTACAGCATTTTTTCCTGCACCAAGATTAATAACGGTTTCTTGTTGCATAGCAGGTTTGAATGCTTGTTCAAGTAAATCTTCTGCTGCATAACTCCTATTTCCCCAAAAATAGATCATTAGAGAAGTTAATAACAAAACAAAGGTAAAGAACATAAAATGAAATGTTCTGTACGATCTGAGATGATGAATAAAATGATGATGAAGTCTTTTCATAGACGATTATATTTGAGTAAGTAAATGTTCTGCTTCTTTATCTTCTTTTTCTTCATGTTGTGCTTCTTCTTTTTTAATTTCTTCCATTCTTTTAGTATAGACCATATCTTCTCGTTTTTGGTTATATTTATTTTTGAGATCAACTTTTTTTTGTTCATATTTTTGTTCAATTTCTTCTAATTTTTGTTTTTCTCTTGTCAAAATATCTCTAAGTTTATCTATTTGATCTTTATTCATCATCGGCAAAAGATTGAACCGTGATTGTTTTTCTTCGGCAGCATCCATAGATTTAGAATTCAAGACAAGTATAATAAGATCAGGCATCGTGATAATAAATTCATCAGGAATAGTAAATTTTTCTGCCTTTTCTCGGAGTCCTTGAGGAAGTTTCTGTTTGATGAGATTAATGTCAGTCATGAGAGTATATATTTATAGATAAATACTTATTTGGTATCGATTTTGGAAAGAAGTTTTTCCGCTTCTTGTTCTTCTCTTTGATGATAAATATCTGATTTTAATTTAATGATAGGTGTTTTTTTCATATTTTTTTTCATTTTTTCGATCTCCTTGGGATCGATTTTTTTTTGATAATTTCCTCATCTGTATGTAGTTGCAATATCCATATGTTGAATATAGAATATAAAATGAAGGGTTCAGAATTAAGATATATTTATTATTAGTTATTAATTATATGTTAATTAGGTCATGTAGAGAATAATCGTTCTACGTTTTGCGGATCTATGATTCATTTATCTATTAATCTCTGTGCATATTTTTTGAGGTTAATCATACCTATGAGTGATGAAGTTTCTATAATACTATCGATCTGATCGATAGCTCTCTTTTTGATATTATTTTTTACCGAAGTAGTATTTATCATCACTTCAAACAATCCTACTCTAGATTTTCCATCTTTGGTTTTAACTAAGAATTGTGATTGGATTCCTATCAATGATTCTGCTAATCTATCACTAACGCTATCTTGTATTTCTGGCGGAAAGAATGAAATATATCTATTTACCGTATTCGCTGCAGAATTCGTATGTAAAGTACTAAAAACCAAATGTCCTGTTTCTGCTAAACTCAAAACAGATTCAGCAGTTTCTCTATCACGGATTTCCCCTACAAAAATAATATTCGGATCTTCACGCATAGCTGATCTCAAAGCATTAGAAAATGATCGAGTATCATGTCAAATTTCTCTCTGGGAGATAATACATTTCTTTGGCTCAAAAATAAATTCAATCGGATCTTCTATCGTGATAAGATTTTCATTTCTTGTTTCATTTAAATGTTCAAGCATTGCTACCAATGATGTAGATTTTCCTGAACCTGTGGGTCCGGTAACAAGATAAAGTCATTTTTTCTTAGACAAAATATGTTGTTTGATGCTATCTGATATGTCAGAAAATATCAGTTCTTCAAGTTTCTTGGCCATAGCATTGATTTTTCTCATAACCACACCGATTCTTCACGTTTTTAAAAACGCATTTACTCTGTAAGGAATTCCGTTTTTAGAGATATATGCAAAATCTGCCTCTTTATCACCAAGAAATTTATCGAATCTCTGAGGATTACCTTGAAATAATTGTCTCAAAACGATTTCCATAGATTCATTACTCAATTTTCCTGCAGTTTCTTCTCTAATAATTTCCCCGTTTAATCTATACGCAATACTCTCTCCACCGGAAAGATGCAGATCAGAGATGTTTGGATTTTTTTCTATGAGTGCTAAGATTTGTTCTATATCAAACGAATTTGCCATCTAAAGATATCTAGTAAAGTAAAATTCACTTATAATTGTACTCAGAAACGTAAATTTTGCAAATTTTGGATTACTCAAAAAGAAAAAGATTTGACTTTTTTGATATTTAATATGTTTACCTATATTGAGACTAAAGTAAGCTTAGTTTTGAAGTACTTTTGTATATTACTCCACCCGGGTAAGTAATTTTACCTTGATGTTATGCTAAAATATGCTATAAAAAGCACATTCTTATATTTTTTATGTATATGACAAATATATGTTATTCAAAAAACAATCTTTCAAAAACAAAACGATAGGTGAATTACATAATTATAATTCATATAAACCGTTTTCAGGAGCTTCAGGTATAGCAAAATTACTGATTATCGTATGTTGCCTGTTTTTGGTATTTTTTGCTGGAAAATATCTTATCAAAGGAGCACAGATAGCAGCGACATTTATTGGTAAATGAGCCGTACAATTAGTTTCATCCACTGTTGGTGATGATATGATCAAAGATGAATTAGGAAATATCAATGTTATGATTATAGGATATGGCGGAGAATCGCATGCAGGTTGATATCTTGCTGATTCTATTATGGTCGCATCATTCAATCCTAAATTATGAGCCGTGACTATGCTTTCTGTTCCGAGGGATCTCTATGTCCACAATAAAAATACCAATATCATTGGTAGAATTAATGCATTATTTTCTCATACCGTAGGAAGAAAACATGAGTTTAATACATGAGCTATGGTATTAGCAGATAAATTAGAGGAAATCATGGGACTAACAATTCCTTATTATGCTATGATAGATTTTGCTGGATTTGAACAAGTAATCGATACATTGTGAGGGATTACTGTGAATGTTCCTAATACTCTACATGATATAGCTTATCCTGATGGAAAAGGTGGATATATGACAGTACATATCGATAGTGGAGTCAATCTTATGGATGGTGCTACTGCATTACAATATGCAAGATCCAGACATTCTACTTCTGATTTTTCTAGATCACTGAGACAACAGCTTATTATCCAAGGAATAATAGATAAACTCAAGGAAAATGGATTAGGAAATATCAATAAAATCCAAAAACTCTATGAAGAATATATACAAATGGTAAATACCAATATTACGCTCAAAGAGATTCTTGGTATGGCAAGATATGCTATGAAACTCAAACACACATTCTCTTTTGGGTATACGGTAGAATGTTCAAATATTACCCACAAGTATTCGTATCCATGATGTTTTCTTTATAATCCACCGAGAGAGGATTTTGCTGGAGCAGCAGCTATTATTCCTTATGGAGGGACTCCAGGACAGATAGGATTCTACGATTATACCAAACAATTCGCTTTTTTTGTTATGCACAATCAAGAATATTTGGTAGAGAATCAAACTATAGCCGTGCTCAATGGAATAGATAAGGAATATGCAAAAGCACAACTCAAAAAATCAAGCGGTTTTGCAAATCAGCTTGCAGTAAAACTCAAAAAGTATGCATTCATTATTAGTGAAGTAGAAAATTTTTCAGAAACATTAACGTGAACTACTGTATATATATTAGGATCAGGTGATTACCAATATACTATCAAGACGTTAAAGAATTTTGTGAATATAGATACTATTGTAGATATTCCATCTCTTCTACTTAGTCAGCAATATACTGGTACAGATATAGTATTAGTGATTGGAAATTCTTATATTGATCAGTTAGTTATAAAACCATTTAGTTATTACAAATAATCTTTTATTTTTTCTTTGTTTTTTTATGTTTAAAGATGTTATCAAAAAGAAAAAAGATATTATAACTTATCTTGATTGATTAGGTATTCCAACAAAAAACATTCGTAATGAAGAACTTATGATGCTTGCATTTATACACAAATCCTATGCCGCTGATTACAAAGATGTTTTTACACACAATGAAAGATTAGAGTTTGTGGGTGATGGTATTTTGGGAGCTGTTATCAATAAATTTTTGTTTCTCCGTCATCCAGAGATGCAAGAATCGGAAATGACCCTTTACAAAATAGCTTTAGTCAGAGAAGAAATCCTTGCAGAGATAGCGAAAGATATTAATCTCGATCAAATGGTTTTCATCAGTAAAGGAGAAGAAAAGATGGAAGGAAGAAAAAAAGATTCTATATTATCTGATGTTTTGGAGGCACTCATAGGATATTTGTATATAGATTTAGGAAGTGAAATTGTGGAGGATTTTATCAATAGTTATGTCTATAGTAAATTGGAAAAGATAGAAAAAAACCCAGTCAAAAGCTACAAAACTATGATACAAGAAATTATCCAAAAAAAACATAAAATCATACCAGAATACCAAGATATCGAGGATCAACATGACGGAAAAGGAAATGTGATTGTCTATAGATCCGAAATATATGTTCTGAAAAAAAAAGTTAGTGAGGGATTTGGTTCCAATAAGAAAAAAGCTCAGGAAGAAGCAGCAAAGAATTATTATACTCTCCTTGAAAAACAGAAGTAAATATATACAGTTCTTATCGTTTTTTACACTATAATCGAAGATGAGATGAAGGAAAGATTTTCTATTATCAAGAGTTCATATCTATGGGTAAGTATAGGTTTTGTGATATTGATTGTTGCAGGATTCTTGTTTTTTGCTAATGCAAGATATTCAGAAGAATTCACTGGTGGAGTCAAAATTAATGTTGTAGGACAATTGGATACTGAACAAGTAACTCAGGATATATTAGGATATATGGAAGAAAAAGGATACAAAAACAATGTCGTGGGTGTACAATTGGAAGAAAACAACACAAGGTTGTCTTTGAGAACAGAAGTAGAAAAAGACGAACAGGTCAACCTCCTTTCCAAAGATGTTCAAAATATATTGATAGAAAAAGGCTATATTCAATCAACCAATGATGTATTGGAACAATCCATTACTGGACCAAGTGTGTGATCGTATATGCAAAAAGCAGCCAAAAACGCATTAATTGTTGGAATGATTTTGATGGCGATTTATATGTTGTTTTCGTTTGCAGGTATCAGAAAAGAGATTGCACCAGGATTGTTGGCAGGAATAATTATCGTGACCATGATTTTCGATGTTGGAATACCCGCAGGAGCTTATGGTTTATGGATGATGTTTAATCCGACGATAAGTATAGATACCGTCTTTATTATCGCGATATTGACGACGATGGGATACAGTATCAATGATACAATTATTATCTTTGATAGAATTAGAGAAAACATCAAAAACAAAGGAGGACAAAAAGCTATTGTATTCGGAAAAATATTCGAAGATAGTTTACGACAGACGATGAAAAGATCAATTATGACGTCAGTAAGTACGTTTATCGTTATCTTGGTGATGTTTATTCTCGGAACAGGTATTATCCAACAATTCTCATTTACGGTAGGTATAGGGGTAATAGCAGGGTCCTACTCCTCTATTTTTATAGCTGCTCCATTGGCATATATCCTTTTGGGAAAATACAAAAAAGAAAGAAAAGAAATGCTAACTCAGAAATAACAATACCTTCTCGTAACAAGTATATAATAATGTATCCCTTCGGGACATAATAAAAACTTTGTTCGTAATATATAAGCAAATTACATCAAAGATAAATTACGCGACTAACGGGAGCAAATTATACAAAGTAAATTACGTGAAATAAATTACATTTATTTGTTTATATTATATTTTGGATCTGATCTCCCAGATACTCTGTTATCATAATGATGATTTTTTTGTTCTTCGGAAACCCAATGGTGTTCCTACGACATTTGGTAAGGAAACATGTTTTTTGGATATTTTGATGGGGAAGTTTATACAAGAGGTGGATTTTTCTCTACCAGAACATCTTCTTTCGTATGTAGATCTTCCTGATTTTACAAAATTGGAGCTCAAGAAACCTTTTTTGGATCATCAATTGAAGGTATTTGGTAAAGAAAAGGAACTGGGATTATTAAATAGATTAGATAATGATACAGCAGGATTTCTTTATTTTGCCAAAAATAATGAAGCATACGAAAGATACAAAAAGCTTCAATCACAAGGGAAAGTACATAAGCGATATATTGCACAAATCCAAGGATCACCAAAAGAATCAGCTTTTGAAATAACATTACCAGTAATGCATCACAAACACAAAGAAGATAGAATGATAGTTCTTCATACCCCCAAAGATAAAGAAAAAGGGAGAAGTAAGGTTCATACTCCAAGTACGATAGTCAAAGTGCTTCATACGGATAACACATGAATTTCTACCTTGTTGGTTGGTATTTATAAAGGAGTAAGACATCAGATTAGAGTACATTTGGCAGGAATTGGATATCCAGTTATAGGAGATACTTTATATGGAAAATTTCCAAAAAAAGGGAAACTTGCTTTACGAAGTGTGGGTTTTCAAATAAACGAATAAACAACAATAAGATTGACAAAAACAAATAAATATGTAAATATAAAAAAACATATTTATTTTTTCTTGATATATGGAAAAAGATCTCTTACAAGAAGATAAACGATATAGAGGAAGGGATTTGATGAATACTCAAAAAAAAGATATTTATCAGAAGCTTATAGATGAAATCAAAAAGCAAAAATGAGAGATAGCTTATTTTTTGGATCAAAAAGAAAAAACTTCAGAAAAATGAAGAAAATATAGTAAAGAACTAGAATGATTAAAAGCTATGAAAAAAGATACAAAAAGACAGATTCGATTGGAAGAAAAAATACAATACATAGCAAGAATTCAAGAAAGCATACTCAGGGCCATACAACCACTCTATCATGAACTTTTTGATCAAGTGGCTGATAAAATACATCCTGGTTTGGAATATAATAATGAATTGAAATGAGATATCCGATTTGATATGATTTTCGGAGAAAAGGAAATATCGGACAATATAGAGGGATCAAGAGATAGTTATCGATTACAATCACTAAGTAGGTGAAGTCAAGAAAAATTTGAAAAAAAACGAAAAAAATATGAAGAAGAAAGAAAAAAAGCTAAGGAAAAGGTTCGATTACCCGAAAATCATAGATTATTACATAATAAAAATTATCTGTCTACACTACCTACATTGATCAAAAAAATTGAAACATATATACCGATATATATGGAAAAATTAGGGATACCTTCACAAGATAGTGCTTTTCAAAAAATGTTTTTTCAAAAATATATGATATATCTCTTTGTTAGAGTACTTATAGAGGAAAAATTAGTATTTGACATGAAGTCGACAAAAGCCAAAAAATGTCTAGATGGAACCCTTGAAGAACTTTTCCGTTATTTTTGAGAAAAATATGGAGAATTAGCTATTACTCTTGTAGATTTCAAAAGAAAACTTCGACATAATAATAAAAGTGATACGGATCCTATGGATCTTTCATATATGAATGCAACATTGGAAGATATACAATATCGAGAAGATTATCTCAATATTACTTATTTTGTACCACAGCATACAACAATAAACGATCTTCGTAAAGAAATTATGAAAAAATATGAAAGTGGTATATGAGTTATAGAAAAAATATTTGAGTTTATTAATCCTTTGTATTATATTCACAAGGATCATATAGATAAACATATCAAACACATAACTATACTCAAAGACTATCAACAAAAATTATCAGAACCAGATTCACATATTACTACTATTATCCAAGAAATAGAACAAAAATTACTTTTTTCACAACAAAAGAAAAAAGAATATACCAAATTGGAAGAAAAATTTCCAGGTATAAAATCAAAACCTCAATATAGTATGACACAAATACAACAACAACAATTAAAAAGATACAAAGTACCTATTCAATATCGACATATATTTGGGATAGTAATCAACAAACTTAATAATTTTTATCAAATCAAAATGAATATCGCGAAAAAATCTGACAAAATCAATCAAGAATTATTGGAAAGATTAATTTATTCAGATCGTGAATGACAACATTTTTCCTATTATCTACATAATTATATGACTTTTGCGCGTATGGATGAAATATTTGATAAAGAATGGTCAGAAAGATGGGAAAAGAGACTTTTGGAGATAAAAAATACATGTATATACGGAGAAAGAATAAAAAAAGAAAATGAGATCAAAGAAAACAAAAAAACCAAAAGAGTCGATAGTAGTCAATTATCTTTAGATTTATAAAGAAAAAAAAATCCCGAAGTTGAGAAAATAGCCTACAAAATTTGACTTTTTTTGATAATTTGATTATACTTACTTTGTTATTTATTTTTTTCTTATTCTATAAGATGATCAATATTCCTTCAAATATGCCTAATTTCAAAGAAATAACTCCTGATCGAGCACTACAATATCTTAAAGAAAAACCTAAATATTTTGCTATATGGAAACAAATTGTTCCTTATGTTTTTGAGGCAAAAAGTTTTTGCGATATTATCAATACTATTAGGATCAAAAGAATAGAAGAAGCAGAAAAGATACACCAACAGATACAAGAATATGAAGGAAAAGAAGAAAAAAAGAAAATATTGGCGGGACTAAAACAAAAGAAAAAAACATTATTTGTAGATACTTTGGATAAAGCTTTTACAGATGAAATCATCCCAGTAATAAAAAATTCCGATATATCTTACAAAGAAGTAAAGCAATTGATGGGAAGCTTATCAAATATCACCAAAAGCAAAAAGGAGCAAATTCAAGAAATCGCTGAAGGAGTGAATGAAGAAATCCAAGAAAGTTTGGATATGGAAGTATACGAAGAAGAAATACTCATGACTATGGATGATCTTATTCATCAATTCATTGAAGGTGCCTGAGGTTCTATAAATGAAGGAGAAAGAAAATGATTTGGACAGCAAGCGTTGGATGTATTTATACAAGCACACAAAAAGGATATAGAAAAGGGATTAATAGATATTCATATATTTACAGGGTATTTACATAAGAAAAAAGTATTATAGTAATATAAAAATAATAATATTACAAATATGTCAAGTATATTAGAAAAACGAAAGCATACCTATGAAAATCTTCATAGGTATTTCTTTTTTTTCTTTATATATAGAAAGTAATCTATATTTCTATATATAGAGCGATTAAAAAATGTATAGTATATATTTTTATAATATTTTTGACAATTCACGATTTCATAGAAATAATGAATAACTTATATATATTATATAGAGAAAGAAAATTTTTACCAATTCACTTGTTTATATAATTAGTGAATTCTTTGTAAGAATCAAGACAAAAAAATAAAAAAATACTAATTTTTATATCAAAAAGTATCAAAATAAAATATTCACAAATTCAGTGAAAGAGTGAAAATAGAAAAAGAATAAGAAGATTCACAAGATCAGGAAACAAGAAAAAAGGAAGAAAATAAAGCTAAGAAAAGCAAAAAAGATTAAAATTCACTATTTCGTGGAATAAGTGAAAATAACTTGATTTTATAAGAAAAAGGAATATAATTCACTAATTCATAGAATTATATAATTGTTTATTTTATTACAAAATTATATGATATATCAACATCCTGGAGTTTTGCTTCAGCAGGAACTCAAAAATAGATGATTGACGCAAAAAGAATTTGCGCTCATGATTGGCAAAAAGATTTCTGAGGTCAATGAACTCATCAAAGGGAAAAGAAATATTACGGTACAATGGGATATTTTACTTTCCACGGTATTTACTGATCCAGAACAAAAACGACTCAAAATGCAAAATGATTTTGATTATGAAATAACAAAAGAAGCTATGGTACCGAAGTTACAGGAGATTTTCAAGCATCAGAAAAAAAGTAAAGAGCATGAGGTTTTTGAAGACTTCTAAAACAACTAACAATTAATAATTAATAACTAACAATAAGAGAATAGTCCATACAAATTATTATACAATAACAACAATCTCACTGTTCGCTGTTAGTTACTATTTATCAGGTAAAAATACACAAAATGACTTATACTATCAAGAAACTTAGAATAGCAATGGCTGGATGAGGAACCGGAGGTCATGTGTTCCCAATTAGAAGTTTATTGGATTTTTTGAAACAACATCCCTCATATGATAGCCGTATAGAAAAACTCTATCGATTCTGATCTAGAAGTAGTTTGGAGCAAAAAGTTTGTAAAGATCTCCAGGAACGCGATATAGAAAATAAACTTCGTTTTGTTTCTGTTTTCTCATGAAAGTATCGCAGAGAAACCTATCGAAAATCTCAACTCAAAAATATTCCTGACTTCTTTTTGTTTGTGTTTGGATTCTTTCAATCGCTCTTTCGACTTCTCTATTATCGCATCGACGTCGTCTTTTGTAAATGAGGATATGTAGCATTACCAGTTGTTTTGGCGACAGTGCTCCTCCACAAAAAAATTATCGTTCACGAATCAGATACACGTCCAGGATTGGTCAACAAGATAGCAAGTCGTTTCGCTAAAAAAACGTTCACGGGATTTGAGGGAGCACTAAAAAACTCGCAAACTATAGGACAAATCCTTTCCGATGATATTATTATAGAAACCCATCCCGAGTTTACTTCCAAGACCTTGGTGCTTATTTCAGGCGGTTCTCAAGGATCCAAAAGACTCTATCAAAACATTCACCATATCATTGAATTCACTCCAGAATTACAACAGGACTATGAATTTTTTATTATACTCGGACTCGAAAACGAAAAGATGTCGACACTGTTCGACAAATTCCATCATGTACATATTCACGGATTTGTAAGCCAAAAACAGATGGGGAAGTTGTACAATATTTGCGATATTGCTATCACTCGTGGAGGTACTACCTCTTTAGCCGAGCAGAAATTATATGACCTGAAACAGATTATCGTGCCGATTCCATGGACACATGATCAATACGATAATGCCAAACGATATGCCAAACATCACAACGATATTCGACTCAATCAGAGAGACCATGATTTCGAACAGCAATTAAAAAACACTATCATAGAGTTCAAAGGTTTCAAAAAGACTCGTCAGCAAAAAGATAAAAAAGCGATTGTAGCTGAGGCGAAAGTGGCAGTATGGCAAAGTTTACTTGATAAATAATCTACAATCTCTATAAGGAACAAAAAAATAGAAACTATGAAAAATCATGAAAAAAAAATGAACATGGTTGCTGTAATATTATTGCTATGCGTCGTAGCTATATTTATTATTGAATACTACAATAGTAATATGTTATGGATATCAGTGGTTGTAGCAGCGATTGCTGTAGGTATAGTTGGGGTTCCCCTTCTTAATCAAGTAAGAAAAGACATGAAAAACTTATAAAAAATTACTTTCCCATAGACTACATTAGTCTACGGGTTTTTTTATTAGCCCAAAGTTTAAAGTTTGAAGACGTATTATAGCTAATAAACAGCTTTCTGCTTGAAGCTTTCAGCTTTCCTCTAATTTTGTCCTAGCTTTGTCAGTTTTTTTTAATTGAGATACAGAAAAATATCAAAAATTATGAAGATGTTTTTTTTATATCGAAATTATACCGGCGATGTTTGATGCGGAAATTCCAAATAAAATGCAGGAATTTTTGATATCAAACACAGTCGGTACTACTTTGTCCTAGCTTTGTCAGTTTTTTTCTACTTTCATTCAAGTACACTTTCGGTTGTTCTGCGCGGAACGCGTTTTATTTCTAGATTAGCCGTATGTACAAACGAATAATTTTGGTATTGATGACAATATTTTGGGTGCTTTTTTGACTCTCGGTTGCTCAGGAAACTGAATGACTAATAACAAGTAATGAGTGAATACTAGAGAGAACAGAGGAGACAGAAGTAGACACTGGACAAGACACAATTTCTTGATTAGTGTTTTCTTGAGACAATACATCATCGTTATCAGGAGAAATTGACTTAGAACCGATACTTTGAAACTTGGAACTAGAAATTTGAAATTGAGAACCAGTGACTTGAAGTCTAGAATCTGAAGTTCATCATCATCTGATTTTTTCTGAAGTGTATTTTGATGGAACGGACGAACGGATAGAAATTACGAATATCGGTGATGGATATTTTTCCGGGGATATTATTCTGCAAGGAGTCAAAAGTTCCTCCCTTTCTTTGAATACTACGCTTTTTTCATGAGAATCCAAAGTATTTGGAGATACACTCTCTCAGATTTCTGGCAATCGATATGTTGGGAAAACAGGGCTATCCTTGAATCTAATCGATACATCGCCGATCAATGTTTCGTTATGGATTTCCGGTCAGAAAGTAGATGAATTTTTGGTCGATCAATATTGGGTCAATCTCTACAACAACAAAAAGACTTCCTTCGAAAAAATAGGAAATATTCCTACATGGACAAACTCTAGTAGGGTAGAAAATGCACTTACTGGCTATATCATCAATCCAGGAGTTCTTACCGTAGAGGAAAATATTCCCACGAATGTTTCATTTCCTCCTATACAATCTTGAGATGATATTCAGTTTCCTATTTCCTGTGTTTCTGTGGAGCAAACAGACCTTATAAAAGTCAGTGAAATATTTCGAGGGAATGAAATATATCCTCCTTATATCGAGTTGTCTATCCATGACGACATAAGTTTTGATACCCTGTCTATATCAGGCAACCTCTTGAGGACAGGAATAGTGTTTTCTCGGGAAAATTGAGGTATAACCTTAGAAAACAATACCCTTTTCCTGCTTTCCTCATCCGGATACCGACAAGACTCAGAAAAGCTTTCTGGAGGACAAAATGATAATTTTTCCCTAGTAAGTACCTGAAATTGGTTACTGATAACCATTGGTTATTGACAAAATGGACAGGTTATGGACATTATCTACTTTTCTGGGGAAATACTAGGTGAGTCCTTGTATTTTAGCGGATCAACCCGCCAATGTGCTCATGTTTTGGACTCCGTGGACGACTTTTCGCCAGGATTCGAAAGGAAGTTTTTGAAATATATCTCAGGTCGGACCGGGACAAAAATAGAATATGTATATCTCAATACAGGAGATCAATCTTCAGTGACCTGATGTCTAGATGACATTTCATCATCGTGAACAAGTAATGAAATTACAGGAACTTTTTCTCCTCAAAATTATACGATACAGATTTTGGATGTGGAATATGATCCTGAAGGGTCGGATACGGATAATGAAAAAGTGACGCTTTTAGCTCACCATATTTCCGGTGACACGGTTCCATTGGATTTGAGTAAAATCTTTAGGCTCAAAGTGAACGGCACCAATAAAACGCTTCCTCGAACATTACCGATGGATACAGCGAGGACTTTCAAGAAAACGTTCGGATTCCCCAATAGTACAAAAGACGGAAGTGATGTTACCATTCAATTAACCTACAATGACCATGTGTTCGATACCTATACCTACAATCCGAATATACAAAAGGAAATTATTTCTGAAACCGGAACCCAATTGACGGGTGAAAATACAACGTGAATGTTGTATGATTTTTCTGGGACGATATTCGACATTATTTATGTATTACCGAATCCAGAAGGGAAAGACGACAAAGAAGAAATCTGACTTTTGATTAGCGGATATACTGCTTCGACAGGTATAGATCTGAATCAGGGATTCACCCTTCGTAGAGGAAGTTCCAAGAAAAAATTGAGCGGAATCGTTTTTGAAGGTCAGGAAAATATTCTTTCAGGGAATTTGTGATTAGTAAATAAAGCGGCCTGTATTTCATTATTTTACCAGGAAGAGGAGTTGACAGAATTTTGTTACAAGACACCCAAAGAAGGAGAGAAACTATATAGTTCCAATATAGTACTTGAAGAAACATCGAAAGAATATATCGATATTCTCAATGCACTTAAACTCACAAAAACAGGAAACACTCTCTGTATCCAATATCAGGATGAGTTGTTTCTCTGTAAGCGTATTCCAGCTTCCAAAGCGGAAATAAAAACTATTCAAGAACAGAGGATGTATAGAGGATTTTCCAGTCTTATCAAAAGTTATCTTATGGATGATCGAAAACCTGTGTATTACGATACAGATATCAAACGTTATTATGATCTCCTGTCGAATAGTAAAAAATTGATTGCAAAAGGATATACCCAAGTGGATATCTATGGACAGAAAATTCCTGTAACCAATATCAAGCAGCAATTTGAGACCATTGAGCGTACACCAGTAATAATTGTTACGCTGTTTGAGGGCGCTAAAGTACTAAAAAAACAATAGCTTAAAGCTTCAAGCTTTAAGTTTAAAGCTGTACTTTAGTATATATTTATTTCCTTATATCTTACATAGTTATGTCGATAATATTAGAAAATATTACTGTACGAAAAAAAGCTGTTATATTAGCAAAAAAAATTAGGAATATTTGTAAAAATACTCCATCTGTGTCAAAAGATTATAATATAATAGATCAAATACAAAGAGCAGTAGTTAGCATTGCAAGCAATATAGCAGAAGGAAATGATAGAGAAACAGATAAAGAGTTTGTAAGGTATTTGGTTATTGCTAGAGGAAATTGTAGTGAATTAAAAACTCAAATATTAATCATAGAAGAAAATCTTGATAAAAAATTATTTACTACATTACTATGTGAAATTACAGAAATACACAAAATGCTCAATGGTCTTATTAAAGTAGTGAAAGTATAATAACCATAATGCGGCTTTAAGCTTATGGCTTTAAACTTTTCGCTATTATCTTTTATCTTATTATTATTTTATCATCATGAAAATAGAAAAATTCGAAGATCTTATCGCTTGGCAAAAGGCCAAAGAATTAGCAGTCAAGTTATATGACGCATGCAAAAATTGCAAGGAATATGGACTCAAGGATATGTTGTTGAAAACCAATATCACCATCATGAATCAAATCGCAGAAGGGTTTGAAAATAGAACCAATAAAGCTATCAAAGAAGCGTTTATTAACGCAAAATGAGGAACCAGTCAGATGAGATCGATGTTGTATTTGTTATTAGAGCTCGGTTGTATTACACAGGATGAATTCAAGAACTTTTATGACATGACACGACATGTGACCAAGATGCTCTTAGCATTTGTAAAAAGTATCAATGCAAGTGAGAAGAAGAAAGCAGAAGCTAAAAATTTAGCATAAAGCTCCAAGCTTCAAGCAAAAAGCTGCTTATTGGTAACTATAATGCGGCTTTAAGCTTTGGACTTTAAACTTTAGGCCAATATATCTTTATTTAGTTATTTAGTATGGAAGGGTATTTGAGAGGGTATTATGGATATAAAAATTTCGGAGACGAACTCCTATTTTTCGGAGTAGTCAAACGATTATTTGCCAAATATCCTCTCACAAAGCTCTTCGTGGAAGTAGGGAATAAATCGTGGATGGATGATTGGGTACGAGAAAATTATCAAGACTTATTGACAGAGAAACAACTCAAAGCAATCAAACTCATAAATGCAAAACAACATTCTCATAAATGTATTACACATCTGATAAATTTTTTGGGACTTGGAAAATATAAAAAGACTTTTAAATTTTTTGGTGGGGGAGAAGTGCTTTCTGATGAAAGACCATTCCCACATGATGGACGAAATATTCCGTTGTTGTTCAATCATAGCGTCAAAAAAGGTCAGTTTGTTTTACTTGGAGGGATAGGAAAAATTCGCAAAAAATGGACAGAAAAATTATATAAATATATTCTTCCCAAAGCGGACATGATTGTAGTCAGGGATAATGATTCCCTCGATATCGCGAAAAAAATGAATCCGGAAAATACTGTTATGCACCAAGATTTTGGACATGAAACAATTCAAAGTCTCAAGCCTCAAGTCACAAGTTTCAAGCAAAAATATATCCTGATCAATATCAATAAACAAATGGTCAGCAGGGATCATATCCGCAAGATTATCGATTTCTGCAAACAGCACAATGATCACAAAAAGATTTTTTTTCCTTGTGATATGAATGATGATAATCACTGTTTTCCGATTATCAAAAAATATATTCCTGACTTGGAAATGTACGATCGGACTAAACATTCTTTGCAGGAAACCTTGTCGTTGTTTTATTATACTGATGGGGGTATCTGAGCGAGACTCCATTTTCTTTTACCATTAAAAATTTACGACAAACCGCTAGTAGCAATACCGTATGCTGACAAAATAAATAAACTTATTATTAAGAAATAAAGTTTCTTGGAATGTGGACAACAATCTCCTCTTGGTCTTTTGGCGAACAAATCCACCCCAACCCTCTATTTTTATTTATTTTAATTTTTTTTAACAAATCCACCCCAACCCTCTATTTTTATTTATTTTAATTTTTTTTAACAAATCCACCCCAACCCTCCTTTGTCAAGGAGGGAGCTAGTAGATATTCCTCCCTTGAGACCGAAGGAACTCCCGTTAGGGATAAAGGGAGGTGAGGAGGGATTTGTGAACAGAGAAGAGAGAATTATTTATAAAAGGGAGGTGAGGAGGGATTTGTGAAAAATATAAATTTACCTATTTTTTTAATATATGGATGAAATAATATATATAAAATACAATTCTTCAAATAAAGATCGAGCAAGATACAATAGAACAAATCAAACAAAAACAGAACAATTGGTACGATGAATAGTTAGAAAAAAACAATTGTGATATATATTTCTCAGACAAAAAATGATAAACTCTTTTATATTAGATTTTTATTGTTCTAAATTACTTTTGTGAATAGAAATAGATGGAAAGAGTCATGAATATAATCAATCCTATGATATTCAAAGAGATAAAAAAATATGAGATGTATGAATAAAAATTATCAGATATAGAAATGAAGATGTATACAATGATATAGAGTGAATACGTGAGAGTATTATAGAAGAAATACAAATAAGATATAAGGAATTGTATTCATAAATATTTACACTTTAACTATCTACCCATGTTTTTCGTATATTTTCTTGTTTTCATATTGGTGTTTACTGTATTTGAGAATGTTTTGTTTGCAGGTATTTTTTTAGTGCTTGTAATAATTTGACTGACGATTTATCAGTTGATAAGCGGTAAAAAAATATTAAGTAGACAGATGCTACTTTCTTTGTTTGGCGCATGTGTTCTCGCAGGACTTGCATTTGGAATAAAGGAGCGGAGATATTATTGAAATATGGAAACATTGGACCGAAGGGAATCCTGTGAAGGGAAAAATGGAAATATGGAGAACAAAAGAAATTTCGTTGGAAGTGGGATAATTAGTGATATTTCTAGTCAGGGAAAATATGTATTCGAAATTAAGAATAATGAATATCTATTGTATTCGGAGAAAGAATACAGAATTGGCGACCAAATTTGGCTTGTCGGAAATTTTATTCCCTCTGCTTCTTCTCAAATAGAGGGCTGAAAATATTGGAAAATTTCTTCAGGAACTTTTGCGGTGCCGCTTTTTTCGTGAGCTTTTGATTATCCCAAATGGCTGAAAATGAAAGGACGGAAAGGGACGATATACGAAAAAAATTCAATAAAAAATGGAAAAATGGAAAAAGGGAAATATGGATTCCGGCTGCAATCCGGGACACCGGAATGAGGTAATTGAGTGTGAATTATTCAGTCTATGAAAAAGTCTATACAAGAAAAGGTTATTGATGCGTATGGTAAGAATAAAATTTCAGGATTAGTACTTGGGATGCTGATTGGGGACAAGTCGCAGATACCAGAAAAAGAATACGAGCAATTCGTGGATTCGGGGTTAGTGCATCTGATAGCAGTCAGTGGATGAAATATTTTGATGATTGTGGTGTTTCTCCAATGTATTCTATTTTTCTTGCCGTTTTATGTTAGGATCGCATGTATTTTGGTTACTATTACGGGATATAGCTTGATTTGTGGAATGGATTCGAGCGTATTTCGTGCGCTGTTGATGGGGGGATTGAGTATGGTGGCACTCTTTCGAGGAAGGGAAATCAATATTCGGAGATTGTTGTCTATTAGTGCGATAATTATGCTACTGATTAATCCTTATTTTTTGGCGTATGATACAGGTTTTTTGTTGTCCTATAGCGCAATTATCGGACTTATCTACTTTCAGAATAATGATAAATGAGAGATGAGAGATGATAAATGACAACCAAATCGTCTTCAAAAAACATTGCAGTATATCTACAAAAACTATATTTCACCTAGTATCTGAGCGAGTATCGGGATTTTTCCGATCATTATATTTTTTATGGGGCAGATCAATCTCTTGTCGATTATTGGCAATTTGTTTGTTTTACCGATTGTTCCTTTTGTTATGATCTACGGCTTCATCAGTGTATATCTCCATCAATTTTTGGGCTGGTCACGACTGATTTGGATTGAAAAAATATGTGTAGAATATATCTACAAAATTTCTGAACTTCTTTCCATGTATGGCGTTTTTCTGAAGGTTTCCTGACTATGGATGAAATATCTATTATTGGTGATGTTTATGGCGGGATTTGTTTGGTGGAGACTAAAGAACTGAAAGGAGGAAAAGGGGGAAAGAGATTAGAAATTCGGACCAAACCCACCCGACCTCCCTTAACCCCGCAGTAATTGACGGGGCGGGCAGGGAGGCCAAAGGAATTTATATTTTACTTGAAATAAATGGATGATTTTTGAATAAAATATAAATCGTACAATAGAAGTAATATAGATTCTGCTAGAGAAATGAGAAAAACTCCAACTCCTGCTGAAGAAAAAATGTAGCAAGAAGTACTTAGACATAGACCATGATGATATAAATTTACAAGACAGAAGCCTATATGATCGTTTATACTTGATTTTTATTGTGCTAAACTTTGATTGGCGATAGAACTTGATGGAGAAGGTCATAAAAAGAATAGGGAATATGATAAGCAAAGAACCTCTTTTCTTTCTTCAAAATGAATATTAGTTATAAGATACCGAAACAATGATATTATAAAAAATATAGATAACGCCTATAAAGAATTGTTGGACTACATAAAAGAAATAGAAAATACATAGTTTTCCATATAGTCCCCCTGTGACCAAAGGGAATCCAGCGAAGTCGGACAAGGGGGAATGAGGGGGTTTGTTAACATAAAAATAAAATAAAAAAATAATTTGAAGTTGAAAGCTCAAAGTCTAAAGCTTCAAGTCGAAAGTTGAAAGCTGCTGTTTAGTATGTATAAAAAATGGCTTTAAATAGAGGAAAATCAGCGAAAAATAGTAGTTAAAAAATAAAAAAATTGATAACCAAAATATATCAAGTTGACAGGTGTAGACAGGGATTTCTTAACATTTTACTATCATTTTTGATAAAAAGATGTTAAAAACTCCTCCTAGTTATATTCCGTAGTAGTTACGAGATTCCGGCCTCATCCCCTTCTATCGTCTCGGCCTCATTCCGGCGATAAGTGTTGCAGCCGGAATCTTATACAAGAGCTTTGTTACGAGATTCCGGTTGCAGGCTTCGCCAATAACACCGGAATGAGGGCAAAGAAAACAAACACCGGAATGAGGGCAAAGAAAACAAATGCCGGAATGAGGTGATGTAGTAGGGGCAGTAGACATATTATATATATTTTACAAAAAAACGGTAGTTCATTTACATGATAGATAATAGATAATAGATGATAGATAAGAAGTGGGTTTTCTCGTTTTTTCATAACAAAGGCGATAACGAAAGGTTGTCACAAAATAGACAGTTTGTCGTATACCCCAATAGAATGATGTGGTCTTTAACGATCTAGGAATATAGACAAGAAGCCAAAAAATCGACGGAATGCGTCAAAGATTTCAGAAATGAATTTTTTTTGAGGTATATCGGAGATAATTGTGCTTGTGGATTAGTTTTAGCTGTGAGCAGTAGACAGTCCAAATTTGTCTTGTAATTACCCTTCAGATTGTTATTGTCTAAAGAAAGTTACCGTGTGGAGACACGGAACCTTCTTGTGTTTACCTGGAATGTGATCCGGGCAAATGCATTATCGCATCTATGGTCCGCTGTGAGCGGACACCCTATCTGTGAGATAGGTGTTGGCTGTGAGCCAAAAGAATTTACTTCGACTTTCTATCTTTGGAAAAGGATAGATTATAGTCACTTTTTATATTGTATTTTATTCGTACACATGAACAAATTCAAAAAATTGTTCGCAAGCTTTGCTATCGTAGCATTGCTCGCATCTGCTGTGCCTACTACTCTCGGATCTACATATAGCGATGAACTAGAAGGTGCATATGATTATGCCTACACTCTTGGTGTAACTACTATGTCTACAATCGAAACTGCTAATATGTATGGTTCTCTCACAAGAGTAGCTATGGCTAAAATGATGGCTAACTACGCTATCGAAGTTTTGGGATTAACTCCTGATACTTCAATGACATGTGAGTTTCCAGATGTATCAGCTGCATTAGATGCTCAATATGACAATGGCGTAACAAACGCTTGTCAATTGGGACTTATGGGAGTTGGTATTACTAATTTCGATCCAAATGGTCTAGTTACTAGAGCACAATTTGGAACAGTTCTTTCTAGAGCTCTTTATGGTGACACATACAATGTGGATACTACTCCATATTATGCTGAACATCTAAATGCTCTCAAAGCTGCTGGTGTCATGACTATGATTGACAATCCAAATCAACTTGAAGTTAGAGGATATGTTATGCTTATGATGCAGAGAGCTGCTGGAGCAACTACTCCAGATATCTGCAATACTCCAGAAAACGTTCTCGCTTGTTCACTCGGATTGGACACTTGTCCAGCTGAATGTCAAAACGTAGAAGCTAAAGAAGGAACACTTACGCTTTCTAGCATTGGTGTAGATTACACATCTATTCCAAAGGTTGGATTAGTAAGTTTCGGATCTCTTAAATTGGATGCTGCTGCTGCTGATATTACAGTAAACAGTATAAAGATTAAGAAACAAGGTCTTTCTACATTAGATAACTCTACAAGAGTATGGTTTGAAAAAGATGGAGTTAGAATATCTTCAAAAGCTTCTTTTTCTGATCATGTAGCAACTGTTTCTTTCACTACTCCATTGGTAGTAAAATCAAGTGAAACTATAGATGTTATTTTGGCTCTCTATACTGGAGACGCTGGAAATGAAATCCAATTAGTATCTACAGATGTTAATTCATCTGCTATGACTATTAATGGATCATTTACTTCTGCATCTTTGAGAACAGCAGAATATACAGTATTGGATGTAGCTATTGATGCAAATGGTGTAGCTAATCCTCTTAGTCATAAAGTAGATAATTCTAAGTTGGTAGAATTAGGTCAACTTAACATTACTAAGGCAAACTCAACAAAAGCTGCTTTAGTTAAAGCTTTGACATTGAATAATTCTGGAACTTCAGATTTAGCTTACTTGGAAGATGTTGCTGTATATAGAGATGATGTAAAAGTTTCTACAAAGACTACTGTCGGATCTAGAACAATTACTTTTGTCTTGAACGATGAAATCAAGAATACTCAAACATCTAACATTAATTATGTAATCAAAGGAAAGATTGTTAATGCAGATAGAATTCTTGATACTTATCATTTCTATATAAGAAATAATGAAGATGTGACTGTTGTTGAAAAAGACACACTTTTCAGAACAAGTCTTACTATCACAACTCCTGATGTTATGGGATTGATTACTATAAATGGATGAGATGTAAGATTCAATGAAACAACTGTTTCTTCTCAAACACTTGTTCCTGGATCAAAGAATGTTATCTTCTATGAAGGAACTATCCAAGCTCTTCAAGCAGCTACTTTTGATAGATTAACTATCACTGCTACTTGTGGAACAGGTTGTGATAAATTACTTCAAAATTTATATGCAAAAATTGGAAGTACAGTAATAGCTGTTGATACTATGCCAACAACTGGATGAGCATTAACAACTGCAACATTCTTGTTTGATGGACAAGCAACAGTTAATGGTAACACAACTTTCCAAATATATGGAGATCTTAAAACTGATGCTCCTGCAACGACTATTACTAGTCGAAAACCAGTAAATGGTGCAGATTTTGCTACAATAGAATATGTAGACAATGGTCAAGCAGTTACTTCTTTCATCGGATCTATTGCTGGAAGAAATCTAAGTATTACTGCTGCAGATTTTGCTCGGTCTAATTCTTCTGCTTCTTCTAAAAATGTTCAAAGAGGAGATAGAAATGTAGAACTTGCTAAACTAGAATTCTCTACAACGAGTGATGTTGTTTCAAAACTCTACTCATTCAAGGCAGATGTTAGCGGAACAGGTCGACAATTATTTGATGGTGCACAAGTTACCGTTTATGATGCTGATGGTACAGCATTGGTAAGTGATACT
>CAZBQE010000003.1:12304-46034 GCA_964494005.1 uncultured Candidatus Peribacteria bacterium | reverse complement strand
TTGTTTTGTGACCCTATCTGTTAAACTTTTTGGCTCATGGAGAAATCTTTGATACCTTTTCCAAAATAGGAATCTCCCTACTGCTTTTTATCGTCTGAATAGGTTTGAATGCCAAGACTATCAAAGAAACCGGTAAAATATCACTCATCACCTGATTGGGACAGGTATTCTTCACTTCGGTGATAGGATTTTTTGTAGTTAAACTGTTGTGATTTACCAATATAGAATCCCTCTATATCGCCATAGCCATCACTTTCAGTAGTACGATTATCATTATGAAATTGATCTCAGATAAATGAGATACATGATCCGTGTATGGAAAGATAGCTATCGGATTTTTGATTGTCCAAGATATCGTTGCAGCTATTCTTCTGATGTTGGTTTCCTCCTTGGGAACTATGGAAGGAAGCATACTATCAACACTTTCCGTTTCCATGCTCAAAGGATGTATTCTGATCACCACCGCTGTACTGATAGGAATCTATATCCTTCCTCGTTTTGTCCGTAATATTGCCAAATCACAGGAATTTCTCCTCCTCTTCTCTATCGCATGGTGTATTATCGTTGCAGGGCTTTTCCATTACTTCTGATTCTCTATGGAAATAGGCGCTCTCGTAGCAGGTATTACCCTTTCCTTCTCTCCGATGAGGTTTGAAATCGCCGCGAAGATGAGGACCCTGAGAGATTTCTTTTTGGTGATCTTTTTCATCGTCTTGGGATCGCAGATGGGATTTGTATCTAATATGCAACATGTCCGAACAATAGTCATTCTTTCGCTCCTCATCCTTATCGGCAATCCGCTTATCGTAATCATACTTATGGGAAGGATGGGATACGATTCTAGAAGTTGATTTATGGCAGGTCTGACCGTTGCACAGATCAGTGAATTTTCTATTATCCTCGTTGCTTTATGAGTAAGTAGCTGACATTTGAATAAAGAAATATTATCTATAGTGGCTACTATATGACTTATTACGATCATCGGTTCTACCTATATGATTATGTATTCAGATAAGCTGTACAAAATCTTTAAGCCTGTACTTAAAAAATTTGAGAAGAAAGTCGGCGTACAAGAATCCTTACCATCAGTAAACGCAAACTGAGAAATCATCGTATTCTGATGTCATAGAATGTGAGGTGATTTGTTGAAATATGTTAATCAAATCAAACAAGATCTTCTCGTAATCGATTATAATCCTATGACTATAAAAGATTTGCAAGCAAAAAATTATAACGCTATGTATGGCGATTTGCAGGATCCAGAATTCTTGGATGAATTGGATATGAGCAATACCAAAATGGTTATCTCTACTGTACCTGATTTTGAATCCAATGCTCTTCTCATAAAAACTATCAAACACCACAAAAATTTAGATCCGATTATTATCACGACCTCTCATCAGATTTCGGAAACGCTTGAATTGTACGAACTTGGATCGACTTACGTCGTCACTCCATATTTCCTCTGAGGACATTATATCTCCAAACTCATCAAAGAACATGGCGTCAAAAAAGATAAATTCATCAAAGAGGCTCAGCAACATAAGCATGGATTGATGCAACATTAAATAGAATAGAGCTCAAAGCCATAAGTTTAAAGCAGAAAGTTGTCGTATTAAGCTATATTATGACTTTTGGGTTGATGCCTATTATTTGATATATAGTATAGATATTATTTATATGGTCCCATAACAATAATGACGAAAAAACGATATAGATGTAAATATCCAAAACTGCTTATCTTTATGGTCACTATTATTATAGCGATAACTTTTTTTTATGAATGAATGCATTCACAAGTAATTCATAATTTCCTTCTCTCATTAGGATATTGAGGAACGTTTTTGTGATGATTGTTTTACTCGTATGGATTTACTTCTACCTCAGCTACTGCAGTGCTGTTAATTCTATCAAAAGATGTTTCGCTGATCTTAGCTATCATCACGGCATGAATATGAGCACTTATCAGTGATATTATTCTTTTGAAATTTGTAAAAAATCATTTACTCCAGGAATTAACTCTACTTAAAGAAGAAACATATATAGTAAAATTTAGAAACTTTCTAAAAAAAATATTCTGAGCTCCCTATAGATATATCATGCCAATCGTTGCGGGCATACTTATCATGAGTCCTTTACCTACTGAAATAGGCATCACCATACTTGCAAGTAGAAAAAATCTATCGATGAAAAAATTTATGATCATCGCATATATCTTACATACTACAGGTATTGCTATTATTTTATTGCTAGGTAAACAGCTGTGATAGAATTTAGAACTTAATATTTAGCACTTAATATTTAGCACTTAGCACTTAATACTTAGCACTTAGCACTTAGAACTTAACACTTATCTAGAATGGTCTTGATTTTTAGAATATTTTTTCTATTCCATTACTGTCTTATTTTATTTTCTAATATATACACCATGCCTACAAAAAGCACTTTCCAAGGTAAATTTATGTATTATGAAAACATCAATGGCAAAGAGAAAAAGGTTTCTAAAGAATTTACAGATGCCAAAAAATTTAATGATTTCGCCAAAAAGTATCCTATGCCTACCCTAGGCAGTATATTCGGTCTTGTAGCTCCAGCGAAAAAGCCAGCTAAAAAAGAGCTTCCTGTCAAAAAAACAGTAAAAAAGACTATTAAAAAGAAGAAATAGATCTGATTTTTTCTTAGAAAAAATTGCACACCATAGATATGCTTGACTTTAATGAAAAGTATTAAAATTTTCTTCTTAATATTTTTGCTATTTTTTGGGCGTATTTTTGTGTTTTTTCTTTTTTTACTCTATTTTATTAGATTGTTTCGTTGCTTTTTAATGAAATAGGAGTTTTTTTGGTAATGTAATATTTTTATATTTTTTTATATTTGTCAATTGATGATAAGAGTAAGATATTGCATTGTTTCTTGTTTTTCTTATAAAGATTTTTTTGAAGTATATTAGTACTTCAATCTTTTGATCCCGCTAAAGCGGGACTTCGCTTCACTACGTCTTTTAATCTTTTAATTTTTTAATTACATAGTATGAGTACAAACGAACAGGACAATAAAATTATCGCTACCTGAACTATTGTTCCCCACTCTCTTGAAGATGAAGTAAAAAAATCTTATATTGAATATGCAATGTCTGTGATCGTATCACGTGCTTTGCCAGATACAAGAGATGGATTTAAGCCAGTATTAAGAAGGATTCTTTTTTGAATGTATCAGATGAATAATTTTTTCAATGGAAAACATAAAAAATCAGCAAGAATTGTCGGTGAAGTAATGGGAAAATACCATCCACATGGAGATAGTAGTATCTATGAAGCTATGGTACGTATGGCACAACCACGATCTATGAGATATCCATTAGTTGATGGACAAGGAAACTTTGGTTCTATCGATGGTGATGGTGCAGCGGCTATGAGATATACGGAAGCTAGATTAACCAAAATAGCTGAAGAAATGCTTAGAGATATTGAACAAGATACGGTTGATCGAAGAGATAATTTTGATGGAAGTTTACAAGAACCTATTATGTTACCTACAAAATTTCCTAATCACTTGTGTAATGGTACTATGGGTATTGCTGTAGGTATGGCTACTAATATGGCCCCACACAACCTTAATGAAGTATTAGATGCATCATTATTGTTATTAGAAAAAGAAGGAAGACCACTTACTGACAAACAGAAGGCAAAAGCAATAAAAGACAAAGCAGCACAAGATGAAGTGGCTGTTGAAATAGATGATACTCCACTCAGCGATGTCTATACGGTTAGTGTCGATGAAATTATGGAAATTATCAAAGGGCCAGATTTTCCTACGGGAGGTACTATCTATGATAGTAACAATATCAAAGAAGTCTACAAAAAAGGGAAATGAGGTATCGTAATGAGAGGAAAAACCCATGTAGAAGAAAATAAACATGGAAATATTATCGTTATTGATGAAATCCCATATGTGGTAAACAAATCCTCTCTTGTCGCTAAGATTGGTGAATTGGTTGTCGATAAAAAATTGGAAGGTATCACCGATATGAGAGACGAATCTAGCAAAAACAAGATCAGGATAGCTATCTATCTCAAATCAGGTGTTGATGCTGAAAAAATACTTGTTGAATTATATAAATATACAGAATTGCAATGTGCATTTAATATAAACAATGTATCATTAGTGGAAGCTGGAAAACAGCCGAGGCTCTTGAATATCAAAGATCTTCTTATGGAATTTGTAACCTTTAGGAGATCAGTAGTTTATCGTAGATCCGTATTTCAACTCAATAAAGCAAAAGATAGATTACATATTTTGGAAGGATTAAAAAAGGCGATCGACATCATCGATGAAGTCATCGAAACAATTAAAAAATCTGAAACCAAGCAAGATGCGAAAGATAATCTGATGAAAAAATTTGAATTTTCTGAAGCACAAGCAGAATATATCCTTATGATGAGATTACAATCATTGGTAGGACTTGAAATCAAAAAAGTTTTGGAAGAAATCAATGAAAAGAAAAAACTTATTGAAGAACTTGAATCTATCATAAATAATCCAGAAAAACTTGATGGAGTAATCAAAGATGAATTTACTTATATGAAAAAACAATATTGAGACAAAAGAAAGACGGATCTTTCACAAGATCTGAGTGTATATAATGTTTCTGGTAGTCTAAAAGCATTTATGGCTGCTGCAGATAAAGTCAAAGAAGATGTTATTGTTTGGATTGGAAATGATTATTCTGTAAGAGTTCTCTATCAGTCAAGGATACAAGTTATCCCTGAAGAAACTATAGATCTCATCTATACCCACAATCAAGATAAATTAATTGTCATCACTGATAGAGGTGAGTTGGTCGTCCAGAGATTAAAAGATTTTGGAAGCTTTGTTATGAAACAAAATGCATTAAATCTCAATGAACATTTCTGACTCAAGGGAAGGATTGTATTTGCTAAGACCTTACATTTTGATTATCAACATCTCATCTTCCTTACCAACCAAAATAATTGTAAAAAAATCAAAAAAGAATTGGTACTTTCTTTCAAAAAATTCCCTACGGTTATTATGAAACTTGCTGAAAACGAAAAAATTCTCAAAGTAGAAGCAGTCAATGATACCAATAATGTAGGTATTTTAACCAAACATGGATGGATGCTACTTTTCAAAAGTAGTGATCTCAGACCTATGGGAAAAACGGCTTGAGGAGTCAAAGGTATAGAATTACAAGAAGGCGATGAAATAGCGAATATGTTTCTTCACAAATGAGAACCATTTATCCTTATCCACGCCAATAAAAATGGAAAACTTTTGAATCTAGAAGATCTGAAGATATGGAAAAGAGCAAAAAAAGGTCAAGTCGTTATGACAGGATCAGAAATCCTTGAATGAGGAATCAGTATTATAGAATGAGCTATTAGAATCAGATTCAAAAATAGTGCTATTCAGACCATTCATTCCAACGATATCCATCTTGATGAACCAGAGACAGCTCTAGCAAAAATGGTAGATAAAGATATCGACGTCATCTATAGACCTTGGGAAGAAAAAGAAGAAAATCTCAGATACAAAGAAGAAAGAAAAAAGGCTGAAAAAGCTGCAGAAATCATGGAAAGTGGAATATATAAAGAATCTAAAGAAACATCTACAGATGATAAAAAAAACGAAGAAGTAGATGAAAAAAATGAAGGATAATACACATATATTTACCTGATATTTATATATCACATGCAAAAAAAACAACTACTTCTCATTCTTGTTGTAAATATTTTTCTGATACTATTCGGCGGAATTATTATTCGATGACTAACCAATAAGCACCTCCAATCTTTTGGAATAGCTGTAGAAAATACTATGGGAAATAAAGTTAAAACCTTTACTCAATCAAATTTTGAAGCACTTCAATCGCATCTCATAGATACTATAGCTACCGCAAAACATTCTACGGTAACCATCATGATCAGCAAAGATGTGAAATTTTATCTTGATGACCCTGCACAACTTAATGGTCCAGGAAATATAAGCCAACAAACAACCACACTTTGAGGGTGAAGTGGTATTATCATTTCCAAAAAAGGCTATGTTCTCACCAACAAACATATTATTCAAGATACTACTGCTAAATATGCTGTTACCTTATCTGATGGAACTAGTTATAATGTAAATAACATACGATTTGATAATCTTTTGGATATAGCGATACTTAAACTTGAAACTACTAGCGAAAAAAACCTTGCTACGATAACTCTGGCTACATTTCTTCCCTTTACTACTGAGATACAGGTAGGACAATTTGCTATTACCATAGGTAATATGCTTTCAAAATACCCTTATTCGGTGAGTATGGGCATTATATGAGGAAAAAACAAACAACTTATGCTCAACGGTAAAAATCTTTATATAGGACTTTACCAGACAGATGCTCAAGCTAATCCAGGAAATAGCTGAGGTCCGCTCTTGGATATCAATGGTAATGTTATAGGTATTACTACAGCTATTTCTGAAGGAGAAGGTATTAGTTTTGCTTTGCCAATCAGTCAAGAATTTATCGATAGTACACTTCTTTCTCTTGAAACATTTTGAAAAATCTCTAGGCCGATACTTGGCATTCAATACCAAGAAATAACTCCTTCGTTACAAAAGGAAAAAAATATTACTGCAGAGCACGGCATCTATCTCACTGATGTGTTGAGTGATTTACCAGCATGGGAAGCTTGACTTAAAGTATGAGATAGTATCGTAGCAATCAATGGACAAGAAATCTCATCTTCACTTCCTTTTCTTTATCAATTGTATACTTATATTCCTTGAGAAACTATTGATGTAAATATCATAAGAGACAATGCACCCATAAAAATTTCCCTTACTTTGTGATGAAATACTCAATAATCTGTGTTTTTTTACACAATAAACAAGTTATATCATTGTTTGAGTAAATGTAAATTCAAATACCCGAATCATACCAATAAAATTTGAAAATAAGACTTTTTTGGATTACAATGGATATGAACATTTATTTTATGAATCGATCGTATGCCCATGTATATTCCAGATGATCTCATCAATGAAATAGAAGAACTCAAAGAGCTCGGCAAATTTGATGATGCCATCAAAAAAGTGAATACCATTCTTTTCAGAGATCCTAACAATGAGGATGCTTTGTTACAAGTAACCGATATCCAATATAGAAAAGGAGAAATCGGCAAAGCGAGCAAAGCCATAGATTTTTTGAATGCCAAAAAAAATAATAACGATCCTCTCGGTTTGTATATCAAAGGTGTTTTGGAAATGGAAAAAAATCATTGGCTGGAAGCCAAAAAATATCTCCAAAAAGCATTGGAACTCACCAAAGCGGAAAATCATGAAATATTAAGATGCTATGGGCTTTGCGAATATCGATATGGCAATAGAGAAAAAGGGTTGAACTTTCTCAAAGATGCTTTTTATGTAAACAATATGGATGCAGAAGTTGTCTACAATCTTATTGAAATCTATATTCTCGAGCATAAATATAAAAAAGCTAAAGATATGATCAAATATTTTTATAAGCATCGCGAAAAACTTCAAACTATAGATAAAGATATGCATTTCTATGATAATAAAATCTCACTATTCGAAAAATTTATCACTACCCAGCATATGTTTAAAAAATAAACTTTAAACATAAAGCATACTGTTTGAAGCTTAAAACCAATACACATTTATCATCTACCAATTTGTAATGTTAAAAAACTCACTTAAAAAAATTTTCAAACAAGATCTCGCACATCTTTTCAAAACCTCTTGGGCAAATATTGTAGGTGTCGGGATTTTCATTTGATTTTTGCTTTTTCTCTTGAATATATTTTTAGGTGTCTCTCTCTATGCAAATACATTTACCGGAGAGCTCAAGGAAAGATTAGGTATGTATTTTTATATCAAAGATATTCCTGATCAAGAAACAGAAACCTACAAAAGAGTCATCAATCTCAAAGATCAATTGGAAGCGAAAGGCCTCAAAGTCATGTTCTCTTCAAAAGATGATGCGCTCGCATTTTTGGAAAAAAAGATCCCTGATGTTGTCAGTAACTTTTCAAAATTTGGTATCGATAATCCGTTACCGTCTACCTTGTATGTCATGTTTGATAATGATAGCAAATATGAATCACTCAAAACCATTATATTGGAAAATAAAGATATTATACTCAATACCAAAGACTTGATAAATGATGGATCCACTATCAAACAACAGGAAAATAGAGTATTAAGTATTATCAACCTAAGTAATTTCGTTGTAGGTATTTCATATATGATTATAGCGATTCTCTTCTTCATCATCATCGCATTCCTATGATTTTTATTGAAGAATATTTTTCATACTTTCCACAGAGAACTTGAAGTCAAAAAAATATTATGAGCTACTTATAGTCAGATTATCAAAGGGTTTGTGGCGTTAACTATCAATGTACTCGCCTTTTCATTTATAATTTGTATAGCATTATTGCTTATCAGTGGAATTACTATCAACTATTATCTTCATCATCTTTTTGAAATCAGTTTGATAGGATCTCTAGGAAACATTGTTACTATTATAGCTATTTTCTTTGTAGAGATACTTGTAGTTTCTTTAGTAGGATTTTTATTTTCTTATCTTTTTGCTCGTACACTCAACAAAAGACTTTAGCTTTTGAATTTTAGTCTTTAGCTTTTAGAAAAAAACCCGCAAAATTGTCGGGTTTTTTTGTTACGGAAAATCTTTTGTTGACTATCGACTAATAACTTATTTCTATTCCAGGTCCCATAGTAGGAGCAAGATATATTTTTTTGATAAGTTTTCCTTTGACGCCGGTTGGTTTATTGTCCTCCAAAGCCTTGAGAAAAGAGTTTATATTTTCTTCTAATTGTTCTTCGGTAAATGAAATCTTTCCAACTGCCGCATTGATATTTCCTGTCTTATCAAGTTTGAATTCTATCTTACCTTTTTTGAATTCCTGTACTGCTTGCGGAATATTTGCTACTACCGTACCAGCTTTTGGTGATGGCATAAGTCATTTTGGACCTAATTGTTTTGCTGCAGGAGCAAGTTCTCTAATCAATTCAGGCGTCGTCAATAAAATATCAAAATCAAATTTACCTGCCTTGATATCAGTAAGTAAAGCTTCTTTATTAGCAATATCCGCTCATGCTTCTTTCGCTGCTTTTTCATCATCCGTAAATACTGCAATTTTCTTTGTCTTTCCTGTTCCATGCGGAAGAATTGTTGTCCCTCTCATCATTTGATCATTGTACTTAGCGTCAGCATTTGTTTTTACTGCAATTTCCACTGAAGCATCGAATTTTGTATATCCAATTTTCTTTAATAAAGCAACTGCTTCATTGAGTGGATACGCTTTAGTAAGATCTACTGCCTTTGCAGCTTCTTGTCGTTTTTTTCCGTGTTTCATTTTTTTATAATAAATAAGTAATAAAAACGGTCATAGCGAGCAAAACTCTCCCGTACTACATAACTATAATTAACGAATTAATATATTACGAATTTCGAATTGCGGATTTTTTATTTTACATTCGTAATTCATTGATCCGCAATTTTTTTTAATCAATTAATTTATCATAAAGTTATTCTATATCTATACCCATATTCTTCGCAGTTCCTGCGATAGATTTGATTACAGATTCTATATTCTCTGAATTCATATCGCCTTTTTTGAGTTCAGCGATTTCTTCAAGATCCTTTCTACTTATTTTCCCTATTTTAGTCTTGTTTGGTTCTCCTGATCCTTTAGCTTGTTTCAATTTCCACAAAATAAGGTTGGAAGTGACTGGATTGCCGATTTCAAGATCAAATGACCTATCAGCGTAGATAGTAAGCTTACATTTGATTTTTACATCAGCTCATCCAAACTGTTTCATGAGTTCCATAGTCTTATCGTTAAATTCTTTGATAAATTGTCCGATATTGACTCCATTCGCTCCTAGCATAGGTCCTAGTGGAGGTGCTGGTTGTGCTTTTCCTGCTGGTATTTCTAGATTAAGAATGTTAGTGATTTTTCCTGCCATTGTGTTACATGATTAATTGATAAATAATGATTTGATATGTGATTTGGATTTGTGATATATACTGTAATCCACCTGAATAAGCCATATTCCATCATTCATATACATAAGCATAACGACTTGTTTATCTTTGTATTCAGGAAGATTGATAAATACTACTTTGTTTCCGAAAAGCTTATTTTCCAAGATTTCTTGTTCTGTAGCCATAGTATACGTAGTTCCTTTGAGTGCTCTTGCTATGCTTGCAAAATCATAACTTGGCGTACCTAGGTAAATATACCATATACCTGTAGTATCTGTCAATGCGTATTGATATTTAATTCACAATTTTTCTATGATATCTATCTTTCCGTAATAGATTTTTGTTCATGAAAGCATAATGATTTCATTATTTTTTATCATCATTCCTGTATCTTGTATTGTAATTTCTTCTGATATTTCCATCATACCTGTTGTTCCCTCTATAATCGTTTCTGTTATATTTTCTTGATCACTCTCTTCCCCTGTAAGTTCATTATTTTCATCAATACTTATGATAGTAATTCCCGATCATACAGATGTTTCAGGTAACTGTTGTTTTAGTTCGTTTCCTTTGAGCTGATATCGCACAATATAGACAATCATCAGTGCCAAAAACAACAGCATCATAGAGAATCTTAGGATTTTTTGTTCTTTGGTATACATCCTGACAATCAGCATATAAAACCATTTTCTACAGAGAAGCGACAATACTAATTAACAATTAATAATTAATAATGAATAATGTCGGTATGGCTCATTATGGAACTATTGTAATCCTACGATAGTACATCACCGCAACAATTCCATCATCATTCATCATTAATCTTTCATCATTCATTAATCTGTCCTGTAGAATATATATGAGATTAACTCATAAGCTCTACTTTATCCAGGTCGATAACGACCGGAGTAAGTCTTCATAACATTTCGATGTTGACGATTGCTGTTCATTTTTCCGTATCGATATTTCTCACACTTCCTTTCATTCCTTTGAAATCTCCTGTCTTGAGGAGAACAACATCACCTTCTTTGAACGGTATCTTGAGTTCTGATCTTTCTTGAGATTTTTTGATCTGTTCTATAATCTTAGTATATTCATCTTCTGTTAATGGAATAGGACGTGTTTCCGCTCCAACAATCAATCTCACTCCCGGAGTATTTCTGATGACATACCAAATTTTATCGTTCATCTGGGATTTTACGAAGACATATCCAGGATAAAGTTTCTTTTGTTTGATAATTTTTTCTCACTTTTTGAGTGATGATTCGTTGATCATAGGTGACATATAATCCTCTACTGTTGATTCGAGGTCCTGTTTTTTCATCCTTTCTTTGAGGTTTTCTATTACAAGATCTTCTTGCCCAGATACAACACTCAACACATACCATCTGTAATTATTATCTTCAATCTGTCTTTTGATTTCTCAGGTATTGATTTCTGCTTTTTGCATAATATTTTTAGCTTAAAGATTAAAGCATAAAGCATAAAGCTGTATTTTAGTTTTATAGTATACAAGTTTATGCATTTTATCTTTTATTTCTGCAACAAGGCGGTATAGTATAGTATTTTATTGCATAATGCTATAAAATCGTTTGTAGACACCTGAAAATACCGTATCAGTAGCAACAAAATACAATCATGCAATAACGATAGCCACAAAAATAGCAATCGTGAGATTGATGAAGTCTTTCTTGGTTGGATGTTTTAATTTTTTGACAGTCTCCAAGCTGTCATAGATAAATTTCATCATAATGACTTTTTTTCAATAATAAAAAAAAAGTTTGGCATCATCTTTGTACTAAAATGCAAGAGCTTTGCAAGTCAAAATTACAAAACAACTAATATCTAACAACTAACATCTAACAATTATTGAAAATTCCTTTATTGTTAGTTGTTCACTGATAGTTGTTCGTTGAATTTTAAGCTACAGCACACACATATCTTGTCGTCAAGGACATCTTTTTTCCAATATCTTTGGGGTTGATATATGCGATAATTTCCGCTTCTTGTTTGATGTATCTACTTATCTCTTTGAAAAACTCGATAACATTTGAACTTTTATTGGTGGTATCACTTATAATTTCTGCTACCAACTGCTGTTCGTTTTTGATTTTTCCCTGTTTCCCTTCAGGAAGCTCGATATTGGTCAATGCGACGATAGCATATTCCTGGATATGTTTTTTGACCCATTTCAGAAATATTTTTTTTGCTGTTTGGGAAATTTGTGGTCCAATACCGACATGTACTATGTCTTGAATATCGGAAATTACCCTAATAAACGGTAATTGATAACGAATATTCTCAAAAAGATTCATCTGATCAGGTAGAGCAACTTTCGCTTGAAATTCTTTGGTAAGCGTTCCTAATTGTTTCATTGATTGCTTTTGCATCTTTCCAAATACTGGACCATAATTGTTCCCATCGATAAGAATATGTTTGAGATCATCATATTGCTCAGAAATCACGAGCAATTTTTTTTTGGAACTATCCAACAAAAGATATCCCGCCGCCTGTAGCAATCACGTATAAAAATGCGGCCCTTGAGGAAGGATCGCTATCGTATACGGATGGTCTCATGGGGTAAGCGTAGGAATCATTTCCATGGCTCCCACGACATAGCCCATCACTTGTTCTGCTATAACCTCTGGTGAAACCATAGGTAATTATAAATGATAAATGAGAGATGAGAGATTATTTTTTTAAATTCTCTCATGTTGTTTTTGTTATTTTGGTAAGAATATTAATAATACTTTCTATATCTTTTAAATAATTTTCCACATTACCCTCATAAAGATCTGTTTCTTTAATTAATCTCAATCGATACTTGGTTTCTCTAGATTCTTTGAGTGCAATAAAAATTTTGCTCAAGAAATCCTTTTTGCTTTGTCCAGCAATAGCTTCTTCTATATTAGCTCAAATACTTGTTCCTGCCCTTAAGATTTGTTTAGATACGACAAATTCGTTTTGCTCTATTAATTTTTTATACAATTTAATAATATCGATAGAAAACTGAAAACTTTTTGTCTGAATCAAATTTTCTTTCATAGTGTTTTGCTATAAAATAAAGCAAATTTATCATCTATCATCCATAATCTATCATTATTTCTTTATGAGGCTTTTTTTGATCTGGATGACGAAACGATCGGCGAGTCTATCACGTTTTTGCCATTCTTCCAGTCCCATAAATACGACGGACGCCATATCTATAAAATAACTTCTGAATATCTCATCGATATTTTGTTTGATCATATCTATCTGTGGTTTTTCACAATTTTTGTAAATAACTACGAGATCCATTTCCAGATCGATATTAAATTTTTTCCCGAAATAATATTGATCGATCATCACCTCATAAGTCGTAAATAAGGTAGTTAAATCATTTTTTAGTCAAAAATAAAATACATTTTTGAGGGTATCATGAAATTCCGGTTTGATAGATATGGACCATCACTGCCCTTCTTTGTTTACGTTGACAACATTGGAATCATTGAGTGAATCTACTTGTTTCTTGATAGCAGGAAAAGTCCATTCGATTTCACTTTCGAGCGCTCTCATAGAGACTCCCTGCCTTTTGAAGAGCAGGTATTTGAGGATATCTACTTTTGTCTTGCTACCGAAGAGTTTTTCCAGATTCATAGACTATACAACTAACAACTAAAAATTATAGATTACTACCTAAATAATTTCGAAATATGATGAGAAATTATTCTGGTAGTAACTACATATCCTTCAATCAAAAACATTAAAACATATTTTTGAAGGAGAATATGACAACTAACAATTTTCGTATTTGTTTTATTATGGATTATTGTCAAATATTTTCAAAAAATAGCCACTATCGTGTGTGATAGTGACTACTCTAGGAATTTGGAAAGGAATTACAAGTGAGAGGGGAAATTTGTTATGGTTGCAGCAATACATTTGAATTACAAAAACAGAAAATATAATTATAATTTGCTTGCTATATATGCTAGCGCTAGCGCATCTGCTGCATCGTTGAATTCTGGGAAATCTTTGAGATTGTAGAGTTTCATGACACACTTTTGAACTAATTGTTTTTCTGCTTTGCCGTTGCCGGTGATGAATTTTTTGAGCTCGACAGGAGTAAATTCTTTGATAGTAATCTTATTTTTTATACACAAAGTAATTAATATTGCTCTGATACCGTATACGAATTCTGCATTATTCTGGTTGAATTTCGTGAAAAAAAGTTTCTCCATACACATAGTCTGTATCTTATGTTTTTTTATAAGTTTGGTGAAGTACTCCTCTATTTCTCTCATTCTCTCAAATTGATCGAATCTTGTGGGTGATTTTTTTTCTAATAATAAAATACCTGAATCTATAATTTCGAGATTTTTTTTTATCAACGCATATCATAATTTTCTCACTCATGGATCGATTCACAATATCAAAATTTAGAATTTAGGATGTAAAATTATGGAAAGATGGAGGATGAATATTTCAATATTTCAATATTTCAATCTTTCCATTAAAATAAGTCTTCAGTAATTCAAGACAATATTTCGTAGCCATCCTTAGTTATGAGGATAGTATATTCTCGCTGAGCTCAAACATCTCATTTACTACAATAAAGATTTCGGTCATTTCCAGGTTTTTGTTTGAAATTCGTTGAAGTCACTGCAGTAATTGGTTCAAATGCCAATACCATACCTGGCTGGAAAAATATTTTTTTCATCTCTGGATTCGGAGTATTGTAAATATGTGGTTTTTCATGTACTTTATTTCCTACACCATGACCAGTAAGTTGTCCTAATACAGAAAATCCGGCATTTGTAATTTTGGCATATACACGATGAGAATATTCAAATAGTGCTTTCCCTGGTCAGATATATTGGATAGATTCATCAAGCGCCTTTTTTGTTATTTTCATTAGGTCATATCCCAATGGATTCGCTAGTTCGCCACCAATCACTACCGTAATAGCAGAATCGGTTATTCCTCCATTGTAAGTGATTCCACAGTCTATTTTCAATACATCTCAATTTTTCAACATGTATCCATCAGGGATTCCATGGACTACACAATCATTGACGGATAAACACAAATTTGTTGGAAATCATTGATATCATTTAAAAGATCATTTCAGATTATGTTCCTTGATATAATGCTCCGCGACGAATTCTAATTCTATCAACGAAATTCATGCTTTCGCTTTGCTATAGAGTAAATGCAAAAGTGCTGTCAGATGTTTTCCTGATACTCTAATGTTCTCGATTTGTTTGTCGTTTTTTATCTGTATTTCACTCATATATTTACATTACAACTAAATGATTTCTTGATTGCGAATTTTTAATTACGAATTTTTTAATCCACAATTCGAAATCCGTAATTCGTTAATGTGCAATTAATATTTTTATATATTTTTGAAAAAAAATAGCAATTCAAAATAAATTTCAATTGTATCGTTCATCGGAATCTGTATATCATTTTTGACACGGACTTTATTTTTTATTATTTTCTCATGAAACATCCTGAATATCAGTATCTTGATCTTTTACAAGATATCATAGATAATGGTTCCAAAAAAGATGTCTACAATAATCCATGAGTATTTATCAAAAGCCTTTTTGGTCGCCAAATTAGATTTGATCTCAGTAAATGATTTCCTTTACTTACTACCAAAAAAGTATTTCTCAGAGGAATCATAGAAGAACTTATCCGATTTCTCAATGGAGATTCTAATATAAAATATCTCGTAGATCACAATGTCCACATCCGAAATGAACGAGCATACAAAAATTACAAAATCGCTAGCGAAGCAGGAGAAGTACCTGCTATGACTCAAGAAGAATTTGTCGCTAAAATAAAAGAACTTCCCGCAGAAAATGAATTTGTAGTAAAACGATGAGAGCTCTGACCTATTTATGGAAGACAGCGAAGAAAACGAAAAACTACCGATGGAAGAGAAATTGATCAACTCGGTCGAGTTATCCAAAAACTTCAAGAAACGCCTAATCGTAAAAATTATGTGGTTTCTGCATGGAATCCTGAATATATCTATGAAATGGCTGTACCAGGAAATGCTATGGCTTTGCCACCTTGTCATACTATCTATCATTTTTGTGTAACTGACGGAAAACTAAATTGTCAGCTCTACCAAAGAAGTGCGGACACTTTTCTTGGTGTACCGTTTAATATAGCTAGTTATGCCTTACTGACTATGATAGTAGCACAGATTACTGGTTTGGAATTGGGGGAATTTGTACATACCTTTGGAGATGTGCATTTATATTCCAATCATTTTGATCAAGCAAAACTTCAGATGACTCGTGAACCAAAACCATTCCCGACTATGAAAATCAATCCTCGTATTAAAACAGCAGAAGATTTGGCTACTCTCACTTACGAAGATTTTACCCTTGAATGATATGATCCGCATCCTGCCATCAAAGGAGATATTACTGTTGTCGGAGGAGCATAATATTTTATTCTATAAACATTAAAACATCATGAATCAATTTGAAATCGAAATCAAAATCCTTCTTGGCGATGAATCAAAAGCCCAAGAATTGATAGAAAAAATTCATCAATACGATGAGAATACTCAGCTTATAAACAAAAATTCCCAGCTTAATCATTATTTTCTCGCTGAATGAGACTTTGAACAACTTACAGAAACATTGAAACAATATATTCATCATAATCATCATGAAAAATTACATCAAATAATCGTCGACGGAAAAAATCATTCCATCCGCACAAGAGAAGTCGATGGAAAAATATTGTTTGTTGTCAAAGCATCCGTAGATGATACCAGTAGTTCTAACGGAACAGCAAGAAGAGAATTTGAAGAAGAAATAACAAATCTTGCATTACACCAGCTAGATCAAATGATATTGGATCATGGCTTCCCATACCAATCCAAATGGTCAAGAGACAGACAAGAATACAAATACAAAGACTACAATGTATGTATAGACAAAAATGCTTGATATGGCTATGTAGCGGAATTTGAAAAAATCATCGCAGATCAAGCAGAAGCTGAAGCAACCAAAGAAGCTATTAGAAAAGAATTAGAACTTTTGGGGATAGAAGAATTAGATCAAGGAAGACTTGAAAGAATGTTCACTCATTACAATGAAAATTGGCCTGAGTATTATGGAACTGAAAAAACCTTTATCATAGAATAAGACGCCGGAACTTCCTTTAGAAGTTCAACGTCGTTTCTATCCAGCATAGCTGGGTAGAATTTCAATTTTCATTGTTTTTTTTGAATATCAAAAAAAGCTCCTCAACATAAGGGGCTTTTGAAAACAACTTAGAAGATTATTCTTCCATATACCACCAAGGAAAATTTTCCTCATTATATGGTATAAGTTTTGTAAACTGAAGAAGTGTGTCTAATTGATGTTGAAGATACACAAATTGACTCAGTTCTTCTTCTGAAAGACTCAATCCCATTCCTCCATCATCAAACTGAACAAAAACACATTCAACTACCTCATAAACGAACATTTCCGAAGACAAGTATGCAGAATAAAACATTGTTGTATCCTGAAATACTAATTCTATCTTTTTGATCATGTATCCATCCTCTAGTGTATCCTGACTACAATACACTATAGTTGCGTTTTCTATCAGATCTTTTAGATATTCTTCCTCTACTACTACTTGAGCTCTTACAGAACACAAAGAACTCATTACTACGATAATACATAAAATTTTTTTCATTTTTTTAAAAGTTTTTGTTTGGAAAAATTTATATCTATTTTACTTTAAAAGTCAATCTTATTAAAATCTATATTTATTCTCGATCTGTATAAAATTGCGTAGCAAATTCATCGATGATTGTCGGATCGAGAAGTAAGATTCAGATTTCCCTATTATTATCCAAAGAATTGGATGAAAGATTCATACTTCCGAGCAATAATATTTTATGATCAATAAGCATCATTTTGGTATGATTATACTGTTTCGTAAACTTCCTGGCATAATCAGATCAGAAATAACGAATAAGGTCATCATTATCATCCGTATCAGCGACGAGGAGTTTGAACTCCGGAAGAGATTTTTTAGTTTTGAGAATATTCCGAAGAGTATTATCCGTGATATATTGTGTTTGAATGATGATAGAATTTTCCGCTGATTCCAAAAGTTGTTCAATAACTCCCCTGCAGTTGATATTGCAGACAACCAAATTCGGATGGATGTCTTTCATCGTAATTTTCTCACCATTCCGATCTTTTTCGAAAATTGTGTGAAGGCTATTCCGAATTCCGGTATCATAACTCAGAAAAAAATGTTCACGATTTTTCTCAAACGAACTATGCGTCAGATTCGCTGTCTGAATAATAAATCCGCTATCAATGAGATTAACCTTGGCATGTGTATATTCTGTTCCCATCTGTATATCAGATTTCAACT
The DNA here is from genome assembly GCA_964494005.1 of uncultured Candidatus Peribacteria bacterium. Taxonomy (GTDB): domain Bacteria; phylum Patescibacteriota; class Gracilibacteria; order Absconditabacterales; family Absconditicoccaceae; genus CAJBLF01. The sequence goes on along the minus strand of CAZBQE010000003.1, from coordinate 27,610 downwards.
GAATGTTCGAAGTTCCACTGAAATATTTCTGTAACTCTTTGAGGGTATTTTGATATTGCTTGTATTTATTATTTTCTACGATAATTCTAATATCTACGTCGCTTGATGCCATTTTTTTCAAAGCAGATTTGAAATCCTTGTGGGTAAATTCATACGTCCGTAAATCTAATGACGTCGTTGTGGTATTGAACAGTGTAAATTCTTTTTTGAAACTCTCGCCAGGTGAACGGAAAAATTCACCCGTGATATTTTTTATGCATTCCAGCTGTTTAACTATAGTTTTGGGTGATGTCTGAGCACCAATACTAGGAAAAACAAACTGTACATCACCAAAAAAAAATCACAAAATAAGTATAATAATCACGATTCCTCGTCAGATATATCTTTTTTTCATTAGAAATTTGACAGATAAATTTTTTTGTATATAATAATTATAATAAATTGTTTTAACTTTTCAATAGATAGCATTATGAATACACCGTCAACATGATGATACAATCCATATCTTAGAAACCTTATTTCGGATGATAGCACCAAAATCGCTTATGATAAAAAAATATATAATGCTTTGGATTGATTTATTACCGAGCATCTTTGGGAAAAATTGGATGATGAACTTCTCGAAAAAATTGCTTTCATTCTTGATGATCCCAAACATGAATATCCCAAAGATATAGAAATGACTAAACTACTTTTGAGACATTTTTTGCCTACGCTCAAAAAAAAACTCTGAATACACAAATTTCGTCCTTTATACAAAAAAATATATTCCAAAGAACTGGTAGTACAAAAAAACACAACAGATATTGTGGAAGAAAATATTCCTATCACGACTAATCCTCTCTTTCTTGATCGCCTTATTCAGCAACAACTCAATATCTATCATACCAACGAAACAATGTCACTTCTCCAAGCACTCTCTCAAGGAGAAAATGATAAAAAAGCTTCAGATACTATGGTTTTTGAAAGCAAAAATACTAGAAAAAGTATTATTGCTACTATTCTTAGTTGTATGCTTTTGGAAGAAGAATACAAAACACAAAAAGCAAAATATCAAAACAAAATTTTCCACAAATTCAATAAAGATACAAAGTAATACCCTTTTATATCGTCTATTCTTATGATAGAACAAGCGCCAAAATACGAAAAAAACACTGAAATCAACAGTAGCATCCAAAAAACAAAACAAGAACTTTCCAAACTCAAAGAAAATATTTTTTTGGAATGAATAGAAAAAAAGAAAGAAGATTTTGGGAACTATCTCCAAAAAAAAGGGATTGATATACAAAAATTTCCTAAAGCATCTTGATTAGGTAAATTTCTTAGGACCTTTAGATACTATAAAGATATCAAAAACATCGCCATAGAAAAAAATATTCCGCTCAATTATTTTTTCTGACTCAAAATGATAGAAGGTGAGGGCGATCCTAGTACCATCAATACGGGAGATTGATGAGCTGGTATTTCACAAATTCAACCAGACACATTCAAACAGTTTGGAAAAGATAATCTTGGGAAAAACTATAAGATATTTTCTGATAATCCAAAATATAAGGACTTTAGTTACGAAAAACTAACCAAAAAAGATGGAAAAACAAGAGAACAAGCTAATGCGATTATTGCTAACATTCTTATGAATATAAAAAAAGAGTGATGATATCCTGCACTCATAGCAATTGATGATAGATTTAATCCACAGATTGCTATAGAATTTTCTGCTGAATATTTATTGTATTGCAAAAAACAAGTTAATACTAAATGATTCACTGACAAATCTTGGGATGTTTACAAAAATGATCCTAAATTTGATTTTGAATGGATGCTTGCTCTCAATGGATACAATAAATGACCAAAAAGTTTTGATGTTGATGTTACCTGAAATCATTTAACAAATCTCAAAACAAGAGTAAATCAATATGATCTCTATTCAGAGAGACTTACTGAGCTATTGAAAAAATGATATACGTATGAGGATGTACTCAACAATATATCTCTTTCCGACCCTGCACAACGAAAAAAAATACCACAGACACCTAATATACCTATCCCAAATATATTCAAAGAAATAGCCACTACAGAAAAACCAACAAACAAAGGTCCTGAATCCAAAAATATGGAAAATCTCACCTATCTCAACAAAAGTAGTGATAAACAATGGTATGTCTACAAATATACCATAGTTTCTGATATCACCAACGCTTTGGATTTATCTACCCTATTTCAAGCATTTGCGTGAACGACTTTTATGATAACAGACAAAAATGGAGATGAATTATCGTGGTCAGATATCCCTTCGAAAAAATGAGCATATTTTTATATCAAAGAAAAAATAGAATAATACATCCATATATTTTTGTATTGACTTTCTTACTTATATTATTATTATATTTCTACTAACATAAAAACAAATATTATGAAAAAAGGGAAACTATTGGGATATAAAGTTTTTGGCTACGCAGTAGTTGGTATAACAACAATTATAGTAGCACTAGCCATTCTTAACTCCATTGGAGTTATATAATAATAAACTCATTATGTGGCGGTATATCTGCCACTTTTTTTTATATTTTTGCATTATATATTTTTTATTCAGACGACAAATTCTCCTTTGAGTGGTATTTTCTTGGATTGGATCATAGAAAGTACCTCCTCTACCGTTCACGTGAAATGTTGTTCATACATCTTACTCACTTCTCTCGCGATAGCAATCTTTCCCGTGAATCCCGCCTGAGAAAGTTCTTGTAATAATTTTTCCATTCTATGGACAGATTCATACACGAAGACTGGTATTTTGGATGCTAATATTTCTTTGATCTTGGTTTGTCTTCATTTCTTGGTCGGAAGAAATCCTAAGTAGATGAATTCTGATGTATCGAAACCTGCTCAAACAACTGCAGGAACAAGTGCATTCGGACCAGGCAGAATGGTATAAGGAATATTGTATTCATTACAGAGTTGGATCATAGATTTTCCTGGATCAGACAATCCTGGTGTCCCCGCTTCAGAGACTAAGCCAATATCACTCATTTTGAGAATATCTACATATTTTGCTAGTTGGTTATTGGACGTGAAACTTGTTAGTGAAAAAAATGTTTTGTCTTTGTAGGGAATATCATACATCTTCATGAGTTTCATTGTCGTCCTCGTATCTTCACAGACGAAAAATTCAAGCGACTGAAAAAGTTTTATCGCACGAACGGTTATATCGTCTTTGTTTCCGATTGGTGTTGGGATGAAGTAGAGCATGGAAATGAATTTAAAATTTAGAATTTAAAATTTAGAATTATTCTGCTATCGTAATTACTCATTTACTGACCTTTATCAATCACTCTTTTTGCATATTTTTCAAAATCTCTTTCACATTTTTTCTTGGAAACTCCTCTTCAACCTTTTTAATTGTTAGTTGTTCGTTGTTATTTATTAGTTTTTTTAATATCCATCAGCGCACTTGTCTGTCAGAACCCTCAAACTTGGATTGTTTGGAAAGTGGCTTTATTTTGGTTTTTCTAGCAGTCAACAGTAATGCTCCTTGGTCCATGAGGGCGTTGTGTCGGTCACGAGATTTTCATGCTGGAATTATTTTGGTAGCGAATACTTCGAGCTCTTTCGCTGAAATAGTTTCTGGCAACTTAAATAAAAAAATCAAAACTCTTCTGATATTTGTATCAATCACCGGCACTGGTAAGTTCCGTGCAAAAGACATAATAGCTGCTGAGGTATACGGTCAAATTCCTGGTAATTTTTGTAATTCAACTCTGTCTTTTGGTAAATTGAGGCGAATGGTATTCACCCCTACGCTTTTATGTTTTCTTGATACTTGATACTTACTACTTGATACTATCTTCGCACATTCTTGTAATCTTAACGCTCTTGAGTTGAAGCCGAGTCCTGATCGATGTGAAAGTACATCTGTTTTCGAAGCATTCGCAAGTGATTGATAATCAGGAAAATCTTTCATTCGTTGAAGAAAATAGGGAATCACTCTATCGACCTGTGTTTGTTGCAACATCACTTCAGAAATATGGATGGCGTAAGGATCTTTTGTATCTCTCCGTGGTAGTTTACGACCATGTTTGGTATATCGGGAGAAAATATTATGTTGGATGGTTTTGATGTGCATGAATAACTAATGGACTAAATATATATTTGGGCTACGCCCGTAATTTATCACTACGTAATGTAATTAACACTTCACGCGTAATAAGCAAAGCGAACAAATTATATGAAGTAAATTACCATATTATATAGCAAATAACAATATGATAACCAATACAATCCGCAATCATGAAATAAGCCAAAATCTCGTCAAAAATTTTCCTTTGATCGTCTTATGACGAAAAAGCTCCATTCCAAGAACGGCGCCGATTCGTCAGCCAAGACCTGCATATCGGAGTAAATTCTTTTCAGAAATTCTTCGTCTTTTGGTTTGGGCTTTGTATTTATCGATTCATCGAGCAATGAAAGTAAAAAGATTTATCAAGAGAAGATATCGGAGAATAAGTGAAGTTCGAGACATTTTTTTAAAATTTAAAATGTAAATTTTATAATTCAAGTGAAGTAAGTTACTCTCACCTAGCGACCATTTTAATAAACACATCACTCGGCACATTTACGCTACCGATGGCTTTCATCTTTTTCTTCCCTTCTTTCTGCTTCTTCAAAAGTTTTTTCTTCCTACTGACATCACCTCCATAACATTTTGCTATCACATCTTTGCGCATAGCAGAAATATTTTCTCTCGCAATCATCTTAGTACCAATTCCCGCTTGCAATGGAATAACAAACAGATGTTTGGGAATTAGGGTTTTGAGTTTCTCTACTGCTTCTTTTCCCAATTGATACGATCTATCTTTGTGAACTACTCGACTGAGCGCTTCTACTTTTTCGTTGTTGATATAGATATCGATTTTTACAAGATCTGCTTGCTGATATTTTTTAAATTCATAATTCATCGTTGCGTAGCCTTTGGTTGTAGATTTGAGTCTATCGTAAAAGTCGATGATAATTTCTCCCATCGGTAGTTCATAATATCGAACAACTCTTGTCTCGTCAATATATTCCATATTAGTTAATTTTCCTCTGTATTCTTGGCAAAGCGACATAATATTGCCGGCATATTCTTCCGGGCCTACGACTTCAACAGCAGCTACTGGCTCCCGTATTTCATCGATAACTCCCTGCTCCACCATATCTGCTCCCGACTTCACTACCAACCACGACCTTAACTCTTCCATTACCTCTGGAGCAAACTCCTCCATTCATTCTCAATTTTTAATTTTCCCAGATTTCTCTGGACTTTGCAATTTTCAATTTTTTAAGATATGTTTATATAATCCTGTCTTCAGTAGATCTGCTATATTACTTCCTGACTTGATTGATTCAAGAGTAAAATTTTTGGATTTGATCAAATACACAACGGTCGGTATCGTAAAAATCGTCTCCATCTTGTATTCCCTGGATAATCTTTCCCTCACGATATCCATATGCAACATTCACAAAAATCCACACCTAAATCAGAATCCCAATGCTTTGGAATCTTCCAATTCATATTCTATCGCACTATCATTGATAGATAATTTTTCCAGACTATCCTTCAATTTATCATAATCATTGGTATCCACTGGATAAACCCCCGCATAAACGAATGGCTTTACTTTTTTGAATCCTGGAATAACATATTGATGTATATCTTCAATTTTCAATCCTACCTTACTAGACTTTATTTCATTTCGTTTTCAATTTTTAATTTTTAATATAGTGTCTCAGATACTCACATCTCTTACGGATTTTTCTCCCGTCACGATATATCAAATTTGTCCCTCTTTGAGCGACGTATCAGCTTTGTATTCCGGAGTAAAATGTCCTACTTCTGTAGGAATGATAGTGTTTTCCGTATGAATGAGATGTAATTCCTCCCCTGCTTTGATTTCACCATCAATTACCTTAACATAAGCGAGAACTCATTTGTATGGATCATATACAGAATCGAAAATAAGTGCTCTGGTAAGATTAGTAGAAAGTTCTCATTTTACCTTATACCTATTACCTTCTATCTCTTTAGGCCAATATTTTTTCGGATGAGATTTTTTGAAAGATTCTGGATCCTGAATTCTTTCGATAATTGCATCGAGTATCTGATCTACATTTTTTCCTGTTTTCCCTGAAACTTGAATTATTTCAGAACTATCTATTCCTATAATATTCTCTATTTCATGAGCAACTCTTTCTGGATTCGCCGCTGGCAAATCGATTTTATTCAATACTGGAATAATAACTAAATCTTGTTCCATAGCTTGATAAAGCGTAGAAAGTGTCTGCGCTTGGATTCACTGACTTGCGTCAACAAGCAAAATAGCTCACTCCACAGCTGCGAGAGAACGCGATACTTCGTATTGGAAATCGACGTGTCCTGGTGTATCTATGAGGTTAAATTCATAACCTTTCCATTGCATTCTAGCAGGTGTCAATTTAATAGTAATCCCTCTTTCTTGTTCGATATCCATACGATCCAGCATCTGATTATGATGAATTTTTCTAACAGTTCAGGTAATTTCTAGCATTCTATCTGCCAGTGTGGATTTTCCGTGATCTATATGAGCTATGATACAAAAATTTCTGATTTGCATACTATACGACTAAACGATTAAACTATGAAATAACTAAACGATGTTTTTCATTGAAATACGTAGATGTTACAATACAAAATTACCTAACAAATGCAAGCAACATTGTTCATGTTGTTATGTATATTTACTTTATTAATTGACAAAATACGTAGTTTTGGATATACTTAGATATCTTTATATACACTACTTGGATATCCTATGAACCATAACGTCAATAATAAACTAATAGAAGATTTTATCATTAATCATCTCTACGCAGAAAAAATCGACACTTCTGCAGTTTCTCCTGTTGTTGATAGCAGTTCCAAAGACTTAGCTGATTCGCTTATTAGTAATCCTGAGTTTCTTATAACCGAAAATACCTCTCATCAAAAAATAACTGACTATATCAACACACTCCTTCCTCCCAAAGAACAAGCAGAACATCAACATCTTTCTCTTTTACTCAAAGACCTTTCTCTAGCACATCAACAAGAAGAAATACATACAACCTATACTCTTGCAGAAAAAATATTCGTAGACTATGCAGACAAGCTCTCCTTTGATAATGCTATCAAAATTCTCTTGATCTTTGTAGAAAACGATCTTTTCAATCATCTCTATGATCAATCTTTGGTAGTATTACGTGGATTACATGAATTTTATCCTCTTTTGAAGATAGAAGAAAAAAAATCATTCGATTTTTTTATTGCGCAATGTCTTTTTCATTTTGGACTCCAAAACAACAATCGTGACCACCTCTATCAAGCTATTATTCATAGCAGACATATGTTGAGATACCCAAATATAGAAAAAGATCAACTCAATATCGCATTATTTGTTATCATAAAAAGCTTTGAAGCATTGTGAGTTTATGATGAATCTCTTCTCGCCATCGAAGAATATTTTCGTATCTTCCCAGTAAACAAAAACAATCCTATTAGCGTACAAATACTTTTCCTTCAATGAATAAATTATGAAGCGTTAGGTGAATCTCATCTTGCCCTAGCTAGCTTTCGTACATACCTCACTATCAACCCTGATGATCAGGAAGCCAAAAAAAGAATCAGACTTTTAGCAGAAAAAGAAGGAGAATAATCTTACTAATATTTGCCAGATGTTTTTCTTCTTTGGTATTTCCTTCTGAGATATTCGCAGGATTTTTTTTCTTTGTAAAATTACTCAGATATCTTCCATAGACTATATTACTATATATAAAGAGTACAAGGAACAATATTTGTGACGTGTAACTTGTATTTATATTTTCATTCTCATTAAAATATGTAAGGCATCTTTTCGCTTCTGTTCGCCAATATATTCCATCGGCAACGCTAATGTTTCAAAAATTCTTACTATTGTTCTATTGATTTTGATATTACCAAAGAGGATATCATGATAAATAGCATCATATAGTTCAATACAAAACGCATTCACTATTCTGATATCATTCTGTCATTTTTTTATTTTTTTTATCATCTGCAGGAAAAATTTGGAAAGATCTTGTGTGTCCTTTTTGCGGAATTTTGCAAAGACCTCTTTTTTTGAGGGAATATTTTTTTGTAATATATACAGAAGTTCCATGGCAACAATATGATAAAACAATCATACAGCCACAACTCTATATATGCCAACAAAGAAAAAAACTGACAAAGGTAGGAAAAAAGTTTTGTCAGTCTTCATTTAGCTTTTTGGAAACCAGAAAGATGCTAGATATATTATTTCTGTATTTTATCTACCACAGCTATCTCGATATCCGAAGGATTTAGCTTCAGATAAAAATCATAGAGACTTCACTTACAGATAAGCGGTAATTTTTTGCCTAACTCTTTTTGGATCAACTCCAAAAGTGGAATAATAATTTTCCCCTGCATATCGTTCTTATTTTTGGAATAACTTGAACTGCTAAATTCTTTATTGGGAATATCTTTTCCTATATTCTCCATCAGCAATTTGAGGATATCCACCGTAGCTGTCTGTGAATGAAGATCCGAAGACGTCAATTTACGTCCGTTAATATATATTTTATTGTTGAGCATATCGAGAAGAATTCCTTCTTTATGTGCACTAACCATAGCTTCACACTCTCCCAACTGCACTTTTCCATCACTCATTTTGAGCATACAACTACTTGAATCCAAAAATTCTGAATATTTTCCTTGTTCCAGATCCTGTTCACATTTCAATCCCTCATATTCCACGCCATCTACCCAATTCATGTAAATAATCTTGGATCCTATAAATTCCAATGCTGTCTTATCCGCTGCATCCACCACCATTTTTCTGAATCATTCCAACGGCATCGCAAAGGTCAAAGATCATCCCATTATCGTACTATCATTTGGCGATAATCCTAGATATCATTGTGGTCAGGTATAATTATCAAGTAAACTTTTGATAAATTTCAGATAATTTTTGGAACTTCTCCTTGTCGCACAATCAGCCTGCCTATACATCCTCAATGCTTCCAAAAACTGAATCATATGATCTTCTTCATACGCTTCCGAATGAATTTTCGCCATATAATACAAAAGTTTCATGCTTATTGCACCCATAATTTTCCCATAAGTCATAGCGAATTCATCTGTTTCCGGTGAAATAAGATATTTGTAAAATCATGGAATCCTATTGATATGAAGATTACTAAAAAGATCGCCAAAAAGTTTTTTGAAATCCGACCTGATGGTTTTATTTATAGTACTATTAGTCTTATATTTATTTCCTGCTATCTGTTCTAATAATACTGGTTTCCCTGAATAGATAATCCCATAATCTATCGGTAAATAAGGAGTATCTCTCAATCCTTTAAAAAGATGATTAATCCTAAATCCATAGATTCTCTTTACAATTTCCTCTTCTGGCAACAAAGATTTGTCCCCATCCTCTGAAAATGACACGACCGGATAATATCCATCAAAAAATGTTGCCATCTTTGTCGCTGTAGAAAGCATTCCATAAATAGATTTATCAAAACGCAAAGCATCTATCATGATGGTATGAAAAATATTATGATGATCAGCGATTACTTCGTTGATATTCGCCTTTTTGAGTGTTTCTATCTGTGTAGCAATCGCTCCGTTCCCTAAAGCTTTGTGAACGATAACAGAAAGTAAAAATGCCAAAATCGATCAAAATCATAATCCCACCCCTCTAGGTAATTCCGACAAAATATTGATTTGTATCCCTTCCCCTTCCGAAAATAATTTTCCATATCTTTTTTCTAGATCCTTGTCAATATCGGCAAAATACGGCGCATATTCTCCTGCATTACTTTCGATAAATTGATATTCACTCATATCGAGATGATAAATTTTGTTGATATGTATGCCTTTTTCTTTTGTTCTCACGTACCCTACATACATACGTAACGGAAGTTTTTGTTTGATGCTTACTCCACTAAAATTATTGAGTACGTCTCATGATCGATTGAGAATAAATGGCGTAGAAATTACGGTTTGATTTTCCAAAAAAAATTTCTCATACGTTTGCACATACGTCTTTTTGAGATTCTTTGAATTCATGAGTAACTTAGTATACAAAATAAAAATTACACAATTATGAATTTTTATATTTTGTTTTTTAAGATCTACATACTAGGCAATTTAGTCTATATCTGTGAAATTATTCGCTTGATTACTTCTGAAACATTTTCTTTGGTCACCGTACCTTCGTATTTCTGCAAACTTGTTTTGACTTGATCAGCACTATAACCAAACCCTTTGAGCGATGAAACTATATTTCTATAAAGCTTTTGATCGATATCCATTTTTTGAATATCCTCAACGTCAAATGTTCACCTGAGTTGAAGCACAATCTTCTTCGCGGATTTTGGTCAGATTCATGGAATATTTTGAAAAAATTTTACGTCAACATTTTTGAGTGCTTGCTGAAGATTAGCTTTGGGCAACTGAGATATCTGAAATGCTGTTTTGGGACCCACACCACTGATTTTTAATAAAGTTTCGAATGTGATTTTTTGATCCATACTATCAAACGCATAATATGCTATTGTCTTTTTAGTATCATCTAAATATGGGAACAAGAAAAATTCCCCCTGATTCTGTTTTCCAAGGTAATAAACCTGAATACCGAACATATCATTGATGATCATCGTTTCTCCTCCTTGATGATGTATTTTTCCTACAAAATAATGAAACATGTACTAATAAATGATAGATGATAAATATTCGTTCAAAGCTTAAAGTTGTTATATGGCTAATAAGTAGCTTTATGTTTTTTGCTTTATACACAAAAAGAATATAACTATTTAGTCCGTATTGTCAACGAGCTTTTGAAATATTTTTGGGTTGATATTCGAGAATAAATACATATTCTTATCCTGTCATTGCACTACCGATGACTGTTTTTTTGTCTTTTTATAAGCAAAAAGAAAACACTGTCTTGGGTAAGACAGTGCTCTCCACTTACGTTATCGTAAGCATATGGCTTCACTACACATCTATATTATATATATTTTATTGTAAATGTCAAATATTTATAGATGAACTTCTATAAGCTAGTACTCTACTAGAATTTAGAACTTAGAAAAATATTTTTTGTCTTTTACCTTTTACTCTCTACTCTTCACCTTACATGCAGAAACTCCAAAAACAGTTATGGGATAGTTTTCAAGATGATATCGGCGAACTCAGTAAACCCCTCCAGGAACTCTTACAAAATGGTTTCGTTAGCGGTATAATTAACGAAGAAGATGTAATCGCTGATGTGGATGATATGGATCTCAGCATCAAAATGATTGAAAAATTCTACGAATTAGCAGAAAAATTAGGAGTAAAAATCATAACTATCGAAGAAGTACTCGAAAAAGAAGCTGAAGAAGCAAAAAAAGAGACTAAATTAGGAAAAATAGAGCTCTATGAAAGTAAAAAACACCCTTCAGAATCCCAACATAAAGATTTCATCAAACTCTATTTCAACGAAATATCCAAAATACCGCTCTTAAATTCAGAAGAGGAAAAAGATATTGCCAAAAGAATCAAAAAAGGTGATGAAGAAGCAAAAAAAAGATTAATCGAATCCAATCTAAGATTGGTTATCAGTATCGCCAAAAGGTTTTTCTGATCTAGATTGAGTTTTTCTGATTTGATTCAAGAATGAAATATCTGACTTATCAAAGCGATAGAGAAATTTGACCCGGACAAAGAATTTAAATTCTCTACCTATGCCACTCGATGGATCAAGCAAAGCATCACGAAAGCTATTGCAGATATGACCAAACACGTAAGAATACCTGTTCATCTTATCGATGAAATCAATTCCTACAACAAAACTTATCAATTGCTTTTCCAAAAACTAGGAAGAGAACCTACTTCCAAAGAGATAGGACAGAAACTTGGTTTTCCTATCAAAAAAATCAAAAAACTCGAAGAAGTTATTTTTGGTAATGTATCATTGGATAGAGAAGTCGGAGATGAAGGAAGAGATACACTTGCTGATCTGATAGAAGATGGCAACACCTTGAGGCCTGATCAATTCGCCGAAAAACACGCCCTCAGAAAAAATCTCGATATGATATTGGGAATGCTTGATGATAGAGAAGCAAAAATCGTAAAAATGAGATATGGTATCGACGGACCAAGATATACACTTGAACAAGTCGGAGAAGAATTTAATGTTACTAGAGAAAGAGTAAGACAAATTGAACAAAAAGTTATCCAAAAACTCAAAGAACATGCTGGATTACAAAAAATACTTGGAATTGAAGATGATATCGCTAAACTTGAAGCTTGAAATGATAAAAAGAAAAAGAAATGAAGAAAAAATAAAATAAATATCGATGATGAAGATGAAGAAAATGATTATATGAGCAGATTCGATGATGATGACTATCTTGAGGATTAAAAGCAACTAACAACTAATAATTTATTCACTATTAATTATTCGCTGTTAGTTAAAATAATGTATATTGCTATTTTACTAAGTTACTATTAAAGAAATATGACAAATCTAAGTTCAAAAGAGTATGATGCATCGCACATCAAAGTATTGGAAGGATTGGAACCAGTTAGACAAAGACCAGGAATGTACATCTGATCTACCGATGCCAAATGATTACACCATCTCGTACAAGAAATCGTAGATAATGCGGTAGATGAAGCATTAGCAGGATATTGTAGTACGATTACTACTACTATCAATGAAGATGGTTCTGTTACTATTCACGATAACGGAAGAGGTATTCCTGTAGATAAACATGAAAAAACAGGAAAATCAGCATTAGAAACAATTTTTACCGTCTTGCATGCAGGAGGAAAATTCGATAAATGAGCTTATAAAATCTCATGAGGTCTACATGGTGTAGGAGCTTCTGTTGTTAATGCATTAAGTGAATTACTCGAAGTTACCGTCTACAAAAATGGAAAAAAATATTTTCAAAGATATCAAAGAGGAATCGCTGATAGTGAAATCCAAGAAATTGGAGAAAGTGATAAAATAGGAACTACCGTTAGATTCAAACCAGATCCAAAAATTTTTGAAACCGTCGAATTTTCCCAATCTATAGAAATCGCAAGAATGAAGCAATCTGCTTATCTAACTCCTGGTGTTACCTTTAATTTTGTCAACAAAAAAACAGGATTCAAACAAAGATTCTATTATGAAGGAGGTATCAGAACTTGGTTAAAAAATTTAGTAGGTACGCAACAAAGCCTTTCTTCTGCACATTATTTCCAAATAGAAGGAAAAGATTGTTTAGCAGAAATATCATTTCAATTTGTAAACACAACCAACGATCATATCCTTTCTTTCGTCAACAACATCCCTACTATAGATTGAGGAACACATGTCCTTGGGTTCAAATCAGCACTACTCAACATCATTAATGAAGTCGGAAAAGAAAAAGATAAAATCAACAAAAAAATAGGAGAATTTCAATATTCTGACGTCACCGACGGATTGTATGCTATCGTTACGGTCAAAATCCCAGAACCACAATTTGAAGGACAAACCAAAGGAAAATTGGGTAATAGTTATGTAAGGATTGAAGTAGAAAACATCGTCTATAACTATCTCAAAGATTATTTCGTAGAACATGAAGATGAATTTGATAAAATATTCGAAAAAATCGAACTTGCAGCAAAAGCGAGATTAGCAGCAAAATTTGCGAAAGAAACTGTTTTGAGAAAGAATATCTTAGCTGGTGGAGTTCTTCCATGAAAATTAGCGGACTGTGCAAGAAAAAACAAAGAAGGAACAGAATTGTATATAGTGGAGGGAGATTCAGCGTGAGGAAGTGCAAAACAAGGAAGAGATAGTAATTTCCAAGCGATATTACCACTAAGAGGTAAGATATTGAATACCGAACAAGCCGTTATCCAAAAAATCATGGCGAATAACGAAGTCAAAGCATTGATTACCGCTATCGGTACTTGAGTCAAAGATAACTTCGATTTCGAAGGATTGAGATATGACAAGATTATCATTATGACGGATGCCGACGTGGATGGTGCACATATCAGAACATTATTACTTACCTTCTTTTTTAGGTTTATGAGACCATTGATAGAACAAGGACATGTCTATGCTGCTTGTCCTCCTATCTACAAATTCAATCAAGGGAAAAAAGAAGAATATGTATATGAAGAAAGTCATACTCCAGATATGTACGGATTCGAACCTGGCAAAACAGAAATTCAAAGATACAAAGGTCTCGGAGAAATGAACCCTGAACAACTTCGAGAAACCACGATGAATCCAGAAAATAGGAGATTGAATCAAATTACGGTAGAAGACGCAGAAGAAGCAGACAGATTATTCAGAATCCTCATGGGCGAAGATGTCCAAGCAAGAAAGCACTTTATCTTGACCCATGCAAAAACGGTCAAAGAAATCGATATTTAAAAGACTTATTTACAAGTTACAGGTTGAAAGTTGCAGGTTATTTCCTGCTCCTTGCTCCCTGTAACCTGCTCCTTAGTGTAATAAGCGCCTGGAAACAGGTGTTTTTCTTTTATTGACTTTTAATAGTAAATATGTATATATAGATATAGTAATTTTTATTATTAATTACATAACTATGGCAGGATGAGATGGACTAAAAACTAATGTTTCACAACATACAGAAGACATACATCAAGAAACAGACACTAATAAGATACAAATGAAGTCTACGAAAGAAGTCAAAGAGAATTTTCAATCATTGAATATGTATCTCTTGGAAAATAATTTAACAATACTCAAAAAGAAAGACCCTTTGATACAAAGGATTTCTGAGATACCAGAGTTACATAATTTGAAATTGGAAAAAATCAATATACATAACGATTGTAGAGCACAAATAAATATTATCACGGATTTTGATGGTAATCTTCGTCAACTTTTATTGAAACATGGATTCAACAAAAATAATCTTAGAAGTTTCAATTGAGAAGTAGAAAAAATCATGGAAGAGGTTACTGGAGTACCCCAAACACCAGAAATTTGAGTACATTTATCTTTATATTGATGATCGCTTCAGCTTTTCATCAAACAAAAAAATCTATCCAAGTAATTTCTTCACCATATAACTTCCCTCTAACTTATATCCAAGCTTTCTGTAATATGCTCTGACTCAGACACCAGAGATAACGGAAAGCTTTTTGTACTTATGTCACTTAGAAATATTTTCTGCTATTTCCATAAGTTGTTTTCAAAAGCCTTTATGTTGAACAACTGATAAATCTGACATATTGTCTGATATATCTGA
>CAZBQE010000003.1:0-12204 GCA_964494005.1 uncultured Candidatus Peribacteria bacterium | reverse complement strand
ATCTGACATATTGTCTGATATATCTGATAAGCAAACCCTATCGCCTTTATCAGATTTTTCAGGGTTTCTTCAGATTTTTGATATATTTTTTCAGCTATCTATCAGATTTTTCAGATTTCCATAGACGTGAAGCTCTCTGATAATTGCCGTATCATCACCAAGTCCTTTCACATCGACTGGATCTGTTGGCAATAAAAGTCTGGTAAATCCGTACAAATAACCTAACTGATCTTCAAAAGAAATAAAATATTCCACTCCCCCACTACTCACATATTTCCTGATTACTAAATTTACTGGAACCTGGAACCTGGAACCTGGAACCTGCGACCTGTTTCTTATTTCCCTACTTCTCGTATCCAAACTCACAAAATTTCTAAACTGACTTACATCAGGTTGTGTGCCGATAATTGACGTCTGAATATCTTTTTTGGATTTATTATTTTTTCACGTTGTAATTGGTAATGTACTCCCTTTGGTCGTGTAATTGGTAATTTCTTGTTTCAAAAATTCTTTTGTTGTTTTGAAAAGTGTATACTCCCCATACAACCTCTGATAAAATTCCTTCACTTTCAACTTTCAACTTTCAATTTTCAATTTCATTTCCTCGTGCATCAGTTGGGACAAATTCGTAACATTACTTCCGGCAACAATCTCTGTTGCAGGAATATCACGGATGAGACGCTTGATCCTAGTATAGGGAGGAATAACATCCATGAAGGTCTGTTGAATTAATTTTTTGATATCATTAGTTTGAAGTGGGATATATTTTCCTTGTTTGTAGAGTTTATACAATTCGGTATTTGGAATCACGGAAGTTGGATAAAATTTAATCTCGTCGGGTTTGAAAAAAGGATCAGAATATACGTCTTTAAAAGTTTTTAAGTCTTTGGAATAATCAGAGCCATAAAGTCCTGGCATTACATGCAAACAGAATTTGAAGCCGTATTGCCTGAGCTTGTGGCAGGCCTGGCGTGCTTGCTCAACTGTATGTCCTCTTTTGTTGAGTTTCAATACTTCTTCGTCCAAAGACTGAACGCCCATCTCTATTCTCGTGACACCAAGTTCGCGTCGAAATTGGCAATTCTCGTCAGTCACATATTCTGGTCTGGTCTCGATCGTTAGTCAGATGATTCTATGATTTGCTGATTCGTTTTTTTTGAGCGCCTCAACAATAGTTTTGGAATAGCTTATTTTTTTGCTTTTGTCGACGATAGCGTGAGAATATTTTTTTGTAGTGGAAACTTTGATGTTTTTGAAGTAAATATCAAACGTATTGCAAGCGTCATACAATTGCTGAATAAACTTAATTTTGTAGTCCTTGGTATACGCATCAAAAGTCCCGCCGAGGACAATCATCTCTATCTTATCAGTTTGATGACCAGTTAATGTGAGTGAAAGTAATCTATTGTAAACTTGCTTGATGGGATCGAA
Source organism: uncultured Candidatus Peribacteria bacterium (assembly GCA_964494005.1). Classification (GTDB taxonomy): domain Bacteria; phylum Patescibacteriota; class Gracilibacteria; order Absconditabacterales; family Absconditicoccaceae; genus CAJBLF01. The sequence goes on along the minus strand of CAZBQE010000003.1, from coordinate 10,773 downwards.
ATGATTGAGTGCTGCTCTCATAGCACCCGGCTCGGATTTGATATAGCTCTTGGGCATATTCTTTTCATTGGGACAAAAAATACATTTTCCTGGACACGGAAACGGTTTAGTCAGTACTTGCACGGAAACGATTCCTGATTGCGACCTAATCGCTCTTTTTTTGAGTAATTGCTCTATCTGTGGATCTTTCGTTATTTTTTTTGTTTTGATCAGTTCATAATATGCTTGGAGTAATTGAATATTGGACGGAATATCTTTCAATTTTTTGCTTCTTGCAAAATCTCTCTTGAAACTCGTGAGGAGATCAAGATTGCGATCTTGTGATTGTATTGCGACTAATTTTTGGATAATAGATTTCATAGTATACCTACTATATATAATCAATATGTAATTTCTATTGAAAAATCTTTTCTAACTGCTACAATTCACTTTAGCTTCAAATGTAAAGCTACTTATTAGCTATAACACAGCTTTAAACTTTAAGCTTTGAACTTTTAGCTTTGAGCTTTAAGCTTTGAACATCATTTATCATTTATCATTATAATTATGTTCACTCTCCCAAAACTTCCCTACGACATGAATGCACTCGAACCAGTCATCGATATGCAGACCGTAGAAATCCATTATGGTAGACATCACCAAGGCTATGTAAATAAATTGAATGAGTTGATTATAGGTAGTGCATTTGAGAGTTGGAAACTAGAAGAAATCATCAAAACTGCTGATGGATCTATTTTCAATAATGCCGCTCAAATATGGAATCATACTTTTTATCGGAACGGTCTCAAAGCACCTGAAGAAAACAATGAACCGAGAGGAGCGCTCTACGATGCTATCGTAGCTAAATGGGAAAATTTCTTAAATTTTAAGACAGAAATGACTACAAATGCGATTAATAATTTCGGCTCAGGACGAACTTGGTTAGTCAAGAATCCTGATGGAAATTTAGAAATAATAAATACGAGTAATGCTGGCTGTCCGCTTACAACTGATAAAAAACCATTATTGACTATCGACGTCCGAGAACACGCTTATTACCTTAACTATCAGAACCGCAGATCAGAATATCTGGAAAATATCTGGAAATGCATCAATTGGGAAAAAGTATTGGAGCTATACAGTACATAAAGCAATAAAAGTTGTTTTAATATTCTGAACCGTAATTTACTACGTAAAAAGCAATATGACACGTTATAACAAAGACAAAGGAGATGAATGAGAACTCCTTGTAGCTGAATACTATCAAAAAAAAGGACATACCCTCTTACAGCATAAATACACAATCCATTGAGGAGAATTGGATCTAATTTTTGAAAACGATAAACTTCTGACTTTCGTGGAAGTAAAAGTTGTTGATTATATAGATGACTTCTTCGACTACATCACTCCAAAAAAACTCTGAGCTATCAAACGCACTATGGAACGATATCTCCTCAAATATCCTACAAACAAGGAATATGTACTTGATGTTGTATTTGTTAAGCATAATTCTATAGTAGAAATATATGAAAACGTCACTAGCACGTAAGGTTTATTATACTCCAAAAACATCATGAAAAAGACTAAAGTACTTATATTATTTATTCTTGGCGTCTTATTGGGGTGATTTATTTGGCAGATCGGACATGAACGAAATTCACTCCGCCAACCAATCATCCAAGAAGGAAAAATTAATCTAAATACCCTAATCTCCTCTATCAAAAATGTCGTAAACGCAGAAGAATTAGGATTAAATAATGAAAGTTATGAACGTTTTGATACGATCTATACTATTCTGCAAAGTGCATATTATGACACAGAAAAAATCAATACCGGCAAAATGCTCAACAATGCTATCAAAGCTTATGTAGACGCTATAGAAGATCCATATACTATCTATATGGATAGCGAACAAAATTCCTGATTTCAAGAAGAACTCAAAGGCGAAGTCGAATTTGAAGGTATCGGCGCTGTTATCAGCAAAAAAGATTATTATATTCAGATTGATGAACTCATCAAAGGATGACCCGCTTTCAAAGCATGATTATTTATGCTCGATAGAATTATTATGATCGGAACATGATCTACCAAAGATATCGATATCAATGAAGCAGTTGATCAGATTAGATGACCAAAAGGCAGTAAAGTACTCCTTACGATAGAAAGAATCAATAAAGATGGAAGCAAAGAAGTTTTGGAAAAAGAAATTGCGAGAGATATAATCAATGTGCCTTCCGTTAATGGAAAAATTTTAACGTGAACAAATGGTCAGAATATTGGATATATCAATATTTCTATTATTGGCGAAGAAACAGAACATTTACTCAAAACAACCATCTTGGATCTCAAAAACCAGAATATCAAGGGATTGATCCTTGATCTCAGAGGAAATGGATGAGGTATTCTTCCCGTAGCAGTTGATGTCGCATCACATTTTATACCAAAAGGAAAACTTGTCGTAAGCGCCAAATATACGACTTTTGAGGATGAAAAACTCATTTCAGAAGGATATAACGATTTTGGTGATATGCCTATTGTTGTCCTTATTGATGGACTTACTGCTTCTGCAGGAGAAATTATTGCGTTAGCATTACAACAACATATCGGCGCTCAACTTATAGGAACGACCACCTTCGGAAAATGATCTATCCAGACTATGACCGATTTTGTAGATGGTGCATCATTGAAATATACTGTAGGTAAATGGTATGCTCCCAACGGTATCAATATCGATACCACAGGAATCACTCCAGATATTATAATAGAATTTGATGTAGATGCGTATATTACAAATACTACCGACAATCAACTAGAAAAAGCAAAAGAGATTATCAATACTATGCTACCATAATAGAATGTAGTTCCGACTGTAATTTTTTGACGTCGGAATGATGAAATAAGAATTTAAAATTTAGAAACATATGACAACAGCATTCGATCCAGACAACATTAAGAAACTCAAGCAACAGGACCAAAATGCATTCAACCAATTCTATCTGCAGACGGTCGATATGTTTTTTCGTTATATCAATGCAAATTACTTTATTTCGAAGCAAGACGCAGAAGATATCATTTCTGATTTTTACGTAAAATTCCGAGAAGGCATAAAATCCTACAAAGAAGATGGATGTTTTAGTGCATATTTCCGAACGATTTTCAAAAATACTCTTAAAGATTTTTTCAAAAAAAATTCTGATACCCCTTTCACTGATCTCCAATATAATGATGACAGTGAACAATTCGAAGAAACCCTTGAAGACAACATTGACTTAACCTCGCTTCTCGAAGATGATTTTAAGTTTGACCACATACAACAAGCTATAAAAAGACTTGATGATATCAGCAAAGATATGATCTATTTCAAATTTATCGAAGAAAAATCTAATGAAGAAATAGTAGTTCTCACCTGACTTTCTAATGAGGTTGTTAGACAAAGATTATCAAGAGCAATCAAACAATTAAAAAAATTATTAGAAAATATTTCTTAGTATATAGAGTGGTATTTTCTCGATACTGTTTTTTGAGCCCGCATCACGTAGGGCTTTTCTCAATTATCTGGTATTTTTATCATATATATTTATCAAAATGTCAACACTAAATAGTCAGATATAACCACAAAATAACGAGAAAACTCAGTTCTTACCTAACAATTCAATACTTACAATTATACTTCATTTCCCTACCAAAATCCCTTGAAATACAGTTCACATATGCTAATATCATTGTCGTACACAATACTTTTTATTTAGTAATTATTTGTACAGATGACAAAAACAGCTCTTATTGCTAGCCTAGCAGAACAATTAGGTGTTTCTAAGAAGTTAGCTTCTGAATTAGTTAATTCTTTCATCGAAACTGTTATCGGTGGTGTAAAGAAACACGGAGAAGTTAGAGTTCAAGGATTTGGAACTTTCAAAGCATCAAAAAGAAAAGCTAGAAAAGGTGTTAATCCACAAAATCCTTCTCAAACAATCAACATTCCTGCAATGAAAGTAGTTACTTTCAAGGCTGGATCAGAATTCAAAGGTGCTATCAAGAAATCTTAGTTCCTTATGTGATTATCATAAAAAAATCCCCTTTCGGGGATTTTTTTTGTATATTGGAAAATTGTTTTTTATACCGAACCACTTTAGGAATCTTTGATTTCTTCTGTTTACTTGAACATAAAGTTTCTAAAAACCGTCGGCATACCTCACCCATCCAAAAAAGCTTTGTTTTACTGGTTTTTTTGGTGAGTGACCATATTAACTTCTCTAATTTTTTCTATAAGTTCTTGTGATACCTTATAATCACTTCCTAACAAAGATTTTTTTGCTTGTTGTAAAATCTCTTGAAATATTTTTTCATATGTTACTATTTTTTCCTTATTTTTTTGATCTTCTTCTTCTTTCTTTTTTGTCATTTCTTCCAAAGATTGTGTAGTCTGTGATAAAGACTCGTCTTTAAGTTCATTTTCTTTTTGCATTTTTTCAATATGAGTTTGCATAATTACAATATCTTCTATAGTTACAGCATTTTTTTGACAATATTCTAGCAATGCTTTTTCTTCCATTTCAGCTTTCTTCTTGGCTTCTTGTGTTTCAAAATCATTATTTTGTACAGTCTGTATTGCTACTTCTATTTTTTTTATCATAGCTACAATCACATTTCTGTTTGATACACTATGTGTTGCATCAGCTACTTCATACATATATCTCAACTCAAGCAACATTTGCATAGCATGTTGAACTTGATTTCATCATCGTAGATTTTCACGCATTGTATTCTCTAATCGAGTATTAAGTTGGCTAAGATATACATTTAAACCGTTAAAAGACTCAGAATTTTTTATAAAATTATTTCGGCTACTATGTGATTTTATAATATCCATATTATAATCTACAGGATTTCTGCTATATATATCATATACAGATACATTATTAAATTTTTGATTTGGATGGATTTTTTCTATACTTTTTTGCATAAACTCAGTAAACATAGCCGAATTTTTTTTATTATCCATTACATATTCGTATCAAGGCATTTTTCATCGCGTCATCCATAAATATTTGTGATATGCGATATCCTTCATATTTGTGAGTCTAGCAACCTCTCTTTCTATTCCATGGATATTATTATTTATCCATCATAATTCTTCTAAATATGGACCAAATTTTTCTCTTTCTTCCTTAGTAACTACTGTTCATGCTTTAATTTTTTCATAATACTCTTTTACTCCCATCAAAAAATCTGTATACTCTTTGATTTCTTCTGGAGTACTTGTCTGTAACATATGAGGATCTCACTTTTTTTTAACAAAAAGCTCATACAATTTTTGATAATTTTCTTGAGTGCTGTTCTCAACGTCTTGGTGTAATTGGTTTTTTTCTTCCATAGTTGTTGTGTATAAAAAGCTAAAAGTTTTTTTGGATAGCATATTCAATGCTATTGTACCATGAGTATACAAAGAAAATCTGTGAATAAGACGGAAAAGTTTGTGACAAACAGAGCTCTACAAAAATTTCTTGCAAAGTATATAATAGATTAGCAATAAAATATTATATTTCTTTTTTGAATTGTTTGTAATATTTTCCTGGTATGCTCAATGCATCACTCAATTGTGCTGTAGTATCTTTTTGTGTTTGATAATAATTTGGTACAAGCATTTGCACATGTTTTTCCATAGTATCATCTGCAATACGGTTATGTGAACCAGCATTAAAAAATCCTATCGTTTGTATTTCTTTGGTAGGAGCTTTTTCTAAATCTAAAGATCATCCAGAGACAAATACCTGAAATATTTCATGCCTCACTACCCTTCCCTGATATATATATGCAGGATTTTTGGCTACATGAATATATTTTTTATCAATTCACAATTCTTCATACAATTCTCTTTTTAGTGCTTCTTGAGCCGTTTCTCACTTTTCTATTTTTCCTCCAGGAAGAGAAAATTTTCCATTGGATTTTTCTTTGACGAGCAACACGCTATTGTACGTTTTGTTTTTGGTCTTGGAATGATAGGGAACATGTATAATCCCTCTCACTGCTGTATACGGTTTCATTGGTTTTTGAAAAATATGGGATAAAAAAATCATCCTAGATTATTCACACAATCCGCTGGCATCTAGTCCACAACGTCGTTGTTATTCAGAATTATTTACCAAATCATTATTTTTGAATAGCATCTATTTTTCTTTCTATCCAATTTTTGATAGCTTCTTGATCAGTTGTTTTGTACTCATTCAGCAACCATTCCTTAAGTTCTCTATTTTCCCCTATAATATCCTTATCTTGCAAAAAATTAGTAAATATATAATAGAGCATTTCTAAGATCTTTTTGTTTTTTTCTCAATTTTCAATACATACCTTTGCCTGTTCTCATCGACCATTATGGTAAAGCATATGCGCTATCTTTGTATACTCATCTTTGTCTAATCCTTCAATTTCCCGCAATAAAAGCACTAAGTGAACATCTTTTGTTTCTCTAATAAGCGCTTTGGCTAATGGGAGTATTGTTTCTTTGACTACTTCTCTAGGAAAATTGTTGATATGATTAAGCAACATTGCACTTTCTTTGTTTTTGATAGCTTTTTGTATGATCTGTATATAGTCATTATGATCCAGTCACTTCATCTCTTTAAGATTTTTGATTATACATCATATATCACTATACTCATTTCATGTACTCTGATGTTCATCATGCAAAATAAAATTGAGCATCTTTTTATGATATCATTCATCTAATTTTTGAAAATTATGTATATTGTAGACTACTTCTCAGACTCCTACTGTTTCTATTATATTATCAGCTAATTCTTCAAAATCCTCTTTGGTAAAATCATCAATCCCCTCAAATTTGTGTATGTTTTTTGGAACAACCCACCCGATTCAAGTGTTCTCAGATTCTGGGGAATTATGAAGACTCAAGGTAGTGTTTACTATTTTTTTTATTGTTTCTTTTGATAATTTTCCAAATACACCCATATGCTCATATGCTATTTCATCTGCATATTCTGCAATATACGGCAATATAGTAGAATAATCTCATTTGAGTCACCCATGCTTATATCAAAAATCAATAAGACAGTTTTCTATATCTTCAAAAAATCGAGGTCGATATTTCGATACTTCTGGGTCGTTTTTATACTCTTCATAGACTTCTCTATACTGCTCTACAGCTTTATGTAGATCCTGTTCTGAATCGCTATAAGAAACATTAACCACATTTTTTATTGTTCTAAAAATCTTAGCAATCTTTTTTTTGTGTTCAAACCTATCTTCCTTTAGAGTCTTTTGTTCATCGTCAGACAATTCCAAAAGAAGTTCTTTGTTGTAAAAATGAGGAAAAATTGACCTATCATAATCTATAAGTGCATCTGTTTCTCTTTTTATATATTCATGTGGCTGTAATTTATTCATTTTAAATTTGATTAGTTTGTAAAAAATTATTTTCATTTCATTACTTCACTCCACTAGGGATTTTCCCATGCAGAAGTTTTTTTGTTTTTCTCTCTATCCGAAGATATATAGCGAATAGAGAGAGATTTTTTTGTGTACAAGATAAAAATTATTAATCTATACTGATGGATTTACACCTAGTTGCTCATTTATATCTTCAAATTCATTATCACTCCATCCCGTTCTAAATCATCTTCCTCATGGAACAACATAACAAGTATCATATGGTTGTTTTCCTTTAAGCATAGAATCCATTGCAAACTTATCATCATAAACACTATGTCATCTATTATTGTAAGTGATATATCAAGCAGCTCTATTATATTCAACGATAACCATATCGTTTCAAAATTTTTCTCTAAAATTAGCCAAAACTTCTTCAAATTCTTTTTTTTCTTGGGATATTTTTGCTACATTTTCTGGTGTTTCTTTATAAAAAATTACAAGCTTTTTCCATGTTCAATCATCATTTTTTATGAATTTTGTATCTACATTAGAATCAGATTCTCTAGTATTACCACCGTGACCCTCTCTTATATAATCTCTGTATTCTTTTTTTCATTCTTCTCATAATACAACAGCATCAGGAGATCAGTCTCATTTTAAAGGAAAATTATTAATTACACCTCATTTTTCTATAAGATCAAATATCTCTATTTTTTCAAATCTATTTTCAAGTTCGTCAGATGCATATTTCATAGCCCATGTTCAAAGATTTCAATAATAAGCATAATTATGTAATTTTTGATTTTTTTCTTTTTTATAAAACTTTCTTAACTCTTCACCTAAAACCTCTTCTGCTCTTTCATATTTCATCACATCACTATGATGATATGTATCTGTGAAAACATATGCAATTATATTCTTTGCGGGTATTTGATAATTAAAAATGTTTTTTGTATCTTCACGAAGGAGATAACTTATTAAAGAATTAATATCTTGTTGAGGAATTTCTTCTCATTTTTTTAGTCTATCTATTTGAGCATTCATATGACTTTTTTTTTCTTTTTCTTCTATATCTGTCAAATATTCATCTTTGTCAATTTGCTTATCAACTAACAAACTATAATTATCTTTGATATATTTTTTAAAAAAATCAATATCAGGATATTCAAATTCAGAAAAATTATTTTCGTCTTTATGTTTTTTAATGTTTAAATTTTTATTATTAATTGTAGATAAGAAAACTGGAGTTGGCATTATATGTTCTTCTCATAATTTATCAGTAAACTGTATTAATGAATAATATTCCATTTTTCATCAATCTGTGATAAAAGTAATAGGGACATATTCATTTTCATCAAACTGATCTAATGCCACAAAAAAACTTTTGTTTTTTTCTAAAAATCAACCATCAAAAGATCCATCAAAATCTACTGATCATGATCTTAATGAACGATAGTTATAATCTATAGATTCATAACGAAAATATAAATCACCAAATTTTTGAGAATGCATTTGAAACTTTCAAAGATTTTTTTCTTTCTTTAATACCACTGCAATTTCATCACGTCTAGATTGTACCTGATGTTCACGATTTTTACTCTTTGAACGTACTTTGTTAATTACATTTTTTGAATTAGTCATTTTTTTAATAGATTAAGAATAAAAAGGTTTTTTCTCTCTATCCGAAGACATACAGCGAACAGAGAGATATTGGTTTTTGTTATACGTTAAAGAATTATTTTTTTTCACTTGTTGGTGTAAAAAATACTTTTTCGTACGTACCTTCACTGTCATTGTTATTATCTTGATAGTAATCGATTGTAGTTTCTTTGACTACTTTTGCTTCTGCACTACTGCTACATGTTTTAACAGCAGAAAGTGCTGCAATAAGGCCAACAGCAACCATAATAAGACATCATTTATCCCTTTTGGGAGGTTCTGAATTTTCGAAATAAGGATTTCTCATGTTTTTTAGTATAAAAAGTTAAAAGGTTTGTTCTCATAGGTATAGATATATTCACTATTTGATTTCCAATACTTTGATAGGTGCTGTTGTTTCAAAGACAGTTTCCCCATCACTAATAGCTTTACCACAACCGTACGTTTTAATTTCGCTAACACCTCTCTCTGTTTGAATCTCAAAGTAACGATCATTAGCTTCTAAAGTTATAGTATCTCTCGAACTTTCATCGTAGAAAACTACAAAAGTTATTTCATGTTTTCCTTTTGGAGTTTTGTCACATGATGATAAAATACTTGCCACAGCAGCTATTGTTACAACTACACATGTTTTTGCTTTGTCTATTACCTGATTAGGTAGAGATGTTTTATTAACATTTTTCATGATTTTTTAGTATAAAAGGTTAAAAGTTTTGCTCATAGACAGGACTATATCCAAGGAAAGACATACACCGAACTGCTTTCGAAATATGTAATTTATTCATTATATTCTAAATCACATTTTCTCAAGTCGTTGGTATACCTTCGACGTTAGAAATTCTTCACTTTTTTTAGAATTTCTTTGCGTCTCAGAGTACAGTCCCCGAATACAGAGCTCTACCTATGAATAGAATTCTGATTTTTTTGTTTGATTTTGTTTGATTTTTTTGTTTTACTGAGCTTGTTGTTTTCCTCTCTATCTCCTCGTATCAGTCTTGCGAATCATCGCAGCCAATCTGATAGGAGTGAGGAAGATAGTGAGAGTATTTTTGACGCAATCAGTATACAAAGAAAATCTGTGAATAAGACGGATAAGTTTGTGAAAAATAAAGTAATAAACCAAATATCCCGACTATTTATTTTAAGTAAATCTTGGACTATCACATAAAAACACCATTATCTAGCATATTTATGGAACAATCAGAGCCGTTTTGGAAGAAATTTGGAGGTTGATTTTTTATGATTTAATATATTTACTATCCATTAGCTTCTTTAATTAAGTTTTTAATGTCCTTTGATCAAGTAATTTGAGTTGATACAAATAACTATCAAGATATTCTCATTGTCCAGAATCAACAAATTTGTTTACTATTTCAACATGATCAAGTCATTCGAATTTATTTAGATTCGCAATAAGAGAGCCTCATTCTCACACATCAATCAATTTGTTTGCTATTTCAACATGATCAAGTCATTTGAATTTACATAAATTTCGAGTAAGATATTTTCATTTCCCTGCATCAATCAATTTGTTTGCTATTTCAACATGATCAAGTCATTCGAAGTTATCTAAATTATAAGCAAGATTTTCTCATTGCCCAGAATCAATCAATTTGTTTGCTATTTCAACATAATCAAGTCATTCGAAGTGCTTTAACATTATAGCAAGATTATATCATTCTCACGCATCAATCAATTTGTTTACTATTTCAACATGATCAAGTCATTCGAATTTATTTAGATTCGCAA
>CAZBQE010000002.1:42110-47410 GCA_964494005.1 uncultured Candidatus Peribacteria bacterium | reverse complement strand
GATCAATGGCAACAATAAAGTAACCTGGGAAGTAGTGGAAGATGCGTATCTAGAAACTCGTATCTATCGTGAAACAAGTACTGATATCTATGAACAAGTAGGGACAACTACCTACATTGCTGGAAGCTGGACTGATGACGTATCTTCAGTCGCTCACGAATGGCGATACAAGATTATGATCTTGGATACCTGCAACAATTTGTCAGAACTTTCAAATTATCATCAAACCATTTCCACAGCAACTGTATATATCGCAGGTGGTGGCTACCGCGTGGAATGGACTCCGTATCTTATCCAAGATGGAGAAAAAGGTACACGAAGTGTATCCAATTATCACATCTTTACTGTACAAGGCTTAGGAATGTACTGGAATGCAGAACCCTTGGATACTGTTTCAGGATCTGTTAATCAGTATAATCTCCCCATTGTCGACGACAGCATGTTCGTTGTCGGCGCTGAACTGGAAGGGAGTAAGTCAGGAGTTACTGGGTTGGCATTGTCCAACCTCGTAAACAACCCGCTTTTGGCAGTTCCACACATCCTCGCAGAGGATATCAACATCTATCCTAATCCTTCTCACGGAGTGTTCTTTGTAGAAGAAGGAGAAAGAGTAGAAATCTACAATACTGTAGGCCAGCTCATCATGAGCCAGGTCATACAGGAAACCAAAAAAATAGAGATATCTACTCCAGGGATCTATACCATCAAGGTATATACCCAACAAGAAGAGGTATACTCTCAAAAAATAATTATTCAGTAAAAATTTATTTTTGGGCAAACTGAATACTTAGACTGCTCCGTATGGATTTTCCATCACGGGGCTTTTTTTGTAGTTGAGAACAACCTCCTCATCCTTTAGCGAACAACCTCACCCCAACCCTCTCCTTCAGAGAGGGGAAAAGGGGGTGAGGAAAGAAAAGCAAGAGAGGAGAAAAAAATATTTCAGTTGTATATTATCTTGAATTTTATCAATAAATCTATATAGTCTATGTATAGATATTTATCTGATCAAAACCTTTATTATGGAAAATAAAAAACTCAAAGAAAATTTGATTAAGGAATGATTTTCTGAAGATCAGATAGATGATATAGTAATATGATTAGAAGATATAAAAAACTGAAAAGTATATACAGCAGAAGAAATACACAAATATTTATTCCAAAAAGAACCTGTACATGTATAAAATATATTATACACACAAATCGAGACGTAATTTGGAAGAAATAAGTAAATTTATCGCTTTAGATAACTCATATTATGCACAGAAAGTAATCGAAAGAATTACTTTTTTTGTTGATTCGTATTTGTCTTTGTTTGAAAAATGAGGAAAATTAATAAGCTGAGAAGAAAATATAAGAATAATTATTGAACCAACATTTAGATATAGAATAGTATATAAAATAATAGATAATAATATCTACATAGTTTCCATTTCAAAATATAAAAAAATAGATACTAAATAAGGTGTTTTAGGTGTGAGGAAAGAAAAACAAGAGAGCATGAGGATTTATTACAAAAAAAACTCCGCTATCCGCGGAGTGTACACATTTTTTTTGCTTATATATTTTTATATACATCTCATCTATATCCTACTTTTTCCACAAAAAATTCTCAATTTTTTTCCAAAAATATTATCCTTAGTTTCCCTATTCTACACCTGTAATATCATGATTTGCCTGATAGCTGCTTGATATCCAAATGAGAAAAATTGCCCGTCATTATGCTTTCTATAGCAGCAAGAACTTCATCTTTTTTTCAAAGTTTTTTGATTAATTTAAGCTATTTTTGCATATTAACTCTCTTTGACTGCTTTATAAAATTTTGACATTTCTATTTTGGGCTGTACAGGAATATCAACCCAAAGATATTCGTCCAATACTTCCAAAAATTTTTCCCGTTTCACGGATTTTTTGCCATATTTTTTTGCTATTTTTTCTGGTACCTCTACAGTAATAGTATTTATGATAATTGTATATAGACTAAAACTCTAAAGAGTATATATATTTCCTCCAAAATTTCAACGAAAAATCGCACCCGGGTGTATAATTACATTACACCTATTCTGAATCGTCTAGATCATTCCGGTGGTTTTCACCATATTACCTCATTCCGGTGGTATTGGCGAAGCCTGCAACCGGAATCTCGTACAAAGACCTTATTACAAGATTCCGGCCGCAATCCGGGGCGCCGGAATGAGGTTTAAGAGCAGGGCGCCGGAATAAATCCCAAATTACAATTAATTATGGGCGAAACCTAAATTACGTCCCGAAGGGTATTTTATCTCAAAGAACATTGCTTGAATTTTTGTAGGAAATAATTATCATCAAGTCGCTTTATTTTATTATTATATGTTATGGTAAAATTCAGTATCAAATATAGTTATGATTTTGAAACCAAACAATATATAGCAGAGATACCAGAATTGCATCTTTCTGATTTTGGTGATACAATAGATGAAGCATTTGATAATGTAAAAAAAGCGTTAGAATTATATTTGGAAGATGTTACTAAAGTGAATTTACATACACAAGAGGTACAATATGCTTAGTCCGATGAAAGCCAAAGAAATATTGAACAAGTTAGAAAAATTAGGGTGCATAACCATTAGACAAAAAGGTAGTCATGTAGTGCTTAGAAAAAAAGATAACATTATTATTGTTCCTTTTCATTGATCAAAAGATGTTCCTATACCCACAATAAAATCTATTTTGAAACAATGATGAATTGGCGAAAAAGATTTTTTATGAGTCAAATAGAAAAATCCCCAAACAGGGGATTTTTTTTCGGAAATAACCTCACTGGAATGAGATATCAAAAAAGACAAAGCCGGAATAAATTCCAAATTACAATTAATTACGGGTGAAGCCTAAATTACGTCCCGAAGGGACAAATTACCAATTACGAACGAAGTTCAAATATATGCCCGAAGGGCAATTTAGTGCTGTAGTTTTTCCATTTTTCCTATCAAGCTCAAGAAGCTTGCTTTCGCTGCTTCGCTGATTTCTAGTTGTGCCAAAATTTTTCTTGCTTTTTGACTATAGGTTATGACTCATTCTCTGCCGAACTCTAATGCTCAGCTTGATTCGAACATTGTTTGGAGCTCTTTGATTTGTTTTTCATTAAGCTCTTTTCCCATACAGGACTTCAAAAGTTTTTGTTGTTTGGGACTGCCTTTTTCAAAAATATAATTACTGAAATAGGTTTGCTGTCCTTCTTGGACATCTCTAAATATATTTTTGCTTGTGTCTCCTCCGATGATGTCGAGATAATCATCTCTCATTTGGAAAGCCATCCCCATATACGTTCACAATTCTTTGATTAATTGTTGTTGTTCGTGTGATGCGCCAGCGAGGATTGCTCCGGTGAGCATTGGTCTAGTGAATGTATAGGAAGCAGTTTTGTACGTGTTTTTTTTATCAATCAAAGAAAGAGCAGCCGGTTCGGAGATGGTCATATCTACGTCAATCATCTGTCAGAGAATTACTTCTTCGATCATGCTATGAACATTTTGTCTTGCCTCAAACAAAAGGTGTTCATCGAATTCATGATTTTTGAATCGCAATTCATATACTCGAGAAAGTAACAAATCTCCTATGAGGAGGGCTTGTCCTTCGGCCATACGTTTGGCTTGCGGATTACCGTTCAAAAGGGTGTGGATATAAGAATGCATCGTCATCGCATTATGTCTTTTGTCGGATTGATCGATGATATCGTCGTGGATGAGCGCCATCGAATGTAACAATTCAAAAATAATACCAAAATTCAGAATGGCCTTCTCGTTCTGTCCTCCAAATCCCATATAGGTGAGTCGAAGCCCGTACGGCCTGATTCTCTTGCCTCATGAAAAGATGAAGGTGTCGATATAGTCGATGAATTTGTTGATATGTTTGTCGTCGATAAGTTGTTTAGCTTGTTTTGTTTTTTCGTTCACATACCTTTCCAAGATGCCATCAAAGGTAGTCTTGAAACTCGCGAGATCCATACTAAAATGCAATTAATAACTAAAAAGATGGAAAGATTGAAAGATTGAAAGATTGAAACATTGAAAGATTAATTTCTCTCCCGCTTTGCGCGGACTTCACTTCGTTTCGCATTTTTCAATTCTCAATTTCGTCATTCCGGCGCTCCGGATTGCAGCCGGAACATTTTCAATTCTCCATTCTCAATTAAAGTTTTGTAGTTTTTTGGTTCAATAATACAATCTAAACAGATATTTGACAATTTGAATAAAATAGTTATAATAATCTTATATTTATTATGTATTATTTCAATCCATGGCAAAAGTAAAAGAGCTCATGAGCACTTGAGCATTGAGAACAGGAAATACGATAGCTACACCGTTTAGGATAGTTGGTGAATGAGGAAATGCGTTAGCAAATGTACTCAGACAAGGAAAAAGTTCTGTGAAAAATATTGCAGAAATAGGGAAACAGACGGTAGACGCACTTATCGATAATTTTCTCAATTTCTCCAAAGTAAACGGTAAGCGATATCAAAGACTAACCAAGGGAACAATCAACGCTATTTCTGCATGTACACGAAGGCCGTTTATGATAGCCGGAGCATGAATGCTAAGTGGAATCAATCAATGAATTCGAAAGCCATTCCAAAAATTACTCTATACTCCAGGCAAAATGTTCAAAGGGATGCGAAACGCTACGAGAATTTTTAGCAAGAAAAAAGGATTTGATTTCCAGACATATGACACCCACGAAACAGGAGGAGATACGCGAGTCAATCAGTTCAAAGAAAAAAAGCGAGGATTTTTGGGGGCGAAAAAGGGATCTTCAGAAACTCCCGTAGAAAAAAAAGTTGAGAAAATTATTCAAGAAGAAAAAAAATCTGAATCTAAAACTGAGTCTACACCAGTTGAAGAAAAAAAAGTTGAAGAAGAAAACAAAGGAAGATCATCAAAAATCGAGGAGAAAAAATCAGAATCAAAACCAGAAGCTAAACAAGTAGAAAAATCTGAATCCAAATCATCATCCATAGATGAGCTCAAACAGAAATATAGTGAAGAAGCTGAAGCAAAAGATTTTGCCGAAGCAGAAAAACAAGAACGAAAATCTTTGGATCGAAAAGAAAAAGCTAAACAAGAAAAAGAATTCAGAAAATTATTGAATAATGATATGAGTGAAGAATGAATTATAGAACGAGCCAAAAAAAATAAAAAAGGCGAACATATGGAAGAGATTTTGGCTATCGTCAAAAAAGAATCTCCTACATTCGCAGGATATATAGAAGACGAAATTCTAACAAAAAAAGCTCCAGCCTCCGCTACAGCATAAACTCATTGATA
>CAZBQE010000002.1:29152-42010 GCA_964494005.1 uncultured Candidatus Peribacteria bacterium | reverse complement strand
TTGATAGTTGATAATTGATAATTGATAATTGATAGTTGATAATTGATAATTGATAGTTGATAATTATTGAAGTGCTTTGTATGATCTATTGTACAATTACCATAGTCCATTTTAGCAATTCCTTCATTGTTACCTGTTAGTTAATTTTGTTACCTGTTAGTTAATAAAGTATTTCCTTATATTGCTTAATATATCTGTCCAACTCAGCTACCTCATCGTCATCAGCTCTTTTGTTCCAATGTTTTTTGTGACACTTTTCGCATTCAAACAAAATTTTCATTCAACCATTTTTGATTTCATAGGCGATAGGATACATTGTTCATCCACATTCCGTGGCTCTATCACCGGGAATTTCTCCGTCTACATGAAGCGATACGAAACAGTACGGACAATGATTTCTACAGGTCTTTTTCGCCTGGGAAATTTCTTTTCCGCAATTGATGCATATAAATGATTCGTTGATTTTTTTCATACTAACAAACAAAAACACTAAATGATGTACCCCTTTACTCCAGCATTGTGGTATAAATTCCAGGAGGAGGAATCTATATATAAATTTAAGTTCCTCATTCCGGCATTGTTTTTTTTTAGTGCCTCATGCCGGTGAGGTCATTCTCGAAGGGAATTGCAACCGGCATCTCGTAATAAAGTTTTTGTACGAGATTCCGGCACCAATCCGGAGCGCCGGAATGATGTAATGTGGTGAGAGGAGCGCCGGAATAAGTCCAAGACAGGGGGGTATGGATTCCTTAGTGATTATGATTAGGCTCTTTGGAAATAAAGAGGGAACGTTTTATCGCTTTTCCGTTTTGTCGTTTGAGCGCTTAAGCGTTATAATAGA
Source organism: uncultured Candidatus Peribacteria bacterium (assembly GCA_964494005.1). Lineage (GTDB taxonomy): Bacteria > Patescibacteriota > Gracilibacteria > Absconditabacterales > Absconditicoccaceae > CAJBLF01. The sequence goes on along the minus strand of CAZBQE010000002.1, from coordinate 41,169 downwards.
CCACATGGTCGTAGAAGGCACGTTGTTCTCCTAAACACGTAGAAGTGGGTAGCTCCGTTAAGTACAAGACCTAACTTTATGGCTCCCATAAGAGAGATAGGAAGTAATATTCCGTCCCTCGCGTACGGGCCATGTAGTCATACTCAGCCTATTGGTATGTGATTGTTTTTCAAGCTAAATCGTTCTATAGTTTCCACCCGTGAATTTTTTCGTTATTTGGCTTTTGTAGTGACTTTAGTAACTATTTCACCCGGGTGAGAAGAGCTAAACAAAAAAAACACCACCTTTCGGCAGTGTTTTGGTAGATATACGTTTCATATAATTAGAATTCTGGAATTTCTTCTTCTGTTCATTCACCTGCGGATTCAGCTTCTGCGGCTCTCGCTGCTTCTCTTTCTGCAAGTCTTTCAGGATTTTCTTTGGCGAAATCTACCTTGACAGCTCTCCCCATAATTTCTTGTCCATCCATCTCTTTTTGTGCTTTGGCAGCATCTTCTGGATTGACAAATTCTACGAAACCGAATCCTCTGCTTTTATTCGTTTCATTGTCGAGTTTGACTCTAGCGAATGCGACTTCTCCAAATTTAGAAAATTCTTCTCTGAGATCTTTTCATCTCAATTTTCGGTTCAGCCCCCCTACGAACAACTTCGTCTGGCTGATAATAGTGTTTTCTTCTGACATGTATTCAATAAAACAAAAAATAAATAATTGACAGATTTGATACTACGAAAACTTTTTATGATTACAAGAGGATTACATTTGACGAATAGACTTATAGAAAAAATTGAGAATTGAGAATTGAGAATTGAAAATTGAGAATTGAGAATTGAAAAATGCGAAACGAAGTGAAGTCCGCGCAAAGCGGGAGAGAAATTAATGTGCTTCCATCTTTCAATGTTTTCATTCTTTTACAAAATTTGTATATCATACTTCAAAAATATATATTCTCCTTTAAAGACATTTTTTGTCTTTAATTGAAGAATATATAGTTATTAACACAATAATTTTTCATTACATTTCTAAATTATTTGGTTAATAAACTACGCTTCAGTAGTTTTATATTGTCCTTTAAAAATATATTCTATTTTTGATTGAACAATATATAGTTGCCAAAACGAATAAATATTCGATTGGCAAACTATGATTGTATGATGGATATTTCGAACACCAAAATTTTGTAAAAGTTTTGGATGAGAGAATTATACCGAGGTATAAATCTCCATTTCGGAGATTTGCAAAAAAAACAAATCTGGATATAATTAACATAAGCAGAAAGCTTTAAGCTTCAAACTTTAAACTTTAAACTGAAATCATGGTCGATCCAACCCAAGGAACACAAGGTCAACAACAGTGACAACAACAGTATCACGACGATATCCTCGGAGGAGAAGATATTTTTTCTACAAACATTCCAGAAATAGAAGAAGATATTCCATATGGTGATATATTAGAAAAAAAATATCAATTTGAACCTATCCCAGAAATCGAAGAAGATGTTGTACCTCAGCAAGAAACTTCTCAACCAGAACAAATTTTAGTACAAGATATTGCCAAAAAGGAAGTAGATGATATTGTCCAAACTACAGGAGTGGAAGAAGCAAAAATTGATAGTTTACTTGATACAAAGTTACAGACTGATGTACAAAAAAAATTCGGCGAACTCTTTTTTACGACCAAAAGAATCTATGAGCTCAAATCCAAACTTGGTATCGACGAAGAAAGTTTTGATGTTATCGGAGCAGACAATGACAAAATATTTGTTTCTTATAGATTTGTACTTGATGAAAGTTATGAACCTATACTCTTTATCACCAAAATAGAGCAAAACAAAGAAACAGAAGAAGAGACAAGCAATGAATTGAGATTTGCTTTCAATGAAGAAACATCTTCACTCGAAGTGATGGTCAATGATATATTGATTTTTGATGAAATTAAGGACTTCACTGAAGATCCAAAGAAAAAAATGCAAGTATCTGAAAAATTAAATAAATTCATTTTCCTTGCTTCCGAAGAACAGAGAAAAATCGAAAAAGAGATCCAAGCCAAAGAGGAAGAAGAGAGAGAAAAGAAAAAACTTCAGGATATTTTCAGAAATTTCTAACTATACAAACATAATTATAGATTATAGATGATAAATGATAGATGTACGATTTGCTGTAAAAAACTATTATAATATGCAATAGTTCATAATACAGTAAATACCAACATGTATCATTTTTAATTTACCCTCATTCGAGGACAGGTCATTTATCATTATTTTAAAGTTAGATCCATTTTTTCTTTTTGAAAATTCGGAGAAGTATCATCAAAACAAAGAACATTCATCCCATAAGCAAGAAGAAGAAATATGGATGTTCTTGTCCAGGTAATAATATATTCATTCCATAGATTCCGCTGATCAAGGTCAAAATTCAGGTGATAGCAGCGAAAATTGTCAAAACGCCAATCATGGAGTTGGTTTTGATATTCATCAACGAGTTATACGTTTCTGCAAGTGAATCGATATTTTCGAATCCGACGGAAATTATATTGATAATCTTATCCAATTTGTAAACCAAGTCTTCGAAATATACATCCAATTCCTCTTTGTAGAATTTAGGTAAAGTATTTTGGAGTTCTTCCAAAATTTCTTCATGAGGTTCAAACATATGCTTGAGCCCTACGATATTACGTTTTTTGATCATCAATTGTTCCAATAATACTCTTTCCAATTTCGATGAAGCGAATAGTTGTTCTTCGAGTGCCACTACGTCTTTTGCTGATTTTTTGAGCATTTTGATGCTTTTGTCATACATCGTATCGAGTACTTTATAGAGGATGTAGTAGGGCGATATTTTGAATTCTTCGTCAGATTCTCTTTCTTTGAGTTCTGTGGAATAATCTTCAATAATTGATTTGATATGATTGGTGTCAAATTTCGTCATCGTGATGATATTATTTTTTCCCAAGACGATGCTAAATTCATTCAAAAAATATTTTCTGATGTTTTCATTATATTTTGGGAAGTTGAGGACGATGAACATATGATCCTCGTAGATATCTATTTTTTCCTGATTGGTTAATTCAAAAAGATCTTCTTCGATAAGCTCATGGAGATCATATTTTTTTACCAATTCCGTAATTTCTTTTTTTTGTGGGTCATAGAGATGTGTCCAATCGGTATTTCCAAAATGCAAAGTATTTTTCATACTATCAAATTAATTCACGAAGTAAAAGATTACGAATTACGAATTGAGATTTTTTTATTGGTAGTAATATGTAATTCGTAATTCACCGTTGAATAATTAGATATTTTATTATGATTGTAATAAGGTAAGCAGTTCTCCGTCGATGCCATATTTGGCGATATAGGAATTGCTTGCTTCTCTTACGAGAGTTAGTTCTTCGTCGAATCGGTCAGGTTTCATAAATTTCTTTGCGTCTCTTTTGGTTTTGAATTCTACTTCAGCAGTCATCAATCCTTGAAGTTCTTCATAAATATCAAACTCTATGGTTTCTCCTTCGTATGGGATAAAATAACGTGTCTTTTTGAGAAAGTGGTTTTCTACATTAGGCCGAAGTGCATTAAATTCTTCTTTGCTGATAACAGTTTCTTTTTCTTCTTTGACGAGACCGGTTCACTTTTTTCTCGTAATGATATAGACATCATCAATCTTTCTTAATCTGATACTTTTCCCAGTTGTAGCATCATTGAAATATCCTTGCAGGATTTTTTTTTGCGGAAATTGCTCATATCATACAGGAGTTTGTTTTACCAAAAATTTTCTTTCGATTTCGAATGCCATACTCTATAATTAAATGATTAAAATATATGTATTAAAATATTAAGAGTTTTGCTTATTAAAATTTTTTTAATACTTATTTCGTTATTTCAGCGCTAGAGGGATTGGAGTCGGGACTTAATTCTTTATTTTTTTGGTTCTCGTTTTTCTGTATTCAATCTTTTGTGCTTTTTGTAGGAAAGGATATAGTGGATTTTTAATGTAAATGCTAGGAAAAAGAGGATCCATCCTAATGTAGCGAAAACAGAAACATTCCTATATTGTTTTTGTTCTGTTGTCATAGAAGATGAGGTAAGGAGTGCTGAATCCAATGTTGAGGTATCTAATGATGCAAGACTACATCAGAGTTTCTGGATAATAGATTTTAATTCCTTTTGGTAGAGTACTTCAGATTTTGCATATAATTCTGCGAGCAATCAGCATTCATCTACAGACGCAGATATTTTTTCTGCTTCTTGAGCTATTCTTCTAAATATCATGGGTGATATTTCTTTGTGAAGCATCATACCTGAAGCACTATGAAAACTATAGACACTTTCCGTTTTGTTCGCTCATCCATAGGATTGTTTGTCCGCTACCATAATTTTGAGATCAAGGGAGGTATCGATAGGGATTCGTTTATCTGGATAGAATGTCAGATACGTGCCGTTCCATTTGAGATGTTCAGAATCATAGAAATATTGATCGCCATCAAAATTGATGATTACGCTTTCTTTGTTCACTCCCTTTCCGATATCTTTGATATCAAAGATGAAATACTGATCCAGATATATTTTTTCATTGCTATCTTTGGGATAGATGAGATTGATACTTGGTGGGATGATGTCCGGTTCACATTCTGGTACTTTAGCAAATTTTAGACTGAAATTTCCAGCAAGCGGATAGCTTTTTTCAGTTTTGGTAAGCGCTTGTGATCACTCTGCTATGGAGATGATTTCTTCGCCTTCTATAGCACTTTTGAAGAATATTTGGAAAAATGATTTAGTTTCGGTAGAAGAAGTAAATGTTGGATTGGTAATTTCCAAAATAATCTTATTGTATTCTATTTTGGAGCTTGCGCTGCCATCATTGACCGTAGGCATGACGCGAAGGATTTCTAGATGTTCCGGATTGTAGGAAAGGATAATATTGGCTTTCGTGATAGTTTGTCCTTGCGGAGAAAAAAAGACTTCCGCCGAATTGGTACATGTCGCGTGAAGTTTGTCTGATGGTTGGAATCTTGCATCAGAATAGAGTGGTTGGATATCTACTTTCGCTCATCGTGCATATCCTATTACTGCGAAGCAGATAAGCATTCCTGTAAGTATTTTTTTTGTTTTCATTATCAGCAAAGCTAATAAGATAAAATGACTCTTCCACTATATATATGGAGAATGAAATATCAACTCAAAATACCATTTAACGTATGATGCATGATGTAAGATGTAAGATGTATATCTGTAAATATTCTTGTTTTATATCTAAGAAACGGTATGATAGTGGTGGATTTATTTTTTTAGTAAAAAAGAGATGTCTACTGATCTCAAAAAATTTGAACAGACACGTACAAAAAACATAGCCAATACTATGGAAACATGACGTGGGTTATGGCAGTTGGGAATAGACGAGCTTGGGCGCGCGGTAAGCGGATCCAAGAAACCTTCGTGAACCAAGAGAACATTGCCCAAAAACCAGATTTCTCGTCAACTCGATAAATACGAAAATAGCATCATTGTAAAGCGTAAAAATACATAGAATTTCTATTTTTCAATTTCTAATTTTCAATCATGCAAACTATTATCGAAAATATATTAGCGCATGAAGTCCATTTTCATGACTCCAAAAGCGGAGGGCATGGCGGACAGAATGTCAACAAGAGAAATACAAAAGTTACTTTATTTTTTAATATTCAAGATTCAGAATTTCTGACGGACGAACAAAAAAAAAGACTTGTTGATTTAGCGGGGAATAGAATACATCACGAGGAAAGCGTACTGATTATGAGTTGTCAGGAAGAGCGCTACCAACATGCGAACAAAAATAAGGTTATCAAACATTTCACAGAATTACTTTGATCGGCACTAATAGAACCCAAAGAAAGAATTCCTACATCAATTCCCAAAAAAGAACGCGAAGCACGCATCTTGGACAAAAAATTTACAAGCAAGAAAAAACAGGATAGACAACAACCACCACTAGAATAATTGAACTTCGTAATTAATTGTAATTGGTAATTTGTCTCTTTGGGACGTAATTTGAGCTTCGCCCGTAATTGCTAATTAATTACACGAAGTAAATTACGCGTAGTAAATTACATTGAAAATACATTACGCAAACTAAATTATTGCGAAACAATATAACAAAAACCCGAAACGAAATGCGTCGCGGGCTTTTTTAAAAATAACTGCGGTAGTGGTTGGGAGAATAGCCGATTACTATACCGGTGACAAAATGTTTGATATGTCTACCGTTCCTGTTTGTATAATATTCAGGATCTATTTCGATGGGAAACAAAATCAAGCGTGATATTTTTCCTAGTCGTATACCAAATGATCCCGTATATTTCGCTCTCAAGAGATGAGGACGGCCATATTGCATCTCTCCCAAATTAGCACAAGCTTCGAGCTCTGTAATTCTTTTTTTAAAAAGCTTTTTTTCTACATAAGGAAGCTTGTCTTCGTCAAATTTTTTTGAATATACTATTTTCATAACGTTTTATTTTTTATAGAATAAACAAATAAAACAAAAAGTCAAGGTATCTTAACTTGATAAAAAGTACCAAGTTACTACTATAACTTATTGAATTTTTGTAGTTTTTTTTGTACCATGATTTGAATATACAAACAGCATTTCGCACAAGCATTAGCCAAACATATTGATCTTCCTCTGGAAGACCTTTTGGCGATGATAGAAATTCCACCGGAAAATATCCCGGGCGATTTCGCGTTTCCTTGTTTCAAGCTTTCCAAATTACTCAAAAAATCGCCCTTACAGATAGCAGAAGAATTGAAAAAAAAACTTCATTCTGACTATTTTTCTTTATTTGAACATATTTCTGGTTACCTCAATGCTCACATTGCACAATCTCGCTTTATCGAGGACAGCTTGAAACTTAAAGCTTCAAACTTCAAGCCGTTGTGAAGTGAAAAAGTTTTGATAGAGTATATGAACGCGAATCCCAATAAACCTCTCCATATTGGTCAGGGAAGAAATGTTTGTATCGGTGATAGTATGAGAAGAATTTATCAAAAATTATGATATACCGTTCATGCGTTCAATTACGGTGACGATAGTTGAGTAAATGTTGGATACAATATCGTAGGCCATTTATTTTATGACTATCCTTTGGAAACCGACAAAAAGTTTGATCAGTATTGTGGGAAAATTTATGAAGAGATGAGAAAACGTGATGAAGATCCGGTACTCAAAAAACATCTTTCAGAAACTTTACTAAAGATAGAAGAAGGGAATGACGAGATGGTCAATACATTACATTTCAATTATACCAGAAGATGTGCACTTGATCAGATCAGAACCTGTCGAAGGATGAACGCGTATTTCGACGCAGTTGCTCGAGAAACAGATGTATTACATCTCAAATTTTTTGCAGAAGCGATGGACTTGCTCAGACAGAAATGAGTTATGAAATTCGCTGACGATGGCGAAGCGAAAGGCTGTCGGATCTTGGACTTATCATCACTTCCCGAATATCAAAAAGAAGAAAAGCAATATCAGATACTTATCAAATCTGACGGCGTAGCGACCTATATCGCCAAAGATATCGCCTTCGCATTATGGAAACTTGGATATTTATCAAAAGATTTTGGTTACGAGGTATTTGAACAAGATCCAAGAGGTGAGACAATATATACGACCAACGCTCATCCAGACGAGAAAGTAACAAATCATGGATTCGGTAATTACGATACAGCGATTACAGTAATCGACAACAGGCAACTGCCTGCTCAGGCAATTGTAAATTCCGCGTTCAAATTACTTCATTTGGATAAAGATCACAAACACTATCTTCCTTTGGGATATGGAGTTGTTTATTTGACACCAGCAACATTAATAAAATTATGATACCAACTTACTGCAGAAGAACGTGCAGAAAAACGCTTGCCGTTTTCTAGTAGAAAATGACGGACCGTGACTTTGGATGAAATGTTTGAAATGCTTCATCAAAAAGCATATCGGGAATCCAAAGAAAGAAATGCAGAAAAAGATGATGTATGGTTGGATGCTGTGGCAGAAACTATCGCTATCGGATCGTTAAGATTTTTGTTGATGAGGTCTGATATCGACAAAGATTTGGTTTTTGATGTCGATGAGGTATTGGATATGCAAGGTGAGACCTGAACATATATTTTGTATGCTTGAGCAAGAGTTCAGAGTATTATCGATGCAGTTGGTGTGTTCGAATATTTGGATGATACAACAGCAGCATCATTACTCACCGCACCTGAAGAATTCACATTAAGCAAAAAAGTCGCAGAATTTAGCGATATAGTTATTCAAGCAAAAGAACAATTAGCACCGTATCTTGTCTGTAGATATTTATTGGACATAGCAAAATTGCTAAATAGTTATTACGCAGCCGTGCATATCATAAAATCCGAAGAACAGACAAAGAAAGCAAGAATCATGCTCCTCGCTCGTGTTCGTGATACGATGGAAGAAGCGATGGATTTGATAGGTATGAGATTTTTGGAACGCATGTAATTTTTTGAAACTAATTGACGAATTATTAGATTACAAATTATAAATTACGAATTATATTGTCTGAAAAAATACGCAATTTAGAAATTACATAATATATTTTATATAAAAAATACTTATGTGTCAGAAGAAGATATCTATTATATTAGTTATGGTGATTGTAGTGTGGTTTACGGGGGTGTTTGCTCAATACATCTCTCCTTTGGCTCACAATATATCGACAAAAGAAAAAATAACTTCTGTATGACAACAGTACATACCAGGAGAAATTATCGTAAAATTTAAACCAAGCAAAATTAATCTCAAATCTTTTGTATGAAGATGTACTATGAATGTTTTTGCTAATACAAAATGAATGAAAATAAAAGAGCAAATAGCTGACAATAATACAACAGTATTTACTCTAGAAGAAGATGAAAATTTTTATCAAAAGTTAGATCAGCTCAATAACGATTCAAATGTAGAATATGCGCAACCCAATTATATTTATCATATTCTATCGTCTTCATTCAATGATACCTATGTAGGAGATTTACGATGACTAGAAAATATACAACGATATGAGGCATATCAGATATTTAGTGGAACCAATGATTCTTCTGTTACGGGAGTAGTAGTTGCTGTGATAGATGCAGGAGTAGCGTATAATCATCCAGATTTAGCAATACATATGCGAGATGGAAGTACGTGTAAAGATGATGAGTGAAATGCATTATGATGATGTATTCATGGGTATGATTATGCTGATAACGATAAAGATCCTTATCCTGTAGTTTCTACTCATTGAACACATATTGCTGGTACTATTGCTGCAGTAGCAAATAACGGTACATGAATTATATGAATCAATCCTCAAGCACAGATTATGGCATTGAGAGTGGGAGACGATAGTTTAAGTACTTCTGCTATTGTCAAAGCTATACATTTTGCCAAATACAATGGCGCCAAAATTATCAATGCAAGTTTTGGTGGAACAAATGTTGATCCACTTATGCGTGATGCTATAGATGATTTTGGATCTGTTGGGTGATTGTTTGTCGCTGCTGCAGGTAATTCATCAAATAATAATGATGGAGGAACGCATATTTATCCATGTGACTATACGTGAGATAATATTCTTTGTGTTGCAGCAATAAGTCCAGACAATAGTAAACCTAGTTGGTCAAATTATTGAGCAGTTTCTGTGGATATATGAGCACCAGGAGTAAGTATATTGAGTACGGTTGTTGATAGTAACACACTATCGTTTTTTACAGGAAACTTTGATGATACTGCTGTGTGATGAGTGCCCGTTTGATGGACACAATGAGGAACACATTATAACTGGTGAGTACTTGATATAAACAACAAACTGCTTTATGGAGATCAAAATCAAAATCCCTATACAGCCGATACAGATAGTTATATTTATATTCCTATAGATACATCAAACGCTAGTGGAATCAATATATCGTTTTTTACTCAATGTGATACAGAATATGATACCAACAATCGAAAAGATTACATGCAATTATTTGTTAGTTTAGATGGTGATAATTTTGATATTGTTGATCGTCGAGATGAATATATGCTAGATGATGATAGTAATGAATGAAACAATATATCTTGATATACTTCAAAGACCTTATCATATGATTTTTTATCTGAATATTCCACGTGAAATTTTGCTTTATTGTTTTCACGAATAACAAATTCTACCAACAATAATTATTCTTGATGTGCTATTGATAATATAATTATAAAAAAATATCTTTCACCATCTATTTCAGATGATCCATATGAGTATATGAACTGAACATCGATGGCAACTCCTCATGTTGCAGGATTGGCTTCGCTTGCTCGAAGTTTCAGACCAGATCTTTTTGGTACAGATATCAAACAAATAATTATGGAAAATTGAGATGATGTTGTCTCTCTCTTAGATAAGACCGTAAGTGGAAAAAAAATTAATGCATACGCAAGCTTATACGAATTAGACAATTATGCTCCATCATCACCTGAACTTCTTTTTCCTTCGAGTGGAAGTAATATGACTTCGTGAAACGTAACTTTTCTTTGGAATGAATCAATAGATGTGTGAGTGGGAATAAGTGGATATTATCTTCAATTTTCTACGGGAAATGATTTTGTAAATATATTTACGTGAATGTATGTGTTTGCTACGTGATATGATATGGTTTTTTCAGAAACAGGAACCTATTATCGAAGAGTATACGCTTTTGATCATACATATAACACGTGAGATTGGAGCGAAATAAATATGTTTTCTATAACATATACACCAGATATTACCCCACCTTCGCTACCAATATCTATTATGCCATTGTCATCTAGTGAACGAGTAAGAGGTAACGTTTCTTTTGTTTGGACTCCTTCTATAGATACTTGAGTAGGAACTATGGGATATATATATGAAATACATTCTTGAGTGATAATATTATCATGAACTACAGAGAATACATGAGTTGTTGTATATTTGGACTCATGAGAATATACACGAAAAGTGAAAGCCTATGATTATAATTATAATTATTCTGAATATTCTTCATGAATATTCTTCTCTATTCTTTGGGATACAACTCCCTATACGATTCAGATAGACTCGATTATCGATACCGAACTAAACACACTATATACTTCAAATATAGTAACTCTTTCAGGAATCAACACAGGAATACTTATTTCTGTAGATACTTGAGCATATAGTATAAATGAATGACCATGGAAAATTGTTTCTAGTACATGATATATTGATGATACTATTCAACTTGTTTTGACATCAGCAATAGATTTTTCTACAGCCAAAAGCATGACATTGAACTATGGAGATAAGGAAGAAATATTTACTGTTACTACAAGAGCCAAAAAAACTATGCCAATTGAATTAGATTTTACTCCTGTAAATTCCGCTGAATTACAAACAATATATACGTCCAATATGATTACTATTTCTGGATTGGAGATAGGATATGTATTTACTGCGAGTATTACTGCAGGAGAGCTAATAAAAAATGGAACAATTGTTGGGGATATATCTACAGGAGTAGAGAATGGAGATACATTAGCAATCCGTCTTGTTTCTAGTCCTTTATATAGTGTATCCAAAAGTTCCGTGTTGACATTATGAAGTGGAAATACAATATATAGTATCACTACAAAATCAGCACCATCGCTATGATGAGGTGGTGGATGAGGTGGATGATGATCATTTATTCCTATTTGTACATCTACGGATCTTGTATGTTCTGGCGGGGTATATGTTTTGAAAATACCCAATAGTTGTCAATGATGAAATTTATGAGTAGTATGTATATTGAGTGATAGTACATGAACTTTTGAAACAATTCCTACTATTGATAGTCAATATTATAATCAGATACTCTGATCACCTTTCACACAAGAACTCAATTATGCGTATCTTTATGCTTACAATCAAGGTATAACAACCATGTCATCTATTCAAAAGGCGAATATGACAGGGACCTTGATTAGAAAACATCTTGCCAAAATGATGAGTAATTTTGTTTTACAAGAAT
>CAZBQE010000002.1:0-29142 GCA_964494005.1 uncultured Candidatus Peribacteria bacterium | reverse complement strand
GGAAACTATTGAAATGAAAAATTATGCACAACTTGCTTGTCAATTATGACTTATGTGATTAGATCAAAACGGTGATCCTACAAATCACTTCTCTCCCAATGATGAAGTAACGAGAGCACAATTTGGTACTGTTTTGTCTAGAGCTTTACGAGGAAATACCTATAATGGATCAATGCCGTATTATCTTACTCATCTTCATGCATTACAAAGAGCTCAAATTATGACCAAAATAGATGAACCAACAAAGAAAGAATTGAGATGATGGGTGATGTTGATGTTGATGAGAACAGTACAATAATCATAATACAAATTATCAATTTATTTTCTAAATATATAAGTATGAAACTTCGTGAAGAATGGGAACAGCGCGGAATGGTAAATCAATTCTCTAGTGAAAAAGTGTTTGATCTTTTGGAACAAGGAGGACAAAAATTTTATATCTGATTTGACCCATCAGCGGATTCACTCCAGATCGGGAATATGTTTTCCGTCATGGCCGCTATCCATCTCATGAAATATGGAAACAAATGCTATTTCCTTGTTGGAGGAGCTACTGGGATGATTGGTGATCCAAGCTTAAAAAACACAGAAAGATCTTTCCTTTCGGAAGAACAATTACGTCACAATGAGCAGTGTATTTATGATCAGCTCAAAACATTTCTAGAAAATATCAAAAAAAACTACAACATAGATTTCAACTACGAAATGGTTGATAATTATGATTTTTACAAGGGGATGAATTATCTCAATTTTCTTCGTGAAGTCGGGAAATATATGACCGTCAATACGATGATTGCCAAAGAGTCTGTGAAAAAGAGAATCGAGGATCCAGACAAGAGTATTACCTATGCAGAATTCAGCTATATGTTGATCCAGTGATATGATTTTCTTTATCAGTTCGAAAATTATGGCGTGAATATTCAACTCGGCGGTTCAGACCAGCGATGAAACGTGACGACCGGTATGGAATTGATCAGAAAAAAATTAGACAAGGAAGCATATTGTCTTACTATTCCTTTGATAACCGACGCATCCGGAGCCAAATACGGGAAGTCTGAAGGGAACGCAGTCCGAGTAGATAAAAAGAAAAATAGTCCGTATTTTGTGTATCAGTTTTTTATGAATGCGGATGATTCTTTGATAGAAAAATTACTCAAAGTCTTCTCACTCAAATCTTTGGATGAGATCGATGCTATCGTCAAAAAACATATGGAAAAGCCAGAACTTCGTTATGGACAAAAAGAACTTGCAAGCCGAGTAGTCGAAGTTTTATTTGGCAAAGAAGCTGTCATACAAGCAGAAAAGATTTCCAAGGTTTTGTTTGGATGAGCTGATATTATGGAGACCATAGCCTCGTTCAGTAAGGAAGACCTCGATGCTTTGGCTGAAGAAACTTGATCATTAGATATTGAAAATTGACTTGTCCTCGAAGGAGGGGAATTAAAAATTTTGGATATATTCACGAAGTCAGGATTGACGAGCTCAAACGGCGATGCCAAGAAGATGCTTCAGTCGGGCGCATTATTCGTTAACGAGAAGAAAGTCGAGGATCCACAGATGACGCTATCCAAAGCGGACGCTGTCAATGGTGTAATTTTACTAAGAAAAGGAAAGAAACAATTTAAACTCGTAAAAATAGCATAATCATGACAGAATATACTATTCTGACTAAATTCAGAAATAAGGAGCAATTTGATATATTGTTTGCTTGATTACAGGCAAGAGGTAAAACTTGTTACAATTTTTTTGATACGCCTGCAGATGCTAATAATCCTGAAGGAAGTCCGGAAGAACAGATGGAAGTATTTGAGTCCACAAAGAATTTTTTTGACGATATTCATTTCAAGATGATGTTTGAAAAAGATTTGCAGTGACTCAAAAATGCCGAAAAAATGATAGTTCTTCTACCCGCTTGAAATTCTGTACATATCGAAGCGGGAATAGCATATTGATTATGAAAATATTTGATTCTTATCGGTAAACCAGAAAAACCAGAATCGTTATATCTCATTTTCAATGAGCAGTATAATAGTATAGAAGCCTTTTTGGATACCCTATAATGTCTACATTGTCTACTTGTTTGTTCAGTTCTTAAGCACAAAATTGGATTTTTTTTTCTCTTGCAATAGATGTCCAAAAAATTAGAAAATAATGTCCAAATATTTTTTGTTATTTCCAAATTTTACTTATCTTATATTAGCAAATGAAATTGAGCAAGCAGACGATTTTTACCGCACTTTTTATTATTTCGATTGTTCTTATTTTTTTCGTGGGAAGAAAATTCGATCCAGAAACAGGAGTCAGAAATATGGTGTTCACTCCAAGTGGTGTTTCCGAATTCAGAAAAGGATTGGATGTTTCTTGAGGAACAAGATTAGTCTACAAGATATCGTACGATAAATATAAAGCAATTTATACCGATGTTGCGGAATTCAATGCACTCAAAAAAATGATAGAGACTATCATCATGAAAAATATCGATAGCAGAATTTCCAAACTTGGAGTGAGTGATTATAAGTCGTATATTCAGAATCTTGACGATGAACACAATATCGTCGTAGAAATAGGAGGTATCGCAGATTTAGACCAAGCGAAAGAAATTATAGGAAAAACACTTGAACTTGAATTTAAATTAGAAAATCCTGTTTCACCTACAGCAAAAAGTATCGCTGCAAGAAAGGCGATAGCAACCAAAATTCTTACTGAGATGAAAGAAAACACAGCAAGTTTTGATCAAGATCTTGAAGGAAGATGATCAGAGAACATTTATCATAACATTTATCCTGAAGTAAACATAGAACAATTACCTGATATCTACAAAAATAATATTCAAACTATTACTACTGCAGAGATAGGAAAGGTATATGGACTACTTACGGATACGTATATGACGGTCTATGAACAATCAGAGAATAGCCTTGTTCAAGGGACAGGAACAGATATCGAAGGATTTACGATGTATCGTGTATTAGACAGAAAAGAAGGAAAAGATCTTTCCGGAAATATAACTACCTTGTATACTATAGAAGATGTCTTCGTTCAAGATAGGGAACTTTGGGTTCCTGCAACACGCGGACAAGAAGTCCTCAATGGTGCATATTTCAAATTTGCAAATACTTCTACATCAGAAATGGGTGAGCCGGTTGTGGTTATCAATCTTGATGAAAAGGGAAAAGAATTATTCTGTACCATCAGCGAAGAGAATATAGGTAAACCTATGGCGATTTTCGTATGAGGAAATATGTTGACAGCTCCGACTATCCAAACCAAGATTTGTGGAGGTACTGCAGAGATCAACGGAGGATTTACTATGGAATCTGCAAAAGCATTGTCCAATGCTCTCAATGAAGGAACTTTGCCTGCGCCATTGATTTTGATGCAAGAAGAAAAAATCAGTCCAACGCTTGGAGAGAATGCATTGACCTGAGCATTACGAGCAGGATTGATAGGATTTATCGGTATTATGATCTTGATGTATACGATATATGGACACAGAAAAATGATTGTCACAGGATTGGTACTTATCAATTTCTTGGTGCTGTTGGCAGCATTTATGAAAATGACCGATTATGCATTATCGTTGAGTGGTATTGCAGTTATTATTTTGGCAATTGGTATGGCAGTGGATGCTAATATCTTGATCTACGAAAGGATGAATGAAGAACTCAAAGAAGGCAAAAGTATCAGTGGAGCAATCAATAATGCAAGAGATAGGAGTCGATCAGCGATTAGAGATGGACAGATTAGTACCGGACTTATCGCGTTTGTATTATTCTCTATGGGAACGAATATGTTCAAGGGATTTTGATCTATGTTGATCGTAACCATGTTCCTTACCTTATTGGTGAATGTTCCGTTAACGAAAATATTATTGCACTTCATATATACTAAAAAACCAACTACCAATTAATAATTACCAACTACCAATATATGAATATGTTTATGTATAGACTATTGTATAATTATTATAGTCCATAATAAGCTAAAATCTTTCACTATTCACTATCAGTTATTCACTATTCACTAATCTTTTAGTCTTTTATTCGAGTCCATGAAACAAAAAATCTTTTTGATTGTTGGGATTTTGTTGCTGAGTGTTTTCGGTGTCAGCATCTACAACGAATTTATGGCGAATCATACGTATTATCAGAGTATGCTTGCAAATTGGATGAACCGAAAGCTCTTTATTCGGGCGATAGTTGCGGTATGTATACCATTGATGTATATCGTTAGAGGAAAAGTTTTTTCGATCAAAAAATTCTTTATGTATATAGTTCCTATTACTTTGATAGTCTATACGACCGTGTTCGTTTCGATCAAGGATAGCATCATTGGTGGATCTGCGGGATGGATAATTCTGATGATAAATACTTTACTGATTTATTTTCTTTGAATATATACTATTATCGGATTGACAGCATTCGGTACGTGGATTTCTCAAAAACGGATCAAATTCAAGGAGACAAGGCGACAAGAAATGGTGATTAATTTTTGAATCGGATTGGGTGTTTTGTTGTTGATTGTCTATCTTCTTTCTATGATGACCATATTATGGGGAATTCTTATTTGGATTATGTTTTTCTGACTTGGATTCATGATACGATATACAAAAAAAGATATGCTTCCCTATAAACAAATTATTACCGACATAGCTAGTCAATTCAAAAAAGATAAACTCAAGGAGAATCGATGGAAACGGATAGGAGTTATCTTGTTAGCGATTTCACTTATCTATTATATGTATGGATTCCAATTGTCTATTATTCCATATTCAACTGCTTGGGATGCAAACCATGCATATATGTATATTCCAAAAATACTTGCGGAAAATGGAGGAGTACTTCGAGGAAATATGGGACCAGCAGCTATGGTGTCAGGACTTCGACATATGTTTATTACCTTCTGGTTTGCTTTGATTACTCCGATCAAAAGTCGATTCCGAATGGCTCCAGATACAATCGCAGTAGCGATGAACTTTTTGAGCGGAATATTCGTGCTTATTTTCGGAACAGGACTTATCAGAGAAGTGATTGCATATTTTGCTCCCAAAAAAGACGAAGATGAAACCATCACTACATTAGGATTTTATAGCGGACGAATGATGCTCTTGTTTTGGCTTACGAGCGGAATGGGTGCGTTTTTGGTATTTGTGGACAACAAGACAGATCTTGGAGTGATGGCACTTACCATCTTGGCGATGCTTTCTTGATTCATTTTCCTCAAATACGTGATGGACAATCGTGAACATGGACTCAAACTTCATTGGGATTCGCTCAAATATATCATTATCTCTTGAGTGATGTTTGCTCGAGCATTGATGGCAAAACAAACTGCATTTATCGATATTGCGATGTTCGGATTATTACTTATTGGACTTTGGATCAATAGTTTAATCGCAATCGGTGCTGGTATTATGACCTTGGGTATTACGGGTATCATGAAGATAGCAAATGCACCAGATATGATGAATCCCGTAGCAGGAAAATATCTCCTTATTATTGGATGAATAATTATCATCATCGGCATCGTTCAGATGCTAATCAAGAAACAACGGACAGCTGATATCAAAAGATTACTCAAATATATTGGTATACGAGCGTTGAGTATAGTAGTTATGCTCTTTGTATTCAAGGGTCCTAATATATTAGTCTATCAGATAACTCAAGGTACATTTAGTCCAAGTAATTTTATCAAGAGTACGTTATTAGTACATCAAGAGGATATAGTATTATTAGCTACTGCAGATGCTGAAGAACTTGATATACAAAACAATATAGACAAGCAAATACTAGATACGACAAATTATTCTCCTGAACAGTGTGCAGTTGTAGAATTCACTGAAGAAGAGTTGAAAGAAGGGATGAGAGAATCAATTACTACCAATGAAGATGTAGGAAGATATGTTGGTTATGGCCGAAAAGAAATTACAAAGTGAGGAGGACTCAATCTCGGTTATGGGCTCTTGAGAATATTCACTCCAAAAAACAATACGTGTTATGGTGTCAATAGCCAAGCGAAATTACTCTGCAAAAATGCAGAAGCGATAGAGAGTTTCAATACACCAATCTTAGAAACTATATTCGCTGAGTTGAAACCAGGAACAGAAGCTTATGATCTTGTAAGCGGGGCAATCGCTGCATATCAAGAAAGCGGACAAGCAAGTGTCGTCAATCCAGCAGAATATAGGGATCAGATCCTTGCGATCAGAGGATATTATCAGGATCATATAATGTTTACTCAGGCAGGTAAGATAAGTATTCCTTATAGATATCTTGTCCCGTTCAATATCGTCTTCAATCGATCGTTGCAAAATCTCAGTAGTTATTATACGGATATCGGATATGTTTGGTTATTAATTATGATGCTTTTGATGTTCTGATTAGTGTATTCATTGTGTCATGCAAAACGTTTCAAACAAGATAGCAATCTTGTGATGCTCAATGCTGTTACTATTATTGGACGAGCAATTTGGCGAATTATAGGAGGAGGAATCCTTCGATATGGAATGGGATTAATTATATGGACTATTGTCGCGGTAGCATTGACACTCAAAGATATATTTAGTCATTCACGTGATGAGAGAGATAAGACGTTATTTTATATTTTAATTTTTCTCTTTATTATTCGAGGATTGGTACAATTTAGTTTAAATTTTATTAGAATTTCATCGCAAGGTGGAGGAGGTCCATTCCTTCGATATAGAATGAACAATGGAAAGACAATAGAAGTCACCTCTAATTTACAACAAAAAGAAGTAGTTACAACAAAATATGGACGAAAAGACGTCTTTGATCTTCAGTTCCCGCATTACAACAAATTCATCGAACATACCAAAGACAGAGCAAATGAAGATGGAGTTTTGATAGCAGGAACATATATGCAATATTTCTTACACAATCAGCATAATTTGAGATTGGACGGTATGCTCAATCGATTTCGAGAACAAGCATCTGATGGTAACATGTGTAAGACGTATCAAAGATTAAAAAACAGTAATTTACAATATCTCGTTATCGATCCAAATATCGGTACGGTCGTGATGGGAGAAGGAAATGAATCGCTCTTCAATAGATTCTTTGCAAAAAGAGATTCGGTGACTGGAAAAATAGAAGATGATGGAGCAATTAGTTCGTTAGTGAAATTATGGAAAGCAGGATATATTCACCTTTTTGGCACCAACAATCTCGGAGCAAAATATGCATTTATGCTTGATGATGTTTCATTGATAACTGCATTCTGAAATATGTCTGCAGATGATCTTGTTTTTTTGAGAGCGAAATTGGCAATTGCAAGATTCTTTCCAGACGCACAAGAACTCGTGAATTTTATAGCAAATGTCTTTACTTCTAGAGTTGGTGATGGTCAGGCAATTAGCGATATCGCTGATGTTTACGGAAAAATTATTGATCAAGCAAAAGTGTTGGAAGCAGCTAATTACGTCTTATCTCAACAAGGAGTTTCAGAAGAGATACAACAGGTCATTGAAGGATTATCTCAAGATGAAAGAACTATCCTTTCCCAATACCTTGGACTATATAACCTACTCAATTCTGGCAACCAACAATATCAAGAATATCTCAATAGTATCATTGGACAGAGTCTTGGTGGAGGATCACAGCTTATCGTATTTGAACTCAATTAAATTTAGAATTTAGAAAAACGAAACAAAATTTAGAATTTTTTAAAAAATGAAATTTAGAAAAGAGATAATTTTCTAAATTCTAAATTATCTTTTAGTTATTAAGTCATAGAGTTATGAAGCTAGACGTATCAGATATCAAAAAGAATACCATCCTCGAAATTGATGGTCAGTTATTCAAAGTTATAGATTTTTCTTTTATGCAATGTCAGCAAAGACAAGGAAGTTATTCTTACAAACTTAAAAATTTAATTACCGGTGGAGTAGTAAATATGACCTATAAATCTGGATCTGTGATAGAGAAAGCGGACGTGATTACCAAGAGTGCAATCTTCCTGTATAATGCAGGTGATACATATACTTTCATGGAAAATGATAGCGGTGAAATGTACGAATTAGACAAGGGAAAAGTGGACGATATTACAGGATATCTCAAGGAAAATATGGACTGTTATGTGATGGTGTATAAGGGAAATGTTATCAGTGTAATTTTACCTCCCACAGTTTCCTATACGATTGCCTCTACTGTACCAGGAGTAAAAGGTGATAGAGCACAAGCAGGAAAAAAGCCAGCGACTATTGAAACGGGATTAGAAATTATGATACCGCTTTACAAGAACGAAGGCGATACGGTCACGCTGAATACGCTCACTTGAGAGACAAACTAATATACTATTGTGCTAAGTGTTAAGTGCTAAGTTTTAAGTAAAAGAATTGTCATACTATAGACTAGAGCAAGATAAGCAAAAAAGAGCCATCAGGCTCTTTTTTAAATTATCTTTCAATTCATTGGTAAAATAATTATACTGATACTAGTTTTTTATTCCTTATCCTTTCAGTTATGCTCATTATCGGCATCACGTGAACACTCGGTGCGGGGAAAGGAACTGTCGTTGATTATTTAGTTCAAAAGAAAGGATTTCAGCATTTGTCGGTGAGAGCTTTTCTTATTAAGGAAATTGAAAAGAGAGGAATGCCCGTCAATAGAGATAGTATGGTAATTGTCGCTAACGACCTGCGTGCAAAATTTGGCCCGTCTTATATCGTCGAGCAATTGTACGAAGAAGCGAAAGCCAGTGAAAAAAATTCTATCATAGAGAGTTTGAGAGCAGTGGGTGAAGTCGAAGCATTGAAACAGAAAGAGCATTTTCTATTGTTTGCAATCGATGCAAATCTAAAGATGAGATACGAAAGAGTTATTCTGAGAGGAAGCGAAACAGATAAAATTTCGTTCGACGAGTTTCTTGAAAATGAAAAAAGAGAGATGGATAATGATGATCCGACTAAACAAAATATCGGCAGATGTATGAAACTCGCTGACCACATTTTTACCAACGATTGAAGCTTCAAAGAGTTGAATGAGCAGATAGAGGAGGTAATTGCTCAATTCAATATCTAAAATAATTTGAAATTTACAATTTTAAATTTTAAATTTGAAAGCAGTATCTACTAGGTGTTTTAAAATTGTAAATTATACCTTTTAAATTGTAAATTATAGTAGATGAGAATCCCATTGTGAATTTCCAATAGACATGTCCATCTTTCGCACATCGATTGTGAAAAGCTTTTTGGTAAGGACTACGAATTAAAAAAACTTAGGGATATTTCCCAGCCTGGACAATTCGCTGCAGAAGAAATTGTAACTCTAGTTTGAGAAAAGGGACAGATAGAGAAGGTAAGAGTTGTTGGACCAAATAGGAAGATCACGCAGGTCGAAATTAGTGCAGGAGATGCATACAATCTCTGAGTGAAAGCACCGATAAGAATTTCTGGAGATCTCAGGGACGCATGATATATCAAGATTATCTGACCTGTTGGTGAAGTCTATGGACCATTTGCTATTGTTGCACAAAGACATCTCCATTGTACAGTCAAAGACGCAGAAGAATTGGGTATCAAACATGGTGATAGTATCAAATTGCGTACAGGGAACGAGAGAGCGGTAGTATTCGAAAATGTTGTAGTTAGAGCTAAAGACGATTATGCATTAGATTTCCATATCGATATCGAAGAAGCAAATGCTGCAGGAGTAAAGCCAGGAAACTGGGCGGAACTTATAAAATAATACGTAATTGAAAATTGAGAATTGATAATTGAAAACAAAGTATTCTCAATTGTACATTTTACATTATCAATTAGTGTCGTATGTGAATATTGTCGTTCTTGTCGAAGAAGAAAAAAAACTATGTTCTGGTGATCTCGTGATGAGGAACCAGAGGATTTTATGGGTTATGAATATTGAAGGGATTAGAAGAATTGGGATTCAAAGATAAAATCAAGGCAATGTATGGTATCAGTGCAGGTGCGATGTTGGCAAGTTATTGGGCAGCTGGATATAGCGCTGATGAAATTTTTCAAAAATTTTCTAACACAAAAAAAATTCTGAATATTTACACGATCAATTTTCTTTCCAAGAAATCATTATTCAAATCGAATGGACTTCATGATCAATTCCAAAAAGACCTTCCCAAGGATATTTCCAAACTTTCCAAAAAAGTATATATCGGTGCAACCGATACCAATACAGGAACATTCAAACTTTTTTCCCAAGGTAATCTCGCAACGATATTGTCAGGAAGTATAGCTATCCCTGGAATATTTCCTGTAGTACCATATGAAGAGTATGTATTGATGGATGGTGGTGTAACCAATAATTTTCCTGTAGATATTGCTAAGTGTCGTTATCCCAAAGATGACATTATCGGTATTTCATTGAATAGATTCAAACAACATCAAGCTATTCGCAATGTTATAGATACGCTAACTGTCACATTTGAAATCTTTGTGAGAAATAGTGCCATCGAACGTCGTAAACTTGTCGATCATCCGTTTTACAATGCTATGCCGATGAAAATCCTCGATACCAATCCAGCAAAAATGAAAAAAGCCTTTGACCAAGGCTATCGTGAATGCTTAAATCACTTTAAAAACTAATTGAAAATTGAGAATTAATAATTGAAAATAGGATATTCTCGATTCTCAATTGTTCATTCTCAATTAGTTTATTTACGTATCTCGCAATGCTGGACATATTGTTCAGCTATTTTTTTGAATTCATCAAGTTCTTCATCGCTAAACGGAGTACCTCAAAAATTGGGATCAAGGGTATTTCCTCCGATATAATTTTGTAAAAAATAATGTTTTGCACCTCTGATATAGACCGCCATATTTTCGATGTCATCTTTGGTATGCATACCTTTGACGACTGTTGTTCTGTATTCATAATCGATCTTGTTTTCGAGTAATATCTGTAATAATTTTTGATAACTGAGGTAAAATTCCGGTGGCTGTTCAAGTCCTATTGCATCAGTATAACAATGTAAGGAATGTTTCAAATCCACAGCAACATAATCCAAAATTCCATCCTGAATCATTCTTTCGACGACTTTATAATCTCTGCCGTTTGTATCTAATTTAACGAGGAATCCCATATCTTTAATTTTTTTTGCGAAGTCGTAGAGGTCAGGTCGTAAGGTTGGTTCGCCGCCGCAGATACTGACACCATCAAGTAGTCATTTTCTGCTTTTCAAAAAATTGAAAAACGCTTCTTCCGGGATCAAATCGTTTTGGAATAATTGCATTCTTTCAGGCAAAACACATTCTGGATTATGACAGAACGGACAGCGGAAATTGCAGCCCATCGTGAAAACTACGCAGGCGATCTTGCCTGGATAATCTATCATAGTTGACTGTTGTACTCCTGCTATCTGCACGGCTGTATAGTAGTATAAAATAAATTATTTTTGTTATGTTTTTTCCTTCGGAGACTTACTTTTGGCATTGCCCCAAAAGTAAGCAAAAACTCTAGCCAAATGCAATACTCAGAACGAATGTTTCTTGAATGCATTATCTACCAACTCGCATCCGTCCCACCTGCGGTGGGTCCCACTCCGCCTCGTTTCATAGGATTGCTTCGTTATTGGATATATTACTATCTCGTGGCGTGCATTTGGCAGGTGTGTATTAGGTAATGATTATTTCATTACTCTGTATTCTTACTATTCATTTTTCTATTTTTAATTATTATTTTTATTTGTCTTGCTGTAATTTGCTCATAAATTTTTCATATCTCTTTTGGATAAGATCGTCCATTTGATCTTTATTGAGATTTTGCTGCAGATAGATTTTGGTAATTTGTATGAGGTCTATGAGTTCTGCATAGAGATGTGGATCTCATTTTTCCAATAATTCTAGACATTCTATGAGATGCTTCTTGAGCTGTTCTTGGGTAAAGGGCTTTTCGTGTCGTTTCTCATATTGGAGGAGTTTATGATCAAAATCATTCATGCTAATTTTCACAGTAAATAAAATTATAATTCTGACTTAAATTCTTTGACTTCATCTTCCATTTCTACGTCACTTTTTTCTATCGCAATAATATTTTTAGATTTTTGGATTTGAAAATATTTAACTGGTTTGTTCTGTTGTTTGGCTATTTGAACTTCTGCCAAAACACCATTGGAAACTGGTCAAAACACCCGTATTTCATCAACTTTAAATACAACATTATTATTTGCTTCTCTCACTATGTCTCTATCTATCGTATCTAAAAAGAAATAATCAAACAGCATAAATGGATTTAAAGGCACACCTCATTGTTCCAAAACGAATTTGGAAATATGTTGTTTAAAATAAAAAAGATGTTTTGACATGGCCGTGTAAACAAGCGGTTTCTTATTTTGTAATTCAAGTGCCTGATGTGAAAATCATTCTGTCATGAGATATTTTTAGTAAATAAAAAGTAAAGTTTCCGAAAGGCGTTATTATCCCTTACCTCACTTTACTTTAGTATTTGTTTCAAAAAAATTGTTAGTTGTTCATTGTTAGTTGTTCGTTGGAATTAGTGGCATCCACAAGAAACGAATTCTGGCGCGAAATGTCTTACAAATGTAGAGTTCGCTGTTTTTCCTTCATCAAAATACTTTCTGCTGTAAAATTCTGATTTTTTCCCGATATTGTAGTGAGAAACGGGTCTAAGGTAGCCCATTACACGAGTGTAGACTTGACATGGAGTTCTCTTGATCTCCTCTCCTTTGGCATTGTAGAAAGTTTGCATGGCGTCAAACAGTTAGTAAGATAAAAAACTATAACGTATATGTATCAGACTTAGTGTCTTATTCTTCGTTGATTTTGTGTTCTTCTAGGATTCTAAGTTTTTCTGGATCTGATGTATGTTTTTTTCTGATATCCATATTGAATTCGTCACCGACATAACCCATCTCCTGATCGCATTTTGGACAGAAATCATGTTCTCCAACGATATATCCATGCTTCGGACAGATAGAGAAGACGGGTGATATCGTGATATACGGTAATTGGTAGTTTCCGATAACTTTCTTGACAAGGTGTTTACAAGCTTGTGCGTCTGAGATTCTTTCTCCCATATATAAGTGAAGAACAGTTCCTCAGGTGTATTTGCATTGGAGTTCATTTTGTTGTTCCAAAGCATCGAACGGATCATCAGTATAGCCAACCGGAAGTTGAGTAGAATTGGTGTAATATGGTGCTTCGTTGGTTCCTGCTTGGATAATATTCGGAATCTGTTTTTTATCTTCTTTAGCAAATCTATACGTGGTCCCTTCTGCAGGCGTTGCCTCCAAATTGTAGAGATTTCACGTCTCTTCTTGATATTGTTTAAGCATATCTCTCATAAAGTCCAGAATTTCTATTGTAAACGACTTGCCTTTTTCTGAAGTTATGTCGTATTCTCAGTTGAAGAAGTTGAGAATTGCTTCGTTCATTCAGTTGAGACCTATAGTTGAGAAATGATTTCTGAAAGAGTGAAGATATCTTTTGGTGTAAGGATAGAGACCGAGGTCAAGTCGTCTGGTGATTTCTTTTCTTTTGAGTTCCAAAGAACTTTTTGCGAGATTCATAAGATGTTTTACTTGTCCTTTGAAACCTTCTTTATCTCCTTTGTAATTGTATCCTATTCTTGCCATATTGATAGTGACAACACCGATAGATCAGGTCATCTCCGCTGAACCAAAAAGTCATCCTCATCTCTTTTCCAATTGAGTCAAATCGAGCTGTAATCTACAACACATTGATCTTACGGCTCCTGGTTTGTAGGCGTCAGGATTTTCTACTTTATGAACATTACCGTCTTTATCTTTCGTTACTTTGAATTGTGATCCTACGAAATTTTGGAAATAGGGGATACCATATTTAGCGGTCATTTCAAATAAGAGATCGACATCTTGATCATCTCGAGGAAAGTCTTCTGTGATATTGTAGGTAGGGATAGGAAAGGTAAATACCGAACCAGTCCAATCTCCTGCAGTATATACCTCGATCAATATTCTGTTAAGCATTTTCATTTCTTCTTCGAGTTCGCTGAATTTTTTTGGATAATATCCATAATCGATTCCTCCAAGCATCAATGCCTTATCTTTGAGATCTTCTGGGCATTTTCGATCGAGCGTGATGTTCGTAAACGGTGTCTGAGTTCCTCGACGAGATGGTACATTCAATCCGAAGATAAAGTTTTGCATCTGTTGGGTTACATATTTGTATGTTTTTTTGTAGATATACTCTTTTTTGTCTTGTTCGCTTTTGAAGGTGATTCCTAATTCTTCGACTTCTTTTTCTAATCCTACTTTATGTTTATGGACAAACGGTGCTAAGTAGGTATCGAACGAAGAAAATGCTTGTGCACCGGCTCGTTCATTTTGTAAGGTTCCCAAGAAGTTGATCATCTGGTTGACTGCGGATTGTAAGTTTTTTGGTGGGGCTGATTGTACTCTGTTGTTTAATCCATTGAATCCTTCTTCGAGTAATTGTCTCAAACTTCGTCCTGCGCAGTATCCAGAAAACATATCCAAATCATGGATGTGATAATCTCCGTTTCTATGTGCAGTCCCTACTTCTGCAGGGTAAACATGTGACAACCGATAGTTCGCAATTACTTTTCCGGAAACATTCAAAATCAATCATCCCAAAGAATATCCCTGATTACTATTCGCGTTGACTCTTCGATCACTTTGATCGAGATATTCATCCATGGTCTTACCTACTTCGACGACAACATTTGCTTCTGATCTAGATTGTTCTCTTTGTTTACGATAGAGGATGTAGGCTTTGGCTACTTTATCATGACCTTCTTTGACCAATATTTGTTCTACCGTATCTTGGATGGTTTCTACCTCAGGAATTTCTTTACCGATTTTTTTTTCGATTTCTTTGCTTACCGCTTTTGCAAGTTTGCTGACGCTGCTGAAATCAGTACCGCCAACGGCTTCGATAGCTTTTTTGATCGCACTTTCAATTTTAGCGATATCAAAATCGATGATTGCTCCATTTCTTTTCCTGACTTTGTAGATGGCCATACTTTTTTATGCTAATGGTTAAAACTCGATGAATGATGTATAATGAATGATGAATGATTTCGGTTGTATCTCATTATTTACTATTGTAGTATACAGTAGTCTGTTTCAGTGATACCAACATTGTTCACTTGTCCTCGAATGAGGGTTATTAATTGTTAATTTTTAATTGTGTTTGAAAGTATTTACAGTTTTTTGAAAAAAGATATAATATACAATATATAGTGGCATGTATCGAACATTGACCACTATATATAGTATTTAGAAATATTTTCAACAGAAAATACGTTATAAAAAATTACGCGAAAAATGAGGCGATACAAGCAAAGAAAAAGTTTATCATTCATTGCAAGACAAAATGAGAGAAAAAATCAGTATCTTCTTGTTTTGTTGAAAAATAAAGAAAAACCCCTTTTCATGACTGATATGAAGACGGGTTTATATAATTAACAATGAGGGAGGGATATTTTTTTTCTTTGCTAAAAGCATAAAGTTTAAAGCTCAAAGTTGCACTTTGGCTAATAAACTGCTTTATGCTTTTAGCTTGAAGCTTTATGCTAATATTTAGATATTTTTGAATTTATAAAGTTCGAGACCATTGATCATGCTAGTCTTTTCGTCTTTCAATGCTTCATTTGCCTGGACGATGATGATTTTGTCATCAAGAGAGATATTTCCTTTGAAGATAATTCTGATCATTTCTTTTCCTATTCTTTTGAGATTTTCATAACTGAAGGATTGAGAAATTTTGTACCCTCTCACTCATCGCAAGATATTGAGATATCTATAGTTTTCGTCATTTTTGGTAAAGGCGATAATTGGTACTCTTGGTTTTAGACTTGATAATCTTCCAGCTGAATACCCATTTTCTGTATACAATACCATAGCTCTGACGTCAACTTCTTGTGTTGCTCTATGAGCATTGTAGATGATGTAATCTCTGACCATGTATTCGTTGTTCGCATAGAATTTTATGAGATCTTCTTTTGGTATTTTTAGTTCGAGTGTATCCAATTGTTCGGAGAGATCAGTAATCACTCTGAGGGGATCGTCCTCTTGGAGTAGAGTATCAAGCATGTAGGCATCAGTGCCTCGATTCGCAAATTTTTTTAATTGAGTTTCATTGATATGTTGATATTTGTTTTTTTCGAATTTACTGCTGAAGGTTACGATCGCGGGTTTTCCTACAGTCTTACATTTTTTGATTATCATCTCCTCGGTGATTTTTGCTGCTTTCATTGCTTTCTCGATCTTGTCAAAAATAAAGATGAGTCCATCAGAGATATCGAGGATTTCATCGATATTATCAAGAGCTTCTTCCGTTTCAATCTTAGTCAAAATTTTCATATTGTCAGCTTTTTTGGTCGCCAAAAATTCTTTGAGTAGTACGATATCATCTCTTGTTTTGACCATGGATGGAGCGATAATGTGTACGCCATATTCCAATCCCCAAAGGATGTCTTTGTGGTCTCTTTCGCTGAGAAAAGGGAGATTGAGATCATATTTCAAAAAATTTACTCTATCAAATTGGATAATAGTGCCGCCACTTACTACTTCACAAAGGATCATATTGTCTTTGTTGGATTTGATTTTCAATACTACGCCGCTTTGATGGAAATTGATTTGTTGTCCGATTTTCAATTCCTTTAGAAACGGTGCATCGACGAAGATTTTCTTGTCATGTTCTTGAGCATATTCACTGTAATCGATCTCAATATTCTGTCTAGCTTTGACTTTGATATCCATGACATTTTTGACTCTGATATCTGTACCTCTGGTTTCAAGGATAATGGTCTTGCTATTGTCAAGCTTCATGATGGTGTCGATATATTTTTTATTGTTATCATCGAATCCTCAGGAAAGACACATTCTAAATGCATCCACCATATTGATAACTTTGGAAAGTACGGTTTCTTTGGCTAATGTCGGTCCGACACCAGCGATAGTTTTAGCGAAATGGAAATTGTTCATCGTTCTATGTTACTAAATAACTAAAAGATTTAATTTGGAATTTTAAATTTGGAATTTTAAAACCCATTGCAGTGGGTACGTTTTTAAATTGTAAATTGTAAACTCAAAATTTAAAATTATTTTCTAGAGTTTATTCGTATCGACGAGGACGAATCATTTTTTTCCAAGCGCTTTGACGAGTTCTTTGTTTTTGATCATTACGATACCGCTATCGTCAGCTGTGAAGTAGGCGATTTCGTCGCCAATGAGGAAACAGATAGTTTGACCTGCAAACTCTTTGGGAAAGAGGATGTCGGTTCTCGCATTCTTTTTTGGTGTACTCATCTTGACGTTGACATCAAGAAGCGGTAATTCATCGAAACCTTTGATATCTATTTTGAGTCCAAGATTTTTTTCCAAGTCGATGATGTTGGCACCGGATTTGCCGATGATGCGGCCTTTGTATAATTCTGGAATATAGAGTGCTAATGTCGAACTTCATTTGATTTTTATTAGGAAATCACAGGGTAATATTTGTTGTAATTTTTGGGTGATCGTATGTTTCGCATATTCACTCATAGCTGTTTTTCCTTTGCTCGTTACACGTCACTCGCTATTCATTTCTGTAAGTGGCATGACGACTATTTGTTCACCGAAGGTGTAGATTTCGTATTCGACTTGTTTGCTGAGAAAACTTGTTACTACAACAACTGGTCTCGCAAGATCTTCTGACTCCATACCTTCTGGCACTTTGACGGTGAGTTGAAGATTGTAAATTTCTGCAATTTTTCCTTTGTCGATGTAGATGACCGTATCGATGACTTGTGGAATGATTCCCATATCTATCGTTCATAAAAATCTCTGGATACTATCGACGGCTCTAGTTGCATGAATCACGCCAACTAATCCAATTCCCGTTAATCTCAAATCTTTGTATAATTCAAAGTCAGATTTGTTTCTTACTTCATCATAGACAGTATAATCCGGCCTAGAAAGCAAAAGGATATCCCTCACTTCATCATGCGTTCCATAGGTGAAACTATATTGGACGATATCATCACTCACGAGAAGATCACGAGGTGATTCAATGGTCTTGATGATATTATTATCTTTGTGATACAGGTCAATCAAAGCTTGCGCAAAAGTAGTTTTTCCGCTTCCTGGTGATCAAGAAACCAAAATTCATTTTGCTTGATTCCTCAACAGATCGAAGACTTCTTTATCTAAATCATAATCTTCTATACTCAATTTTTTGATTGGTTTCACAATCGTCATTTCCAAACCATCAGACAAGGGCGGGTAGACGATAACAATTCTATACGGACCCAATTGGAGGATTTTTGAGAGTTTCCTGTCGATCTCCATAACGCCGTCTGTTCTTTCTTCTATTTCTTTATAAATAGTATCGATCATATTCTCCATCTCTTTTTTGCTCATGGAATGTTCGTCTTTGATGGGTTTTCGATTTCCTGGCGTACCTTTTTTTCTGAGAATAGGACGTCCTTCTTTGAGATGGAAAGACATCGTGGTCTCGTCGAAATATTGGTCGAGGAATGAATTTCAGATGATAGCTTCCATATTTGAAAATTTTACATAGTAAAATTTTAATGAATAATGAATAGTGAATAGTTAATAGTATTGGAATTGTCTTGTTATGGACTATTGTAATTTACAATAGGTGATAGTACAACAAATCATATATTATTCACTTGTCCTCGAATGAGGGTTATTAATTTTTATTTTTTCATTATTTTATACATTCGCCGTCGTGGATTAGTTGCCTGGGCATGGCGCGAATTCGCAGTCTGGTCAAACTCTTCATACCCAACTTCCATCAGGACATTCTTTAGCGTCCATTGTACAAAAAACTGCTTCTTCTTCTGGAAGGGTGGTTGTATCTTTTTTAATATCTTCCGTATAGGTTATGTCAGCATGTGTGCATTGTCTTGGATAAGATTCCATGATAGGATTACCAGCTTGGACACAAGAATCGAAATCATTCACTATAAAAATATCGTTTTTGGCACATTCGCCTCTGTAAAATGCTCGTTCTTCGCAAGAGCTACCATCAGGAAAATGACACATTCATATTTGTCCGCCATTTGGTCCAGTGACTATTTCAAGTGTTCATCAGTTTTCTATACAATATACAGATGCTGGGTTTGCAATACCTACTGTGTCATCAGTTGGAGTAGTGTTGTTTTTTTGTTTGATGAAGACAAATGTCGCTATTCCCAAAAAGACAATAACGAGGAGTCGGAGAAGTTTTTTCATAATAAACGATTAAAATGATAAAACGAATAAACGACGAAATGATGTTACTTTAGTAGAAGAAAAAAGGACGCGCTTAATTTTTTAACGGCCTTTACTTGTATTTAGATGATTTACTTTTGATTTTCCATGCGGGAGAATATATGAAAGTGTAATGAAATTCTGTCTGTAATTTGTCCTATTGGACATAATTTACACTTCGTGCGTATATGTATGGTATTGATCAATATACGCGAAACGAATATACATTTTTTTTTCTTATTCTTTACGTGAACACAATGTGAGTTTTTTGGTTGTCATAACAAAGCTTGTTATATTGATTTTTGTTGAAATTTCAATATAAAAGCGGATAATGAGCCGAAAAAATGGCTTTTAACCTCATATTTTTGTAATGACTTTTTATATAAACGGTATAAAACAGGAGAATGAGACTGAATACAAGGTGGAACTACTGATAGACGTGGAAGCGTCCCTTGTCGCAAGAAAAATTCTCGAGAACCATAATATACTCATTTTATCGCTCAAGGAACGAACCCAAGATAGCCATGATTTTGGGGATGTCTATTTTACCATTATATTCAAAAATACACCGATACATATTATTACGAAATATACAGATCCACAAGAGGCCTGTGAGTTTTTTCAATTCGTGGGATTTGATATCCAACGCATCAATAGACTAAGCATACCAATAAGTGAAACACAGTCCCAAGATATTATTTCCAAAGCAAAACAGCAAGCATCAAATAAGATAGAGGTCATCGAAGCCAAACAGAAAAAGGAAAGGGAGGCAGAAAGAAAAATTTATGAAGATACAAGATTGGAATCAGCAAAAAAAATTATTTTGAAGGTATTTGAAAAAGTAGATCATAGTCTCAAGAGAGCAGATGCGACGATAGAACTTCAGCAGATGAAGGAGATCAAGAAACTGACTGCAGAACTCAAAAAACTTCGTATGGGAACGAATTTTGAAAAGATCAGGGGCACGATACAGGAACTTTTTAAGGTAATCGATACGGTGGATGATGCATATTTTGCGAGTATTCAAAATAGCAATGTGACAATCGCGCCGGATTCGTTGGTCACTATGATAGATGTGGACAGGGAGATCGAAAGGATGGAAAAAGTGAAGATTCTCAAAGAACTTCATATCAAGATATCAATAAAGAACAAGGATTACGCTTCGTTTGGCGCAGGCGCCATCTACCGGAAATTTTTACAAAAAGACTTGCTCTTGAAACTTTCGAATATATCTGGTTTACTGAGATTGGTCTACGATATTGCGGAACTTATATTATTGGTCGTGATTTCTTTGCTCGGTGTCTATACGTTAGTGAATGAAATTTACCTTTTTTCATTTAACAAGTTCGGGCTTGCCTACATGTTGATGTCGGTCGGATTACGATGAATGGTCATCTTCGCGGCAAGATATTTTAGAAATAGAAATATTGGTAGATTATTGTTTATCGCAGCCGTCGCTATTTTGTTGCATTACGTGTTGATGCGAGCAGTGACGACGAACTTCG
This sequence comes from uncultured Candidatus Peribacteria bacterium, assembly GCA_964494005.1. GTDB lineage: Bacteria > Patescibacteriota > Gracilibacteria > Absconditabacterales > Absconditicoccaceae > CAJBLF01. The sequence goes on along the minus strand of CAZBQE010000002.1, from coordinate 8,431 downwards.
CACTATAAATAGTTGATAGTTAATAGTGTATAGTTGATAGTTTTGGATCTGTCATATCACGAACTATCATCATATCACAATAGTCCATATTGCTACAATTCCTTAATTATAAACTCTTTTAATTCTGTTTATCTTGTATGGCTTTACTCTTCCTCTCCATCGTCATCGTCGCCTTTGTACTGTTCTTTTACGGTATTGGACTACGATATCTCGGATTGATTCCCTTGCTGTTTGTTGGGATGTTTTTCGCGTACTATGGAGCGACACAGTCAATCAAAGTCGAAGGATCCGCATTACTCAAAAAATACGCCTTATATATTTCTCGGGTCATTATCATGGCTGGAATTTTTGGAATGCTCAATTACTTCGGTATGGAGCCGATCTATAGCGCGCTCGGATTACTGACGTTCAATCTTGTTCTTCGGATGGGATCTATTCTCATGGACTACAAAGACGGAACAGTAGTCTTCCAACTGGGTTTCTATCTTTCAACTTTTTTTATCTTAATGATCGCGTTCGCATTCGGTGGATTGTCTTTGTTGCTTTCTGTGTTTTCGATGTTGCGGGTACTTCATCTTGGGATCATCGCGTTTATAATTTTTCTCATCGGACATTACAAAGGCGTGGAGAAATATCTCCGATACAAATTAGTCGTTATCTCGTTGGGAACCATTTTCCTCGTCGTGTTTGATCAGATACAAAATATATATTTGGCGATAGCGCTTAATTCCGTTATTCTTACCGGGTTGTATTATTTTATCACCAAAGTTTTTGATCTCAGACCACAAAGCGAAGAACAGAAAAAAGAGATCTCGGTCAGACGTATCCTCGCAGGTGAACGTATCACCGCGGTCAAAAAACAATTTCGCGCTCCACGAATGGAACAGTTACATCGTTTCGTAGAAAGTATGCCGGGAGCGACCAAAAGGATTCTCGAAAGCTTTAATATTCTTCTCGTTCTCATTCTGATCGTCACCTACATCTTCAATATTAGCGGCTTCGTAGATGCAAGTCACCTCTTTTATTGGATTACGATCGTCGCTTTTGTAGTTAATGTACTTTTACTCAAGAGAGTGGGTTACAATAGCATTATTCAGAATCTCGTCGTTTTCCTCGTCATCAACTTCGCGATCTACGTCAGCCTCTTCTCATATTTCAATGGCTCTATGGGCGCGGTAGCGACGTGGTGAATTATCCGGAACATCTTCTCTGCAGCGATGATTTTTTACACACATAGGGTGCCGATGTTGGCGAAGATTTTTGGCAAGACAGACTACATTTATCGGATCATTTCGTGTATCGCAGCGATGGTGGTGAATGTGATTGTGTTGTTGTATACAGGATTGCCAGGGGAGTTGATCTTTTTCTTGGTGTTGGTATATGTAGGACTTCAATCAATGATTATATACTATGCAGCTAAATATCTCTCCAAGATTTCTGTATTGAACTAAAACTATTTACCTTTATTATTGCAGAGTATGATAATTTATTATGTGTGTTCGAACCCCAATTCCGTGAAGCGGATTGGCGGAGAGAACCATATCGACGTAGTCGATGCGGCGAAGTATGTAAGTAGAATTGAAATAGAATAAAAAAATATCTGAACATATTTCACCATAAGATCTCCGTCTCGGCAGGAACCTGCCCCGCACGTAACTGCAGGGTTTTTTTAGTTTGAAAAAATATAGTAAATTATTACAATTACATTGTTTTAATTGATGAATTAGGATAAATGGAAAACAACTTTGCCTTTATTGATACACAGAATGTGAATTTAGCAGTAAGGGATCAATGACGAAAAATAGATCGAAAAAAATTCAAAGAATATTTAAAAAATAAGTATAAAGTTTCTATCACATACCTTTTTATAGGTTATATACCAGAAAATCAAGACATGTATACATTTTTTCAGAAAGTATGATATACACTGATATTCAAACCAGTGCTTAATCTAAAGAATTGAACTACCAAGTGAAACGTCGATGCAGAATTAGTTTTGCAAGCAATGATAGATTATAATACATACGATAAAGCAGTAGTAGTGACATGAGATGGTGATTTTTCTTGTCTCATAAAACATTTATATAAAAATGCAAAGTTACTTACCCTAATCGTACCTAATGAGCATATGTATTCGATATTTCTCAAAAAGACTGCAAAAGAGAGAATAGATAGTCTAACTAATCTTAGAAGGAGATTGGAATACAAAGATACTCATTAAAAAAAAGACCGCACCAGCCAAGTATTGCTACTTGACCCATACGATCTAATCGTGATAACGCAGTAAGTATAGTCAAAAAATAAAAAATTGCAAGAGATTTTCGTTTACCAGGACTGTCCTTCTGTTTTTTTTTGTTGAAAAATTAGTGGGCTTGTATAAAGTGGAGGGTGATTTATTCCTTTTCCCATCCCCATGTTCAATCGAGTCTCAGATGCTCTGTATCGGACCGTAGGCAAACTGGTCATCCTCGCTGCCATCATTGCCGGTATTGCGTTTGTATTTTGGTTTATCAAACAATTACTCCAGGATATGATGCGAGAAAAAAAAGTAAAAAAGATGATCAGGTATTATTTCAAAGAGAAGAAAAAAATGGAGGAAACAAGTAACAATTGATTGCAAGAATAATTTGAAATTTTCCTTATTCGAAGATTTATTCTTATGAAAGAAGAACAAGTAAATTTGGAATTTTCTTCCTTTGAAGACAAAAGAATTTGAAAGTGGCTGTAGAATATAAAAATATTTTTAATTTTTCTAGAAAAATGCGACACATATACATCCTCAGTTGCAAAGACAAACAACGCCTGCTTTTGAAAACATAAATTACTTCGCTGAATCACTCGTACTTTATGTATCAAAAGTCGTCGTTATAATTTCGACGTCATTAAAACACTTCGATACCTCGGGTTTTCATTGCATCTCAATTAACCCTTTATATTTAGTATTTTATGTCAAAGTATGTGGTATGTATATATGTTAAAATGTAATGATGATACGTTGTATACAGGGATTACCAACGACCTCGAGAAGCGTGTCTTCGATCACAACAACTCCAAAATCTGAGCGAGATATACGAAGTCTCGTAGACCAGTGAAACTTGTCTGGAATAAAAAAGTCAGAGAAAGAGTTACTGCCGCTAAGTTAGAATACAAAGTGAAAAGAATTGGAAAACAAGAAAAAGAATTGTTGATCAAGGACGACAAAATGCGAACCAAAATAAAAAAATGAATCAGAAAATAAATTCCTCAGAAAAGTCTGAGGTTTTTTTATTGAAAAATCTCTAACTTTATATAAGCTATGTTTTGGATTTTGTATTTTAAATTTTCAATCATGCTCATATCATATCGTTCTCTAGACGAAATCGCATCTATCTTTGGTATTTCGCTGCAAGTCGCCAAAAAGATTATCAAGAAACATAGGGTAGACACGTTCAGAAGCAAGGGCCTCAAAATCAATATTAAAGATTTCAATAAAGCATACACTACATATTACAATCCTTCATTGTTCAGATAAATATATTCTGATCATAATTTTCTGCTTGTCTTGCATTCGATACAAAAATTCCTACAATTCTATTGTTGCCACTCATTACAGACACACGTTCGATCGCCAATCCCTGCAAGGCAGGGGTGGATGTGAGAAGTGTCCGCCTCAGACGGATAAGGATAAGAAGATGCTAAGCCTTTTAGCATTTTTTTCGTATAATGGATGAGAGGTATAATATAGCTTTTATAGATGGACAAAATCTTCATCTATGAATTCAATCTGAATGATAGCAGATAGACCTAAAGAGATTATAGAATATAAAAAAAGAAAGAGATGCTCTTAGGGACTTTCTCCGTTCGGTTTCTCTTTCGTGGTAATTCAATATAGAATATATTCAAAAGCCACAAAATTGCAAGAAATAAAATCCATTACTGTTAGTTTTTAGTTGTTAGTTTAATTATTATGATTTACAAAGTCAAAACCTACGCCAATATCGGATTGGAAGGGCACGAAATCATTGTCGAAGCGGATTCAAGTAAATCACTTCCCACTATCGAAATTGTTGGCTTACCTGATGCTGCCATTAAAGAGTCCAAAGAGCGTCTCAAAGCTACCTTCCGCAACGTCAACATCGATCTTCCCAAGAGAAAAATAGTTCTCAATCTCTCTCCCTCTGATATCAAGAAAGTGGGGACAAGTTTTGATTTGCCGATGGCGGTAGCGATTTTATTGCTTATTTACGATAACGAAACAACAGTATGTGTAGATGATATTCTCTTCTTCGGTGAATTATGACTTGATGGATCGATCAAACGTGTAAACGGATTACTGCCATCAGTAATTAGCGCGATGCAGCATGGTTACAAAATATTTTTCATTCCGGAGGAGAATATCTATGAATTGGAATATGTTCCTGGGATCACCGTGTATCCGGTGAATACATTCCATCAGGTTGTTGAATATATTGTGGATGGAAAAGCGCTTTCTGCTGTTGATCAGCCCAAAGATATCGAAATTTTATATCAACAAAGCGATCAGTATGAAGTGGATTTTGCTCAGATAAAAGGCCAGATTCTCGCGAAGAGAGCACTTGCAATCGCAGCAGCAGGATTTCATAATCTACTTATGGTGGGTGCGCCGGGAAGTGGAAAAACCTTACTTAGCAAAGCATTGCCGGGTATCCTTCCGCCATTGGGATTCGAAGAGATTCTCGAAGTTTCGCAAATTTATTCTGTGGTGGGAAAGTTGGATAAGGAAGTACCGTTGATTACCAAAAGGCCGTTTCGTCAGGTACATCATACAGCATCCAAAATCTCAATTACGTGAGGCGGTTCGCGTTTGACGCCGGGAGAGATTTCATTAGCACACAAGTGAATTTTGTTTTTTGACGAGTTGACTGAGTTTCCGCGCGAGGTGCTTGAAGTCCTTCGTCAGCCACTTGAGGACAAATCCGTCGTAATCTCGCGCGTCTCTGGCACGATTCAGTACCCAGCCAATTTTATGTTTGTTGCTGCGATGAATCCTTGTAAATGTGGCTACTATAAAGATCGCGAAAAACCTTGTCATTGTTCGCATATTGACATCAAACGCTATCAGTCCAAAATTTCTGGTCCACTCTTGGATAGGATAGATATGATCCTCGAAATCCCACGCGAAGACATCGACAAAATTTTGACTAATATCGCCGAAGAAAGTTCTCTGAGTGTTAGAGAAAAAGTAATCGCTGCTCGAAGGATCCAACAACAAAGATTTGCCTGAACGTCCATCACGTCCAACTCACAGATCACGTCCAAACATATTGACGAATTAATTCCGCTCACAGATGAATGTAAAAGTTTTCTTTCCGAAGCTGCGAGAAAATTAACTTTGTCTACCAGAGTTGTTCACCGCACGATAAAATTAGCGAGAACCATCGCTGATATCCAGTGAGAAGAATCTGTCGCCGTAAAGCACCTCGCCGAGGCGCTGCAATATCGCTCAAAAACAATGTTTGTAGAAGCTGAATAGTTTACACCCGGGTAAAATTTCAACCAGGTGCTTACATTGATTTCTGCAAGGAAATCACTATACTATCAGATAGTATTTACTTCTTGTTCCTTAGTTGCTATGAAAAAAGTTGCTTTGATTATTCTTGACGGCTTTGGTATCAATACTAAAACACCCGAACAGAATGGTATCATTCAGGCGGATTCTCCGGTATTCAAAAAACTATTCACTGAACCACATGCTGAGATTGATGCTTCAGGCAAAGCAGTAGGTTTGCCCAAAGGACAAATGGGGAATTCCGAAGTTGGACATATGACCATTGGATCATGAAGGATTATCAAACAGAGTTTAGTGGCGATAGATGATATGTTGGATGATGGGACTTTCCAAAAAATTCCTGAATTTCAAGTAGGTATCGAGCATTGCCAAAAAAATAATTCCACCCTTCATCTGATTCAGATTTTCGGACCAGGTGGTGTCCACGGTATGGATTCCCATCTCAAAAAAATCATTCCCCTCATCCCTTCAGATATCACTATCGCTTTGCATTTATTCGGTGACGGAAGAGACCTTGCACCCAATAGCGCTTACGAATTAATGCTCGATTTCGAAACATTTTTAAAAGGCTATCCCAACGTTCATATCTCGAGTTTAGCATGAAGGTATTATGGCATGGATAGGGACAATAACCGAGAAAGAATTCAGAAATCTTATGATGAAATTATGTTTTCACAATTACAGACTAGCGACAGACCAAGCGAGCACATTCAGAAACAATACGAACTCGGTATTACCGACGAATTTCTTACTCCCGTGAGTTTTGTTGGTGGCGAACAGGTAGAAAGTGGAGATACGGTATTTTTTCTCAATTTTCGTTCCGACAGAGCCAGACAAATGGCACAGGCGATTATGGTGTCTTTGGACAAAAAAAATGCTGAAAACTATCCTACTCGAAGTAAACATTTTACTCCAAAAAATGTCCAGGATATATATTTTGTGACCATGACAACATATTTCAAAGAATATACATGACCAGTATTTATTAAACATATAGATATCCAAAATACTTTAGCAGAGGTAATTTCACGCCACGAGCTTCGTCAATTACATCTCGCAGAGACAGAAAAATTTGTTCACGTCACAAAATTTTTTAATGGAAACAAACATATTGTTTGGGATGGAGAAAAAGATATTTTAATACCATCACACAAAGTAGCAACCTATGATCTCGATCCGGAAATGTCAGCGCAGGAAATCTTCGATGAGTTTATTGCCAAAGCTGACGAATTTGATTTTATCGTCATCAATTTCGCTAATGGTGATATGGTAGGGCATACCGGCAAGATGAATGCCGTCATCCAAGCGATAAAAAAATTGGATATCATAACTTGAGATGTTATCAACTTTTGCGACAAGCATGATTTCGAATTAATTATCACCGCTGATCACGGAAATAGTGAAGATATGGGAACTCCGGAAGCGCCGATTACTGCGCATACGACTAACTTTGTTCCTTTGCGATATATTCACGGAGGAAAGGTGCAAAATCTCAAAGCTAAAAAAGGAGGCCTCTCCGATATAGCACCAACGGTGTTGAAACTTATGGGTATAGATATACCAAAGGAGATGACGGGAAAACCACTAATATAATTTTAAATTTTGAATTCGTAATTAGAAATTCGTAATTATATAATCTCTTAATCTAATAAAAAAGTTGTTACAAAATATAAACAAAAAATAAGATAGTATTTATCTATTTTTTGCAGTGATGAAAAAAGTTTTAGCATCGTTTATTTTGTCTACAGGATTACTTAGTATACCTTATACAGTTCATGATATGGAAGTAAATACTATTTCATATCCTACTTCTCCACGTACAGAAAAAGTTGTGAAAAAGATAAGAGATGATGTACTTTTTACTATTGACGACGGACCAAGTGTATATATGATGGAAATTGCCAAGACACTTGATTCGCTTCAGTATCAATGAATTTTTTATGTCGTGACCAGGGGGATCAAGGAGTCTACGAGGAAGGATTTGGTTGAAGTAATCAAGATGTGACATCATATCGGAAATCATAGTTTTTCTCATCCCAATTTTCAGACGCTTACGATCGATCAAGCCAAAGAGCAAATTCTCAAAGGTGATTCACTCATCACATCTGTCTATCAAGAAGCCGGAATTCCTCGAGAAAAGAAATATATCAGATTTCCCTACGGCAATCAACCGCCACAGCATTACAGACAGGAATTCAATGAATTTCTCGATTCTCTATGATATGAGAAACCGATGTATTGGCGTATGGATGTATTATTAAATGAGTGTGCACAAACACCTACCGATGACAGAATTGTGAGAATGAAAGAGGGTGATACTATTCTACTTCATGAAAGATCTTGGACACCAGAGACGATAGAAAAAATAGTTCAGAACTTGGATCTGAAAAAAGAAATCTAGTTATACATATATTTAGTAATGTTTAAAATTGTCGAATATAGGATTTACAAGAAATAATTTTATCATATAGTATTTTTATGACCGATATCAAAAAATATCTGGAAAGCGGATATGAGCATATCATAGATTACAATAAATTTTCAAAAAATTATGCATCTAATGATGATGAGGTTTTTTCTAATATCAGAGGATTTATTGCTAATCGTGTATCAGATATTTTGTTGATAAACATAGAAGAAGATACATTGTTTTTGACCAAGAAAGAACTAAAAAAACTTCCTTCAATGATTCGTCATTATCTCAAATATTCTGAGTGTAGAGGTATCAAACTCTATATTTTTAACACAAAGGATGATAATTTTAAAACTGCTGTAGGGGTGTTTGGATGAACAACAGGAAGAACTAATGAACGATATTTTGATCAGATTATCGCCGATAAAGAATATGAAAAAATCACGAAAATAGTTTCCGTGAAATTAACAGATTTGTTGAAATGATAAAAT
>CAZBQE010000001.1:60721-69600 GCA_964494005.1 uncultured Candidatus Peribacteria bacterium | reverse complement strand
CAAATGGCAGAATGTAGTGCTTTGGTTAGTAGTGGTAGTGTAACGTTATCTGGAAATATAGGAAACAATCCTTTTATTAAGATATATGGAACACCAAACACTATTGTAGAGAATATACATATTAATGGAAATGGCGGAGAAACAGATGGAATAAAAATAGAATCATGAAATAATTTTACACTCAATGATATACAAACAGAATCTGCTTATATTGCAGGTATTACTATTACTGAATCTTCTTATGGGTTAGTAAGAAACATAGAGACATATAATAATCATCTATGACTTCGTATTATATTTTATTCTACAAATATTTTTTTAGATTCAATTATTACTTATAATAACTCCATTTGAGTATATTTTAATGATACACATTACACTACTTGAACTAATATTCAATCATATAATAATACATGAGATAATATCTTTTTGACTGGTTCTCATAACAACAATTTCACTACTATTATAACTACAGGTAGTTTGAGCGGGAACTGATTATCACTTTTCGATTCCGATTATAACAGTATAACACATCTCACTTGATCCAATAATATTAGCTGATACTGACTATATATAGATAACTGATCAGGGAATCTTTTGACAAACATCGAATTGTACGAAAATACTTATGGATGATCCATTACTTGATCTTCTATGGGAAATACAATCCATACTATGTATACGCACAATAACGACATAAACTTCCGAATCGATACTTCGTACAATACCACACTCACGGATGCTATTCTCAGTACAGGAGCATATTTTTGATTGTGAATAATTAATTCTACAGGTAATATGTTTAGTGGAATAACAATATATGATAATGATAATTTTGGTATGCTTATACATGATTCTTATTATACTACTGGTATCAATATAATAAGCTACAATAACAATAATCGATGATTACATATATATAATAGTCATTATAATTATTTTGACACTATAGAAACACACAGCAATAACTCATGATGAATACTGTTATCATCTTCAACATACAATACATTACAAAATATCAATACTCAAAACAATCAAGAACAAGGAATAGGTATTTCATTATCCAATTATACTCTTTTATCATGAATCATAGCTTCTGGAAATACAGAAGAATGAATTTATATAACTAATTCAGATTACACTACATGAACCAATCTTAATGCAAATACTAATGAGATATGATTGAAATTAGTTGCTTCAAAATATGGATATTTCACAAATCTTTCTACTACCAACAACACTACCCATGGTATAGTATTATCAAGCAACACTCATGAAAATGAATTTGATGGAATAGTTTCTTCAAATAACTGAAACAAAGGGATCTATCTTTCCAATACTGATAATTCTATATTTTCTAACGCTGAAATAGTTGGGAATTTGCTTTGATGCTTCGAAGTATTAGTATGAACAAACAATCTCTTTTATGATTTCGAAATCTATAATAATACAGGATGAATTCACCTAAATAATACTTCTTGAACCGTTTTGGATACTATATATATACATGATAATCTATGAACTGGTAATGGTATTTTTATGGAAGATACGAGATATTCATTTATACAAAATTCCACTCTTTCAAACATATGAATACAAAAAACAATTGTAATTACTTGAGGATATACCAATACCATAAGTGGCAATACTCTAACATGAGCATATTGATCTATAAATATAGACTATTCTTTCAACAACACTATTACCAATAATATATGAGATGAAATAAATATGTATAATACCACATGAAATATCATACAACTCTTTGGTATATGAGGATATATTTACGAAACCCATAATAGTGGATTATTTCAATATACAATATATGATGCATATACACAAACAAACAATATTATAAGTTTAACATCAGAAGATAATAATGTTGCTATACTTACAGGAAACACAGTATCAGTTGGAACAACATTTACTAATCATTTCAATGATGTGTTTATTTATAATCCTTTATTTGAAGATAGTATATATATTGAATGAGCAGCATCTTTTATCATTTCTGGAGACAACTGGGATGGGAAAATCTATACACCTACATCAATTGTAGCAGGAACAAAACTTGCAACAGCAGGAGAAACTTGAACTGATAGTATAGCGGCATTTGCAGAAACTATTGAAGTAATCAGTTGAGATACTTATCTCACTATGAATGAATGAACAGGTACTATTTTGTATCAAGTTTCTGGATGAACATCAGGACAAGAACTCAATATATTCAAATCTAATAATGGTAACATTTGGACACCTAACAGTCTAAATTCTGAATGTGTACTCGATGAATACTTGATTTGTGAATTTGACTTTGTAGATGATTTCAAACTCTTCGCCTTCTGAGTACCTACAAATCTCTCCTTTACCGGATATACATTTGAAAATGAAATCATAACTAGTGGATGATATTACAATACATGAATCTATATCACCTTTACCGGAGACTATATCTCTGGAGCAACTTTGGATGGAAATTCGTATTCAAGTGGAGATACTATTACAACTGATGGAGAACATATTTTTATCCTAACTGATTCTGGAAATAATAGTATAGGAATCACTTTTACTATAGATACTGTAGATCCTACAGCAACAGCTATTTCTCCTCTTAGCGGATCGATCATTCTAACAGGTAATAATATCAATTTCCTATGGACAGGAGATGATGATACTGCTATATCTAGCTATGAGCTTTATGTTGTTTGATCTTCATCCTATACAATTTCTGCTGGTACAGATACAGGATACACTATTAGTACTATGCTCAATAATGATAGTTATACTTGGTATGTTATCGCTACTGATGTTGCTGGTAATACATGAATAAGCAATAGTAATCCATTTACTATCAAGGCACCATTTACCGGACAAATAATATTGACCTGACCAAATACGACGCTTATCTCATCACAACGGTTCACCAAAGATTATGCAAACATCTCCATGCAAGGAAATGATCCTGTAGAGTATATCATCACCGGTAATATTGTAGGATCTCCTATCACAGGAAATTTTGCCACATCACAAATACGCAATGTAGAACTCACATGAGCTAATGGGCGAAAAGATGTTTTTGTTACTATGAGCAACAGTAGCGGAGATGAAATTTCTAATACATTCTTGATCTATCTAGATTCTATTGCCCCTACTCCAGTTCTTATTTCTCCTGCAAGTGGAGCTACAGTAGCTAGTTCATTTACCCTCACTTGGAATGCATGACCAGACACAGTATGACTTTCTGGATACCAATATTTTGTTTCTCCTACACCTATTTTTGGCACTATTGTAGCTTCTGGTACCACTATTACTCCATCAGTTACATTATCGGCTAGTACGCTTGGATGACCAAAAACATATTATCGATACGTCAAATTTATAGATAAACTAGGAAACTCATGAACTTCACCTACTCAACCGTTTATCTATAGTTGAATAACTGACACAATTCCTGATCAATTCACCTTTGAAGACGTCGAAGATGCACATCTAGATGAAATTTACGCATCCAACACTATTACCATCACCGGAATGACACCAAACATACCAGTACTCGCAAGTGTAAATAATGGCGCACTCTTTATCAGTGGAATTATGGTTGGAACAACCGGATATGTACAAAACGGATGGACGGTAAAAATCGAACTTATCTCCAGCGATGATTATGATGAAACCGTCTCTAGTACACTAAGTATCAATGGTATCTCTGACACCTTCAGTATCACTACGGAAGAAGAAGATGATGATATCGAAAACTATGAAGATATCGAAACCAATCTCTCCAATAGCGAAAAACTTATGATCATAGCTATCTTTGAAACTCTCAAAGATCTCTACGCAGGCGACAAAGAAGAAGAATTCCTAGAAACACTTATGGTTATGTTGGAAAATAAAATGGATGAATACGATGAAGATGATGACCAATATATCGCACTCAAATATCTCTATGATCTCACTGAACGATATTATGATGAAGGCGACTTTTGAAATGATGGTATTGGAAATGTTTCATGGATTATCAATGGTGTCTATACCGCACCAAACGGGAAAAAATATCCTATCACCTATGATTCTGCAAAAAGACAGTTCACCTCAACAAACTTCATCACACCGAAATATTTTCCTACACTCGATGTTTTAAAATACACTATCGATATCTACAATCGTGCAGAAACAAACTATCTCAATGCCAAAACAATCCAAGCACGATGGTGACGTATATCTATTGATGGAACACGACAAACCTCTCCATATACTGCTCCAAATCATAAAGTATTCTATTTCTTCAAAACAATAGAATGACAATATTCTTCATATACATTCACTACAGAAAAATATTTTGATAATTTAAATGACGTCAAAAAACATATCTACGATAACAATAGATAAAATTTAGTATTTTGAAAATACAATCATATTGTAGGGGCGGTTAATAACCGCCCTTTTCTATTAACGATACAACTTAATGAGTTCTTTTATGGTAACATTCCGTGAAAAATCCTTGTGCGGAAGAAAACAATCTGGACTTCCTATCCATTCCTCACGCTGAAGAATGGCCTGAATAATTTCTCTTTTGGATGCTGGAGGAATAAATCTTACATTTCCTCGCACAACTTCCGGTATAGAAGCAATATATGTTGTCAAAAGCGGTTTTTGCATCGCTACGCTTTCCGTATGTACAGATCCAAATCCTTCGGACAATGATGGGGCAACAATCAAATCCGAACTCGCTACTAAAATACGCAGATCCTCTTTTTCCAGTCCATCAAAAATTTGAACTGAAGATCACAAATGATATTTTCTAATAACTTCTTTAATATTTTCGGTTCTTTTTGATGCAATGAGATTAAAAACAAAAAGCAGCTGACTATCGACTGCAACCAATTCTGGTAATGCACGGACAAGATAATCCAATCCTTTGGACTTTCCTGCATGGCCATAGTACGTGATCACGAAACGATTGTTTCGCCCATGAGTATTTTTCCAATGTTTAACATCTATTACATTCACTTGTTCTGGATTCCGAAAACTCGTATCTACCCCATTGTGAATCATAGTGATTTTCCTATCAGGAATTCCATATACCATCCTCAAAGCATTCATCGTATATCGCGACACACAATGATAGGCATCATAAGGAAATCGGAACATAATTCTTTCGAAACATCTATACACCAACCCTCACCATCGTCATTTGTAGCATTTCCAAAGTTTACCAAAAATTTCATGCACGGTGAGTATAACTCTTTTGTGAAAGAGTTTTCCAAGTATCGATGCAGGAATTGCTCCACCATAGGTACTTGTATGAATAAGAGATATATCTCTATAAGTTCTTAAAATTTTTATTCCTTTGCATAATGCCCAAAACATAAAACTGATTCTTCCTTTCCCGATTCTATAGATATGAATATTCTCCTTTTTTTCTTCACGCAACAATACTGGATCAAAGTGACTGGTCAACAGAGAAATCGTATATCATTTTGTTAATAAACGAGAAATAATGGCTTCAAATACCGTTTCTGATCAGCCTTTGTGAGGTAAGTAATAATCTAAGATAAAGAAAATATGTTTGTGCACAACGATGAAACGATGAAATGATAAAACAACGAAACAATACGATATAGTATATAAGCACAAATATTTTTCAACAATAAATCCATCAGTAGTTATTTTTACAAATCTTCTGAAATCTTCTAGAAAAAAGTCCTTAAAAATTTGACAAAATCGGCTTCCGTGAATATAATTAATAAGAAAACTTTTATTCGCGAAAGTTCGATGACAAAGAAGACTAGAAAACCAGCACTGCATAATAGAATCCATAAACACATCAAATATCACATCTACAAGCATGCGCATAGTCTTTTTCATATCCATCACAACTTTCATCACAATCTTCTTCATGTAGGAGAATTGGCTACTGTTATAATATTTACACTTATCTCATGAACATGGATGTTTGCTAGTCTTACCGACTATAGTGAAGAATTATATAGAAACAATAGTACTGAAGTTGCTGAAGCACTTGTAGAAGCTATGAAAAATCCTGGTACTTCACTCAAACAAGGAAATATTATCTCTGTATGGAAAATGGATACAAACGTAGAAAATACGTTTGCAAAATGATATTGTACTTACGGTGCAGCAAGAATTTCACCAGAATTTTTTCCCTATATCAATAGCATGACCCAACAAAGGACACGATGAGGAAATGCTGTAGATCGATGTAAAAACGCAGCGGAAACCTGATATAAAATAGGAACAACCCCAGCACAATGAGCATTAATCATCTATGATGCCGGCGGCAAGTTCTGAATTTACGGACATGTAGGGAAAGTTATGCACTACGATAATTCATTGAAAAAAATAATCGTCAGAGATATGGCATGGATAGCAAGAGGAACCATGTCTGATCGTCGAGAAGATCTCACTACCGCTCAAGTCAAATGTTATATCTACAACAATAAATCAACTACAGAACCAACACCAACAACAGAACCAATTACACATACAGAAACAGTACATACATGAGCACCTATTATCCCTATACAAACTCCTGTAGTACCACCTTCTTCACCAACAACAATCCCACCATCTGTTGACCAACCAATAGTACACCCTGTTGTTATTCCACCTGTACTATCACCTGTCACTCCACCAGTAATCGACGAACCAATCATTCATAGCGACAATAAACTCTCTTTAGAATTAAATAATCTCAGCGATATCGCCAAACATTTTATACAACACAACACCCTTAGCTTTACACTGGTTACAAAAAAACCTTTATCGTTGTGATCATCTGCAAAACTTACGCTGGAAATCAAAGATAAAACTACCTGAAAAAACTATTCATGACTGATTCCTTTCTCATTCGGTATCATCTCAACAAACGACATACTTAAGGCGGATATTTCAAAAATTACCTTTGTAAATGATGGTAAAGTTGATATTTCTATCCTCTGACAGAAAGCAGGAAATGCTACAATCATCATTACTATGGATGGAACAAAGATCAGTAAATTCAATCTGGAAGTAAAATAATTTCTAGCAATATATTGTTATAAAAAAAATCCCGCCAATGCGGGATTTTTATGTATATGTATGTGTAAGTTACTAACCGACCAACTCTCCCAGTTCTGCTACATCATCGGAAACTTCTTCTTCAACCTCTGTTTCTATTGCTTCCAAAGCTTCATCATCAATGACTTTCTTACCCATTCTCATCTCTTTGACTTTGTTTTGAATATCTTTTTCTAACGATTTTCTCATCTTTTCATCAGAATCCAATGCCTGTATAAATTTTTCTTTACCTTGAAACTTCTGTTTTTCAAATGTATAGAATGCTCCTGATCTACTCACTAATTTGAGTGCTGTTGCAGCTTCTACAATATCAGAAGTCTTGTCATATCCAATCCCTCGTTTTACTGGTAATTCTGCAGTCTTGAACGGAGCAGATATTTTATTTTTTGCTATCTTTATTTTCGCTAAATAACCTATTTGTTCTTTATCTTGGAGTATCTTATCTCCTCTACGGATTTCTACCCTCTGAGATGCAAAGAATTTGAGCGCATTACCTCCAGGAGTAGTTTCTGGATTACCAAACATTACTCCAATCTTCATACGAATCTGATTGATAAAAATACAGGTAGTACCACTTTTTGCTAAAACAGATGAAAGTTTTCTCAACCCTTGTGACATCATCCTTGCTTGAAGACCCATATAGGAATCACCCATATCTCCCTCGACTTCAGCTCTCGGTACTAACGCTGCTACGGAATCGATAACGATCAATTTTACTGCTCCCGTCTTTGCTAGCTCTTCAGCAATCTGTAATGCTTGCTCACCGAAATCTGGTTGAGAAAGCAATAAGTTATCTATATCTACACCTAATTTGCGCGCATAATGTGGATCAAGTGCATGTTCCGCATCAATAAATGCACAGGTCTCTCCTCTCTTTTGAATTTCTGCGATTGCGTGCAAAGCAATAGTTGTCTTACCGGAAGATTCCGGTCCATAGATTTCTACAACTCTTCCTTCGGGATATCCTCCGCCGAGAATAAGATCTAATACATAGGATCCGCTGTGAAAAGTACTCACTAATCCTACATTGGCATTGTCTCCCATCCTCATGATGGCTCATTTTCCGAATTGTTTCTCGATGCTTTTGAACGCATCCTGTAACTCTTGCTTCTTCGTTGTCATGGTTATGTTGTTATAATAGTATAAAACAAATTAAATAATTTTTCAATTACGTTCCTTCCGCAATCATGGATGCCGGAATGAGAATTGAGAATTTTTTGTAATGAAGTGTGCTCAATCATTCAGATGTATTACGATATCAATCGTCCATACCAAGTGAAATGTTTTTTGAGTCCTCACTCATCAACGAAATCAATTTTATATATTTATTTCATAAAATCAAGAGATTTTTGTCCTATGCTGACCTATATTTTCAATGTCTGTCAAAAATAGGATTGATTTTGTCAAAATTTACTTGACAGCGTCAAAACAATCCTTATAATGGAAACGAATTTGAAATTTTACGATGACCGATGACAATATTATTTGATAATAGATATAGAACGAAATCTTCAAGATTACCCGAACGAGATTATTCTGAACCCGGTTCATATTTTATCACGATATGTACGCAGAATCGTACATCCTATTTCGGAGAGGTGATTAATGGGGAGATGAAATTAAATGATATGGGGAATATTTTAAAATATATTCGAAACGAGATACCGAATCATTTCCCACATATTAAATTGGACACATGTATCATTATGCCAAATCATGTTCATGGAATAATTACCATAAATGACGTAGAGACACACGATCGTGTGTCTCACCCAGAAAATGACACACGCCATGAATAT
>CAZBQE010000001.1:8125-60621 GCA_964494005.1 uncultured Candidatus Peribacteria bacterium | reverse complement strand
CACCCAGAAAATGAGACACGCCATGAATATCACCCAGAAAATGAGACACGCCATGAATATCACCCAGAAAATGAGACACGCCATGGCATGTCTCTACGAACAGAAAACAAATTCGGTTCTCGGAATAAAAAATCAATATCATTGGCTATCAACCAATTTAAATGAACCGTTACAAGAGAAATCAGAAAACACCTCCCTACCTTCAAACGACAATCGAATTATTATGAACACGTAATCCGCAATGATCGTGATTTTGAAAGAATCCATACCTATATATCAAACAATCCTCTGAAATGGAAAAACAATGAATATTATAAATAACCTTTTACCCTTTCACCAACATGTTATGGTTCAAAAAGAATTAGATAATATCCAAAAAGCCCTTATCACCTTCTTCAAAAAAAACACGAATCAGGAAGGGATCACCCTGAGAGAAATCGCGAACAATATCGGAGCAGGCCATCCGCAGACCGTGCTCAATAAATTGAATCAATTGGTTTTGAAGGGATATTTCATCAAAGATGAACAAGGATATAGATTAATCAGGGAGAGTATCACGGATAGTTTGAATGATATTGTCCAGCTTCCTATCTACGGATTCGCTCAATGTGGAAATAAATGAAAAAATATCCTCGATGAATACACCCAAGAAAAAATCCCAGCAACGATAGCGATGCTCGGCGTCAAAGACGTCAGCAAATGTTTTTTCGTCAGAGCAAAAGGAAATAGTATGGAACCAAAGATTCAAGATGGCGATTTAGTATTGATAAAGCAACAACCGAGTTATGATCAGAATGATTATGTCTTCATCATCCACAATGAATTACCTAAACTCAAGAAAATCATAAAAAAAGACGGAAAGCTCTATCTCGAGTCCGTCAACAGATTTTTCGATAATGTAGAAGTCAGTAAGTATGATGAAAGTAAAGTGATTGGCGTAGTGAAAAAAATCATCAAAGACGTGTAAAAGAATTATGCTGCGGCACGTTTCGCATTAGGAAGATCTTCTAAATTAGCCAGATCTATTTCTGGAAGTTTTTCCAATTCATCGTAATTCACGTGAACAGCCCGTAAATTAGATATTTTTTCTTTCTTTTTGTTTTTATCCAATCGGTCTGCAATACTACATTCGCTTTCGGTAACTCCTTGTGAACCATTTGATTCCACGATATGTATAATCCCTCTTGTGCGATCAAAACTCTTGATGAAAGCGAAATGATGTGGATGGATATTCTGTCCCTCAGATCAAATAATTTCGCGCTGTCGTCATCTATTTTTTGGAGTATCATGATATGCAGGATCGATCGAATCGAATACCAAGAGATCCCCCTCTTTGAACTGAGATACATCAGTAACAATAGCGCCATTATCATCAACTTCCAATTTTTTGCTCGGAAATTTCTGAAATAATTCCCTGCTATTTCCCCCAACCTTCAGTCATGCCTGATTGGCACAATAGACTATCAATCCTCAACAATCCAATCACGCTTCAATAGAACTATAACCTCATCGTTTATATTCAATATCATCTTTTTCGTCCTGATTCAAAACCGCCTGTAGATTAGCAAGCACCGCCTCTCTCCTATCAGTAATCTCTTCTTTAGATTCTGGAAGTATTTCATTTGTCGAAACTCCTGTAGAAGCAATAACAGCAGGAGCAACTATCGTAGATGCCGTAAGTATTTCGTTTTCTAGAATTTTGAGTTCTGCTTCCGTCTTGGCATTATCCAATTTTTCTTTGACTGGTTTAAGATACTCAAAAATAGAATTGTAAGTTACTCATCCAATCACAAAAGATCCTTTATCTACTGATCAAAAAAACTTATCCATCAGATTTCATTTGATAGTATCAACTATCTGATCTCATTTATTTTCTGATACGAGATATTTTTCGAGAGACTTTCCTTCTCCGATAAGTAATTTTCATATTCACATATCTTTTTTTTCTTTGAGCTCCTCTATATATTTTTTGGCTATTTCTTTTTTGAGAGTCAAAATATCTTCACTCATTTCACCAGTGATATCCTCAGGTATCAAATCCTTAATATTTTCTTCTATAATTTCTTCAGTCATGAGATAGTATGTGATTAATTAAAATTTTATTTATTTTATTATCTATATACTCAAGCATTTCTTATAACTTTATTTTCTTCAACAGTTATTTTATCAACAAATTTATCACCGATTTTTTTTGCTGTAGCTGCTACTGAAGATCATCATGACAATCACAATGAATTAATATAAGTTAAAAATGTTTGTTTGTTAATATCGCTAAGTAACTTAGGATATTTTTCTTTTATAGCATCTATACTTACCACATCCGTATCATTCATTCGTCCACTTTTTCGTGTTGAATCATTTACATACAATGTACGTGTTCTTCTACCAAAAAAGAATTCTCCTGTATGTTTTGGATGTTCTTTCAAAAGTTTACCTTTGACCCAATTGATCAAATTAGCCATATACAAAAGCTCCAAAAGATCTTTACACACAATATCCAATCCTTGTACCTTCATAACTTCGACATCTATACCTACTGTTGCTCATCGACTGGTAATTGTACTTTTTTCTGGGTCAAACATAAGATTTCCTCTTTGATCTTGTCGTACTACATTATTTTGTGTTAACTCTATCATTTTGAGTGTTTCGAGAGAGATATCGTAGGTTTTTTGTTCCTTTTCTGTCAGTTTTTTTACTTTTATTTCTTCTGGATTTTTACTTGCTATATTGCTTGTATCAATATCCACATATCATAAATATAACTCCTCTCTAAGATTTTTTTCCAACATATCTTCCATAACTGTTTTTTTTCTCATATCATAATTTACATTTGCAGCTATTCCTGCAACAGGTCAAAAAGGTCATAGAGCAAAAGCCCAAGTTCTCTCTGTAATTTCGCCACTATTGATGTTCTCTATCCTTGCGTTTTCATCCAAAGACAACGTTTTTGACTCTAAAAATGTTTTGAGTATCTGTTTCGCTCACCAGAATCCTTTATTTCTTTCTTCTTCGTCTGATGATTGTATCAACTCTTGTATTGTTTTTCCAAATATCTTTTTTTCGTTTATTATCTTATACAATTTTTCTGTTTCTTTTTTGGACAAGATACCCTCTTTCAATATCTTTTTCTCAAAATCAAAGAATCATATATCCATGTGTGATAATGTAGATAGCAAATATTCATAACTATCTATATCATTACTAAATTTACGTCACGATACTTCTATCAATATAGCCATATACAAATTCTCAAAATAGTCATGATACATAGCATATTTTTGCACCAACTCTTTGGCTGCTACGTTTGGATCATATCACAACAAGGATTCTTTAAAATTTAACCGTTCTTTGTATTTATCACCTATGAGTCTTTCAAACTCTTCAGGTAAATCTAATTCATCTTCATGTGATCATACTCATTTTATCGCCCTTAGTTGTGCTAATCTATCATGAGCATATTCAACATACTCGATATATTTTTTTTCTTCATCGGAAAATTCTTCACGAACATTTTCTATATACATTTTTTTGAAAAGTATTCATTCTCATGATATTGATTCGATATTGATTTTTTCATCTACATATGCTTTGGATGTGCATGCATCTATATTTCCTCCACTATATTTAAAGAAAAAATATTCCACATTCCCTAATCATGCTCTCTTGGCATCATTTATCAAATTATATGGCAACTTTACATAAGCTTCTTTTCCATAGAGAGAGATGTATTCTACTATTTCTTTTTGTACTTCACGATTTTTTGCTGATGTTTGGAAAATTTTTTCTTCCTTAACAATTTTACTTACTCTATTACGGTATTCTAAATTAAGTACATCATCAGAATTTTCTGTACTTGTATCTATAGTATCTATAGTATTTCTAGTGAAACCATGCCCTTCAAAAAATCGATATACTATATTTTCAGGAGTTGCTGTATCTAAAAAATTTAATGTAAATTCTCTATCTGATCAATTATTTACATTGATATACCAGCCATCATCAAAATACATTCCCAAAGAATCTTTTTTCTCTGGCGTAAAATACAGTATCAAATCAAGATGATTGTTTCCTCCTTCATATCCATGTATTTCCTTTGCTATTCTATAGATAATATTTTGTCCGATATTTGATGTATATTCAGCATGTGATTCTTCAAATCTATTGATCTCTAGTCCATACACCAAACGCTTCTTGATGTCTTGTTCCGTAAATGCCATAGGATTCATGTCTATTTTTCCTGATTCCATATTTTTTAGCATTTCTTCTGTTTTTGTATAAGGAATATCATAAATATTTCCCACAAACATCTTTTTTTCTGGTGGAATATGAGCTAGTGTATATTCATAATATCTTTTGATAAACGAGATCTGAGACGAAACTCATACATATTCTTTTTGATAACTCTCTTCATCTTTGACTACCATATCATATTCTATCACATAATAATACAACTCTACTATCGTAGCTGGATCTTTTTTGTACATAGATTCTAATTGATCAAACCACACTTCATTCTCTTTTTTTAATGATGTTCTTTGTGCTGCTTGATATTTTTTTATATCTATGTATCCTGCAAACTCTGTATCTTGTTTCATATATTGATACGTTTTGGAATCTGCCACAATCTGTTCTATCGCATGTATTCACTTCGCTCATTGTATATCAGCAATATATTTATTATAATCTGACTTATCTGTACTCGTAGTAGTGTGTGGCAAAAACTTTTTGATATATTCCATTCTCAATGCTATAATTTTATCCAACTTCTCTTTTTCTTTGGTATAATGTTCGAGATCCGTTCACTCCAATGGTTGATCAGGATCTTTGGGATAATTTGGATTAAGTACTCCAACTGTGGGATAATGCTTTTTTTCTTCAATATATATCATTGTTCGATATGCGTCTTCCAAAGTTACTTTTTTATTTTTATCTATACTATTGCTTCGATTAAATATCTCAGCAAACGATTCCGTTCATGACAAAGAAAAAGAATCGTCCCCACGAACAGTCGCCTGAAGAATCGCTGATTTAATCTCTCATCTATACATTTCTACATAATCTTCTTTGTTTCTAAGATAAAAATCAACCAATTCATAATAATACGTATCCGCCACCTCTCTCACTCACCAGGTTACTAACGCAGCAGTAGCAGCTACAACACCTACCACCCATCATGGAGGTCATGAAGAAGCACAAGCTGAAGCAAATATAATAGCACTTGCACCTACCCCGACAGCGAGATCAATTGCACCAAGTACAAGATGCATATTTGCTTGTTGTTGTTTGTTTGATCATCTTAGTTCATTAGTTTTTTTGATAAGATCAGCTTCTCTCGCTTCCATAAAATATAACCATACATCTATTCCTCCTGCAGCCAAATCAATAAACGGAACCATTCTCAATCATCTTCCCAATGCTTTGATCGGTCTTGTTACTGAAAGTACCCTAGAAATAGCTTTCACTTCATTAGCATATTTAGCAGTTTTCAATAATTTTACTACATCATCTGGAACATTAATAACTCCCCTAGCCTTGAAAATATTTTTTATCTGTGTTTCACTTTTAGCTTTTGCTATAGCTTCAACAAATTCTGCGTCATTGGAGAAGTTTTTTAGTTGTTTTGCTAAAATCGGATCTATATCCAAAGCGTTCAATGTCTCTATAGGTAACTTATCTCAAAGTTTTTGCCATATTTTCAATTCTTCTATAACATCAGCATTTTCTCCTGCCTCTTTGAAATATTGTATCGATTTCTTTATATTTTGTTTTTGCACATCCAGTAATTGATCATCGAGTAACCTATATTCAAGCCCTTGTACTATATTTTCGAATCCTTTTCTTGTCTGAGATATCACCTTTGCTTCTGGTACTGATTCTGCTGCAAGTTTTGTTTTCTGTAAAATCTTGGCTGTTCATCGGCCTGCAGCTGTTCATCCTGTCACCGCTATCGCTGCTCCAGGTACATGAGTCCGATGACTCAAACCATCATCTTCTTCTGGAGATTCTATGTCTTCACTTGCTCAAGAAATAGGTCATTGTACGCTTTCTCTGTCAGCGATTTGGTATATTTCATTTTCATATCCTTCAAGTTTTTTTAGTATATCCTCCAATTCTTCTATCTCTTGTTTATTTTTTTCTTTTCATTCTTTTTCCAATTCTTCAATCTTATGTTCTATGGTCGTTTTTTTGGTAACAATAAGCGTTTCAATGTTTTGCACACCTTGATGTTGTTGATCAGGATCTTGTTCATTATTTACTTTGTCAACTTCAGAAGCTATATCCTCCACTTCTTGTTTTTGTTTTTCTACTCGAGCATTTTTTTCTTTTTTAGCATCATCCTCTGTTTCTTTTTTCTTTCGATTAAAAAAATCTTTGAATCATCGATTACCGCTCACAAGTCCACGCGTAATATAATATGCACCCGTTCCGATTCCTGTCCGTTTAAAAAATTTTCCGAATCAACTCTCCCAAAATCATTTTTTCTCATCAGTCGATTCTTTTTCTGATGATGGAGACGTATCTTTTTCTTTATCTTTTTCTTTTTTTCCCAATCCAAATAATTTTTTGATTCCTCGAATTCATATTGCCACTATTCCTATCCCTCATGCTACACGAGCGACATTTTTCCATCCATGATGTTCTTCTGTAGAATCAGTGAATCCATCTATTTGTTGTTTAAACCAATTTTTTACTGGTTTTTTTTCATCTTCTCCTTTTCCCTCTTCTTTCTTTTCCTCTTCTTCATCTTCTTCCTCTTCGATAGAAGACACATCCTCACTTACTCACAATTTGAGTGTAGCTAATTCTGATGCTGATGTCTCTATAGTAATCAACATTTCTTCCAGCTTTTGGGATTTTTTGGAAGACAAAAGGTCAGTCTTTCACTTCAACTCATCTAATTCTTTTTGAATATCTGCTTTTACCTTGTTTACTTCTTTTTCTAATTCTTCTGTTTTTTTAGAATCTACAACATTTTTTGATGCTTCTTGTTGTAGAAAAATAAGGTCAGCTTTTATCTGGTCTACTTGAGTCTTCAATTTTTCTATCTTCAACTCTACAACCATCGTAGATATATAAGATTATCAAATAAAAATTAGATTATAGGCACTTTTGCGAGAATTTTCAACGTTTTCATTAGTTTTTGTGAGTTTTTCAATGTACGTACAGCATCGCTCATCACACCAACATTTTTCAAAAATTGTTTATGGAATCCATCAAATTTATTAATGCTTTTTAATGCGTGGATCATATCATCAACATCAGCATTTTTTGCACTTTTCAGGATAATTTCAAACTCATCTATTTTTGTCGCAGCATTCATTTTACTAAGAATTTTCATTGGATCATCAACACTCAATATTTTACTTATATATCTCATTGAAACATTTGTTCACAACAAGTTATTTAAAACCTTCACCTCATCATCTGGCAAGTGTTTCATATCTTGTGCTAACTTTCTTAAATTATCAATATCCAATTCCATAATCTTCTTCTCCACACCACTCAATGTTCACACCTGTTTTTGTAATACACTTATTTTATTGTTTATCATTTTTTGACATGCCTTTTGTGCATCAGTCAAAACATCCACTACATTGACTGTCTTCTTGAGGTCGGTTATTTTTGCATTGATTGCATTTGCATCAGCAAGGTTAGAGATTTCTTTACTGAGCTTTTTAGCTATTTTATTAAGTTCTTTTGTCTCCAAATTACTTATATCTATATCATCCGCATACTTTATGAGCTTCTGGATATCTGATTTAGACAGATCTCCACTATCCAATATCTTATCAAAGAACAATTTCTTCTCTCCAGAAACCTGCAAAGCTTCATATTTTTTCATAAGATTAATGGTATCCTTGTTGGTGCTGGTCAAAAGCAATTTGTTCCATGTCCTGTTATCAAAATTCTTGGCCACCATTTCCAACTCATCATCCACAAGTTTGAATGTCGGAAATATCTTGTCCATGAGTATCTTCTTGATGGTATCGATGTTATTGTTAGCTCCGTATCTCGTCAATCGGATGCTCTTGGTATTTCTTCAAACGAATTTGCCGTTCATGCCGTTATCCACTATCTGCGAAGCTTTGCGCAAAGAAATATTTCCTTGCATCAATGAAGCCTCCAACTTTGTAGGTCCGGTAGCACCCTCAAAAAATGCTTTCCTAATCATACTCGGCGGTCACATATATTTTCTATTTATCGTCTTCGTTGTCCGGAGAAGCGATTGGCTTACTCTTGGTACTGTATTGTATATTGCCACTCACGTCTTATATCGATTCTTAGGTTTTCTAAACCACAGCACTCCTGCTACGACCGTAAATATCGGTATCGCTCACGTAACTACATATCATGCCCCTTCTCGGAATCCATGTCCTCAGAATAATCCTTCTCAGATATTCTGTAGACATCCTCGCAAAAATTTTCCTAAGCTTATGACAATATTTCCATTCTCGTCTTTTATCTGTTCAAAGGTATTCGCCCCTATCATCAATTCCTTTTTGAAAGCGAAATAATTGTTGACGACTTTTTTTAACGATACCAGATCCTCCTTAGTGAAAGTTCCGTTCTGAATTTTTAAAATCATATCTTCCAATCACTGTTTAATATCCCCGAACATTTTCAGTAGCGGAGATTCCTTCAATAACTGTCTGAGCTGTGCGTCATTGCTATCTCTGAGATCTTCATAGATATTCCGCATGGATTCTTCCATAGGTCATTCCACTTCTTCTGTAATATCGTTGATGATATTCCTACATGACTCTGTAAGTACCGTGGAGTTTGCTGTCTCCAGTTTTCCATCATCTTCAAAATCCGCTTTGCATCTCGTGATGATATCATCGCCGCAAGTTCCGTCCATAATTTCATCTCTTTGTGTATCTATTTCATCCACGACTTTCTGAACATCTTCATCAGGTGTATCTCAAAAGACATCCCTTTTTCTCATAATATCGACAGCATTGAGTATGCTACCGTTTATAAAACTGGTATAATCCGCATTATTCAGGATTTCTTTCTCCACTCGATCAGCGTCATTCAATGCCTCTTCGACACTTTCGAAATTTTCCGGATTATTCACTGCTAATTTTTCTTCAGCTATTTTTTTGATCAATTCATTTTTTTTCTGGTTGAGATAGACCGTCATCCTCACTTGCTGTCTGAAAAAGAATTTCAATTCCGCAATACGGTCTTCACGTTTTCCGCTGCTTATCCGGTTCTCAACTTTTTCTTCGGTAGTGCTTCCTATTCCCTTCGCGATAAAAGACGGCAATACAGAAAGGAATCATAGTAATCATTTTCCAAGTGTTCATTTTATCCATCATACGACCCGTGTCTTGATTTCCGCTATATCTCTTTGAAAGATATCAACTTCTATACCTTTTTCGGAAAGTATGCTTTTCACTGATGAAAAACTATTATCCATACAATACGGAACAACACCTTTGAGCGTAACATCGATATTCTTTCCCTCATTTTTCGCAGCCACATTTTCTGGAATCGATGACATATCAGCGTCATCTTCCCATCCTGCATCCAATTCTTTGGCGAATATGCTTTCATAATAAGCATCAACAGTATCTCAAAATGATTCATATTTTTCCTTCTGTTCAGGATTTTTTTCTGCTCGTTCTGTATATGATTCTACTTGTTCTCACGATTCATCATGGTTATCCGCACCTAATTTATTCCAATCGAAAAAATCTTTTAAATTCCATTTCCCGGTAACAAAGCCATGAATAAGATAATAAGCACCCGTTCCTATTCCTGTCCATTTGAGAAATTTACCTAATGGTTTTTGTCGAAATCCTTTTTTTTCTGTAGACTCTTCTCCTTCTTTTTTCTCTTTGTTCTTTTTTCCTCGACCAAAAAGTTTTTTGATTCATCGAACTGCCAAAGAAACAGCGCCTATCCCTCATGCTACACGAGCAATATTAGCTCAGGTGTTTGTTTTCCATTCTTCTTTGCTCGTTACTCCGTCCCATTGTCTTTTGATCCAATTTTTCTCTTTGGTTTCATCTTCTTGTTCTTCTTTATGTTCTTCCTGAAGTTCTGATGGTGTTTCTTCTGAAGAATTCAAAGGTGTAGTAACGCTTGCTTTGAGCGTAGTAAGCTCTGTAGTCGATGTTTCCAATGTCAAAAGCATAGCTTCAAGTTTTCTTGTGTTTTCCAAAGATGTTGCATCAGTAAGTCACTTGAGTGCATCAAGTTCTTTTTTGATTTTTTCTTTGGTCGCAGTAACATCCTGCGCTAAGCTTTCTGCTTTAGTTTGTTTTATTGTCTCATTAGTCACTGCTTTAAGCAAATCTAAGTCAGTCTTTACCTGATTTACCTCAGTCTGTAATGATTCAATGCTATTCATTTGATTTGTCATAATATTTGATGTAAAGTTTAAAGGCTTTTATATATAGTACAAGTATATCTAGAAATCATTTTTTTTACAAAAAAAAGCCTTCCTAAACACTAGGAAGACTTGACATATTTTATAAACATATCTAATTAGCTTATTTTAGTTAACACCTCAAAGAATTTCGCAATATCGTCTTCATCATTGTACACATATGCACTCATTCTACAGGTTCATGGTGTATTGAAACGTTTGTGAATCGGATACGCGCAATGTCCCCCGCAACGAACTGCGATATTGTGTTCTGCGAATATTTCTCCGATGTTGTTGAAATTTTTATTATTTGGAAGTACGAAAGAAAAAACAGCAACCCTATCAGCATTCATCGGTCCTACAACCTCAACTTTGTCCTTGAATTTTGTGAATCCGTCTAAACAATATTTAACTAAGTTTTGTTCGTGTTCTCGAATTTTTTCCATTCATCAGATAGATTTGATATATTCCAATGATTTCAACAACGAAACAGCGCCAATAATATTTGGTGTCCCCGCCTCGAATTTGTCGGAATTGGTCGCTAAGGTATGTCATTCGACACTTACATCTTCAATCGTCCCTCAGCCACGAATCATCGGCACTAATGTCTTGATCCATTCTTTTTTTAAATAAATAATTCAGATCCCAGTGTACGCCATCATTTTGTGTCACGTGAATACCAAACAATCACAACCAATATCCTGCACGTCGACCGGGAAATTTGGTACTGATTGCGAACCGTCCACGAGAAAAAAGGTATCATCACGAAGCTTGGATTTTATCTTTTTGACGTCATAAATTTTTCCGGTGACGTTGGAAACGTGTCCCACAGAAACAACTTTTACCTTGTCTGTATATTTTTTGTCGAAATCATTTCGATCGATGTCGTAGTCATCATTGATAGTGAAAAATTCTACAGTAAATCATTTTCTCTCTGCTAAAACCTGTCGTGGAAGAATATTGGCATGATGCTCTCGAATTCACAGGAGAACTATATCTCAAGAATTAATTATATCGGAAATCACAAGCGATTGAGCGATCAAATTTATCGCGTAGGTAGAATTGTAGCTGTAAACAATTTCGCTCGCTTTGCAGTTGAGTAATTCACCGACTAATTCTTTGGAACGATAATATACTTCTTCAGATTTTTCTGACAAGGAATATACTCCGCGATGAATATTTGCATAATCATGTGCGACAAATTCGGAGACACCATCAATGACGTATTGTGGTTTCTGCGTCGAAGCAGCATTATCAAGAAATGTCATTCAGGGATTGTTTTTGAAAATAGGGAAATCGGTTTTCATTATTTATATATATAGAGTAAATAATTTGTAGAAACGCGATGTATCGCGTGTTATTTGTATCATTTTTTTTATGAGACGCCATGAATGGACGTCTCTACGTTTAATAAATAATTTTATCTTCTTTATTCTTCCATATTTTAAACACTTCCAAAGCCTCATCGTGTAATAATTGCTCTACAGGAATATTTCTCTGAGGTAATTCTTTTTTGATATCTTCCCAGAAAGCGCTATCGTCGAACCCAATATTCGCTGCATCAACTTTTGTATTTCCGTAGTACATCTTATCGATTCTTGCTCGCGAAATCGCTCCATAACACATCGGACATGGCTCACATGAAGTATAGATTTCACATCCAGACAAATCAAATGTTCAAAGATTTTTACAGGCATCACGGATAGCGACAATTTCACCATGAGCAGTTGGATCATTGGAAGATATTACTTGATTCCGTCCTTTTCAAACAATTTCCCCGTCTTTGACAACAACTGCACCAAAAGGTCATCCAGCATTTTTCTGCATATTTTCTAGCGATAACTTGATCGCTTCTCTCATAAATTGTTCGTTCATACTCTATAACTAAACGATAAAACGATGAAACGATATTTTTCAATTTCCCTCCTTCGAGGACGCGTCAATTTTCAATTATCAATTTTTCAATAGTTTGTTTAGAATTGACGTACGATTACTTTATCTTTTCCTAAGCTTCCCAAATCGATTTCGTACAGATGTTCGAAGTCCTTATAATATTTTTTGAGCAACTCGTAATTTCTGATCTGATTTGGTATATCTCAAAGATTGTTGATGTAATATTTTCTTCCGTTGAGAAAAACAATAGAACGTTCTCCGCCAGGGAGATATTCTATGTGATGCAAATTAGGAAATCATTGATAAAGCAATTCTATTTGCTGCGTCAATTCCTGGGCAGGAATTCTAAAAAACAAGCCGGTCATCGCATTCATACCACTAAAATATTCTGGCATATCCAAAATTTTTACCCCGTTAGCGATATTATTTCCAGAATAGAGAGGCAACAATACATCTCCAACCAAAGCTCGTCTAAACTCTTGATTCCTGATAACCATATTTATTGGTCTAAAGGTCAGTTTCACAAATACGGTATTATTGGAACGATAATCAATTCCGACATCGGTTACCATCGGATAATGCAACATAATATCACTTATTATTCTTTGTCTATATCGCTTGACAACGTGATAATTTTCATCCAACATCCAATTTTTTATACGCTTATACATATACGGTTCATCATATCGTTCGATATCTCCGGAATCATACAGAACTCTCTTGATTGTATATTGATGATCAAATATCGTATGTTTGAGCAAAAGAAAACTTCAATAAATAAGAGCAAAAACAATAAATATCACTCGAATTATCTTTATAGAAAAAAAATGAAATCAGATTTTTTTCTTTTTTCTGTCTGATTCGATGGGGGTATATGTTCTTTTTATTTTTTTTACCGGCTTCGGCACGACAAATTTTATCATTGGATTCTATGACTATAAATATAATGTGACCTTCGGTCGTAATTTGTCCCTTCGGAACGTAATTGGTAATTTATCCTATTGAATGTAATTTATCCGCTTTAGCGGATGTAATTGATCGTAATTTGTAAGTAATTACGCGAAGTAAATTACGCGAACTATAGTGAGTTTACACAATATTTGTTTATTGTATAAAGTAAATATAATACAGTATGTAAGTCAAAACTGATGCGAAAATTATTCCTCCCGCAACTTCCCAAGGAGTATGTCCCAATCTTTCCTTGAGTGGATTCTTCTCTTTTTTTTGAAGTATAGATTCCAATTCTAATCTGAGATCATTGATGTAATGTGCATGTTGTCCTGTTTCGTATCTAAGATTCATCGCATCATATGCAAAAAGTACACTGAACGCAAAAGTAACTGCAAACAATATACTATCAAATCCATAATGAAGCCACACCAACATTGTTACGCTACTTGCCAATCCGCTATGAAATGAAGGAAACCCTCCTGATGCGAAAATATGGTCGGTATAGATACGCTTGTATCTGATAATATCGATAATCACTTTGGTAAACTGGATAGCACATCCGACAATAATTACCAAAAATATCGGTTTCATCTCAATACCTTGCGCTATATACTCCTTGATGGCAGTGATTGCGTACTCTATCATACAAATATTGACGTGAAATAAATATACTCTAGTATGTAGCAAAAAATAAATAAAATGCAATTGCAAATACACTAGATGAGAACAAACTTAGCACAAAGTTCAAAGCGTAAAGTGTAAAGCTGCCGTGTAGCTAATGAGCAATTTTGGGCTTGAAACTTGAAACTTTATGCTTCTTACAGAAGTCCTATTGCATTATTAGTCCAAAATGCTACAAAAATACGGAGAAATGGAAACATGGAAATATGAAGAAATGGAAATATGGAGAATTGAAAAATGCGAAACGAAGTGAAGTCCGCGCAAAGCGGGAGAGAAATTAATCTTTCAATGTCTCAATCTTTCAATCTTTCAATCTTTTCTTGTTATGCAGCTATTTATCACAACGTACAAAAAAAAAGCAGATACAGTAACTATTGAGAGTGCTGAAATTTTGTCGCAAGTAAGAAAAGTCATGAGAGCAAACATCGGTGATATACTACGAATACAGGATCCTATTAATGAAGCAGAAAAAACAAGATATGAAGTACGTATAGATAATTGGAACGATAAAGAATTACAAGGAACAATTCTTTCTGAAACACACCATCACGTTAATCCAGGGAACATAAAGATGATTGTCGCTATGCCGAACAAATGGGACAAAGCGGAATTGATTATCCAAAAATTAAGTGAAATCGGTATTGATGAAATTATTTTTCGACCAACAGAAAGATCAGTAATCAAAGAATGGAATGAAAAAAAAGAAGAAAGATTACAAAAAATCAGTAAGGAAGCTGTAGAACAATCACGAGGATGGAAAATTCCGGAAATCTCGTTCGCTAGAGACATTCAGGAATATATCAACAACAAAGATATTATTATCTTCGATAAAAAAGAACAAGAATCATCTCGAGAAAACATCGAAAAATCAGAAAAAAATAGTATCGGAATCATTGGTCCGGAATGATGATTAACTAACAAAGACTATCAGAAATTTTCGACCAAGAAATATCAAATCATCGGATTATGAACAACGATATTAAGAATGGAAACTGCTGCTATCATCGGAGCACGACTATTAAAAAACAATGATAAATGATAAATTTGAAATGATAAATTATTGAATAGCTAAAATAGACTATAGTAAAATTATAATAGTTCATAAAAAATAAAGTCCTTTATCTATCATTTATCATCTCTCATCTATAATTTTATATTATATATAATGTGTATGTTAAAGTCACTCATCAAGAAAATTACTTTCTACGATAAACTCTACTTCCTACTCAAGGATAGCGTTATCTATCAGTTATGGAAAAAATTGAACGGACAGATAGCAAACACGCTATACAGCTACCCTTCCAGAAATTTTTTCGTAATCGGCGTCACGGGAACGAATGGAAAAACAACGACCGTAAATTTGATTCACAAAATATTGAACGATCATGTAGCCAAAACGGTAATGGTCAGTACTGCAAACATCAAAATCGGTAACCAGAATTTAGAAAATAAAAAGAAAATGACTTCACTCGATGTTTATGATCTGCAGTCGATTTTGGCAACAGCAAAAGATTCTGGATGCAAAATCGCCGTTCTCGAAGCATCATCGCATGGATTGAATCAATATAGATTTGAATGAGTAGAATTTGATTTTGCGATATTAACGAATGTGACGCATGATCACTTGGATTTCCACGGCACTATGGAACGCTACATCAAAGCCAAAGAAAAACTTTTTAAATATGTTCTTGCGAACAAAAAACAAAATAAATACGCTTCATTCCCTGCAGATGATAAAGTAGGAAGGAAACGGTATGATGAAATGCCATTCGACAAAAAAGTTAGTTTCAGTGTTGTCGCTTCATCACATCTCAAAGCGGAAAATATCCAGATATCACCAGTAGGAACAAAGTTCTCATTCACCTATTTGGGTAAGTCATATGATGTACATACGAAACTTGTCGGTGATTTTAATGTCTACAATATTTTGGCTGCACTCAGTGTCACTATCCAAGTCTGAGTTCCTATGGAACAAGCAATAGTATCTATCGAAGAAGTCGCTCCTATCACAGGAAGGATGGAACCGATACATCATAACGGAAGTTACTATTTCGTGGATTTTGCACATTCGCCTGATGCACTGGAAAAGACTTTGGAATATTTGAGCAAAATCAAATGAACCTGAAGACTAATAACTGTCTTTGGCGCACCCGGATGTAGAGACAAAACCAAAAGACCGATTATGGGAGAAATTGCAGATAAATACAGTGATATTTTGATTGCCACCGACGATGATCCCGATACCGAAAATAGATTAGAAATTCTCGAACAATTGACGATGAACGTCAAAAAAACTCAGGGAAAAGATTTTTTTACTATCCCAGAAAGAACCTTAGCGATCAAATTTGCATGCGAATTGGTGCAACCTGGAGACGTTGTAATGTTCGCTGGAAAGGGCCATGAGACTATACAGCTGACGAATTTTGGAAAAAGAAAGTGGAGTGATAAAGAGGAGATCAAGAAAAATATAATGAAAAATGAATAATTAATAATTAATAATGGTGGTATTGCTAAAATGAACTATTGTACACTACTAAAGTCCATAACAAGATAATTCTTTCGTTTTTCATTTTTCACTTTTAATTTTTCATTAATTTAGTCGTCATATATGCAAAAAAAATTTAGCATCAAACTTACGAAACCGATAGTCGGGAAACGATTTGGTGTTTTTCAGCATATCATGAAATGATCGGGGAGCGAAAAAGTTGATGTAAGAAAATATTCTGCTGGAGATAGCTCATCGCAGATCAATCGAAAACGCGCAGCGAAATATCAAGAACTCTACACAAATATTTTCCAGCAAGAAAAATCCTTAACTTTGGATCTTTTTCTGGATATCAACTACAACCGAAGAGGCGGCGAATATCCCAATCGAGAACAAGCATTTGCCTATGCGGAAGATATTTTGTCTTATTGCAAAAAACAGCAAATAGCCGTCACAATATACTATCCAACATATAGACGACGAGGAAATTCAAACCTGATTTATATGAAAAGTAAACAGCATGGAAACGAATTCCGTACAGCACTAGAACAGATTTTCGCTCAGGTACAAAAAACGAAACCCTTGTATACAAGTCGTCTTCATGAATTTTTGCGCGCTGCTGTGCAGAATAAAAAAAGAAGAGCCATCGTTATCTTTTCTGATCTTCTCTCAATGGATGAGGAAGCGAAAAAGCTTATCGACTACCTCAAAAAACAGCATATCGTTTTCTTGTTTCAACTCCCGATCGACTCGGAATATGGGCAAAATTATGAGCAATTTTTCTTAAAAAAAACCGCTCCAGCCAAAAAGCCAAGCGGTGAGATAGAGTTGCTAATGGATTAAAAAGATAGAGACATCCTACGTTGGGTTCCTGGTACCACACTCTTACTGTAGAGTATACAGTACTTGGGATGATACAGTGACACTTGGACAAGATTTCCTTCTTGCCACTTATAACATATCTCATATTTTCCAATCTCTATTTCGTCTTTTATTTCTTCCGACACCTTTTCTAATCTAATGGTTCCCATTCCCCTAATTTCATTTATACTGATATCCAATATATCAGCCCCATTTCCGGGAGCACATAAGAAATCAAAGATTTCATTACAGAGCATGATCAATTTTAGTTCTAGATTTTTGTTGCGCATATTTTTTTCCTCCTATTCTATTTCTATTAGTTTATATTTATGTTTACTTTATTCTTGTATCTATATTATAAAAAAAGTCAACTAAAAAAAACACCATTCCAACGTGAAGTGACGAAATTGAGTTGCTGTAAGCAGACTAGTCATTGCGAAGAACGAAGTGATGAAGCAATCTAAATAATTCTATTAAGATTGCTTCGCCTTGCTCGCAATGACAATAAAAAATATTCCGTAATTATTAGATATTCACTGTTAGTTGTTAGTTGTTTTTAAGTCCTCTTTCAAGTATAAGCATCGCGCTCACCGTATCAGTAGCAGCGTTTTTTTTGAAGTTGGAAACTATCTCTCACGACTGAACAGAAGTATAATCCTCCTCTACCAGCTGGATTTCTATCTCTCTATGTTCGATAATATAATTGAGACTTTTCATAAATGTAGTAATTTTTTCTTGGATATCTTTTTGCTTCGCTGGTCGTCCGAGCATGATTTTCCCGATATTGTGTTTTTCAATGATACCAGCGATATTGAAGTACATCATCTGATCATTCAGGATATAACCAATAGGAAAAACAACTTCACTACCAGGAAGCGCATAGGCAAGTCCTATATATTTTGTCCCTCGATCGATACCAAGGATAGCTTTGGTTTTGCGGTGGTTAGTTTGCATAACTACATTGAATGAAAAACTAAAAACAAATAACGAACAACGAAAGAATTTGTATACTTATCAACTATCGTACATATACAATAGTCCATACCAAAAACAAATACCATCACTATTCACTATTAACTATTCACTATTAACTAGTTCATAGTTGGCTCAATCATATATTGTGGTTCTACACTCATCGTCATTGGCAAATGTAAGTCCATGAGTTCAATTTTGTGACTATCGCCACGATAATTGAGAAATAAGGAATTGTTGCTCATCGAAAAGAAGACCATCTGTTCATCATTCTTCCAATACGGATCACGAACTCGATCGAGAAATATGTCGTCAGAATATGTGATATCTTCTAGAGTAATCTGTTCATAAGATTTAGTTTCCGCATCAAATTTTCGTACATTGTGTTTCTGTCCGATATAAATGATACCGTATCTTGGTAATCGACCTTGAGTATACGCATAAGTATAAAAGTCAATTTTCGTGATCGAAGCCAAGGGAATAAAGGTTCCTGTATCGTGAAGTAAAAGTTCATTCATCATAGTGAGCGTCAATGTCCCGACTCTGAGATTCGTGAATCCGCCTGGGCCATTGAGGAGAACTATCGTCTCCACGGGATGAGCTTTGGTATATTCCAAAATTGCAGGTCATAAATTAGTTTCTATCGTATTACGGGGTAAGAATTGTTCGTCCTGATCATCAAGCAGATGGACATAATCACTGGAAATATTGAGGAATAACATAGACTTTAAAAAAACAAAATAAATGGTAATTTATCCCTGCGGAACGTATATTAGGACTTCGTCCGTAATTAGCCCTATGGTCGTAATTAATAATCAACATTACGCGACCAAAGGGAGCAAATATACGCGAATGAAATTATGCGAATGAAATGAGCAAATTATGCTAATTTTTGCAAGCGGTTACATGTTATATATAAATTTAGCAAATTTGCAAGGTAACTAGGAAGAAAAGGATGTGTTTATTTGGCGTTTATGGATTTTGGGAGTATACTTTACTATATAATACACAACTTACGGATTTATCATTTATGAAATATCGTTAATGCATCGATTCAATTCTAAACTCACTAAAAAAATATTCTGAATAATGATTATCTTGTTGTGATCAGGTATTTTCTTAAACGGATATGTAGGTATCGGCGAAAATGTCTATGCACAAGAAGCATCTGAAACAACAACAGAAGTAGAAGAAATAGCAACAACAGAAACAGCTTGTAAACTCAAATCAGAAACTCACATCTGGAATGCAGCTACTAATACTTGCGTACCTTTGTCTACATCAGCATCGAGTTCATCTTGACTCTGGGAAATTCTCAATATGCTTCTCAAAATCATTTATCTCCTACTCTGGCCACTTTTGGTAGTTGCTGGACTTTCTTTGGACAACACCATGGTCTACGCTTCAGTATTTCATCTGGATGCTCCGCTCTGGAAATTTTGGAATATGATGAAAAACTTTGCGAACTTCACTTTGGGATTTATGGTCCTGTTTGCTATTATCAAAAATTTTTTCGTACAAAAAGATGAAAAATGACCGATAGATATTATCAAGAAAACATTAATTGCTGGTATCCTCATCCAAGCGAGCCGATTTCTCATGGCAGCTTTGGTCGATATTTCAACCATTGCAACCTATGCAGTAGGAGGATTACCGCTTAGTATTGTAAAAAATACTGACATCGGACAAAGAAGAATTCTCCATGTTAGCAGCAAAATAGATTTAGATAAATTTAGCAATCTCAATGATGCAGGAGACGCTTTCCAGGTACGATACACCGCAACCTACAAGCCTACCAACAAACAAGTAAATATTTCTCCTTGTAGGATAGAAGAAAAATATATCATAGGAAGAGAACTTGGTGATCCAAAATTCAAAAATACCGATATTTTTACAGACAGCTATTATCCTGGACATGAAGTCTGTGTTGCTTTTAACAATCAGTTGGTTGTATGGAATGAAGACGCATTGATGAGTGGAATCAAAACTGTAGGATATTTTGGTCAAACAACAGGTAGTATCACAGATTTTGATTCACATATCAGATACCAAGGATATATGATTAACCTCACCAACACTTCTTGATGGGAAACTTTACCACTAGTCAAAAACTATGCCGTAAATATCAAATCAGGACAAAATGCTCCATGATTTATCGCAGGAAGTGGTTTTTATGCGAGCACTACTTCATTGACCATAGGAGAACTCATCAACAAATCCAAAGGATTTGTCGGACCATTGGTAACTATGTATTCTTCCTTACTCAATTTTGCAAATCTCACTGACACCCAAACGACGACGCTTTGACAAACTTCAGGTATCTTCCTCATCAAGACTTGAGTTGCTATCGCGCTCTTTTTTCCCTTACTTGCGCTAGCTGTTGTCCTAGTAGCGAGGATAGCTTTACTGTGGCTCTATATCGCTGCATCGCCATTTCTTGTTCTCAAAAAAATCTTCGACGATGCTATACCAAAAGACCTTCTCGGTAAACTCTGAGAACATTTGGAATTGGGTAATGTCTTCAAACTTATTTTCGCTCCTGTGATTACCGTAGCGGCATTGAGTATTTCCTTGATCTTTATGAGTGCCCTCATCCAATGATTTGAGCCAGAAGAAAACCAGCAAATATCTAGCAAAGTAGCTGAAAACCTTGAAATACAACCTATCCCAACAGCTGACAGCAACAACCAAACATATCTCGTCAATGGATCACATGAATTGGAATTTGAGAACTTCGATCGATGAGGAAGTTTAGATCGATTCTCGCGATTAGTTGTCAATTTCTTCGCTATCGGAATCTTGTGGACTATCCTTTTTGCTGCTATCAAAGCCAACGCACTCGGTGCGAAGATCGGCGCAGGTATCCAAGAATTCGGTGCAAACGTCTTCCAAACTATGCCAGTGATTCCTATTCCTGGAATGGAAGGTAAAGTCTGATTTGGTACTGCTATGAGAGAACTTCCTCAAGCTCCTCAGAGATGGGTAGAAAGAAGAGAACAAACACAAAGAAATGAAATCATAGAGAGATTTTCTGGTGGAACACCTGGAGGTACAAACGATAAAAACGCATTAAGTAACGATCAAATAAACACACTTATAGAGAGAATGAAAACCACACCAGTAACGAATCTCCAAACATATCTTACAGAACAAAACATTACCGCAACTCCTGGAGAAGTAGCTACTGCAAGTGCTGGATGATTTTATTCTGCAATAGCAGGACTTAGTGATCTTACAGAACAAACAACTATTTTACAAAATATGCCTACAGAATTAAAAAAACCAATTAACGCGTTAGCGAAAGACGATCTTGATACTAACGTCATAAATACAATGACGGAAAACAATACAGTAGATAATATCCAAGCTATACTAGATAATGAAGCCAATAAAAAATATTTGGATACTTATTTTAATAGCACTACGGAAAGAGAATATACTGCAGCAGTAGGAAATAAGCAAGTAACAATCACCGCGACCGACGACGGAAATAGTGGGTTCACATATACAGGAACAGCACCTACAGAACCACCTCAACCTACTCCAGACAATACTCCTACACAATAATACTCCTTTACTTCAATCATACATATGTTCCTCAAAAGACTTTTCAAAACACTTATGAAACCGCAGACGATCAAAATCGTCAGTCTTTTATTGATTATAGGAATATTTTTTATCGTACCGACATTCGCAGCAGGAAGCGATGGAGATGCTTTGGTACGCACAAAAAAAATGCTTAGTGATATTCTATCGCTCTGTTCGCGATTGTGGATTATCTTTGCTATCCTCGCTGGTAAGCTGATGACCAATGATTGGGTATATGGTGCTATTCTTCATATGGATATCTATCTTCGAAAAATATGGAACATCATGAAAAATTTCGCAAATTTTGCGTTGGTAGGTATCGTTCTCTGGAATATCATCAGTAATCTTATAGGAAAAAAAGGAATGGATCTCAAAGATATCATCACCAAAACTTTGATTGCTGGTATTCTCATCCAAGCAAGCTGGTTTATCGTGGGAGCACTTGTTGATCTCTCTACAATCGCTACAGCAGCAGTAGGATCTTTTCCGAGTACTTTTCTCCAAGGCGATGCTAATCTCAAAAACCATATCCAGACATCCCTATCAAAAACTCCAAAAAAATATAAAATCACCGCAGACTCCTTGAAAACTATAGAAAACATCAGCAATGAAACTGTAGACATAAGTTCTCGAAATGAGATTCTTCCGACCTACAACTCTGTAAGCGGACCGTTGATCTACTTGGGATTCAGTGTTTTCAAGTTCCAGAATTATCTTGATGTAGCATGAACCGATACCGTGGGAGAGATTACCATAGCCTTCCTTTTGAGACTTGTACTTATCCTGATGTATACCTTAGGTCTCGCTTTATTGTTTTTGGCGAATATCATCAGAGTCGCATTCCTACGAATTTTTGTCATAGGATCACCATTGATTGTTCTCGCTATGATATTCAAAGGAAAAGATAAAAGCATAGGATGAGATCAAAACAACAAAGGAATTATGCAATATCTCAATTTTTCTGTAATGATCGATCTGATTTTTAAACCTGTCATCTTCGTGGCCGGATTTGCATTTATTATCATTTTCGTCGCAAGCATACAAAGAATTATGACAGGAGAACTCCCAAAATCTTTTAATGATGTCCATATCAGTGTCGAAAACAACTCTTCTACAATGACCATAGAAAATCTATCGACGATAGAAGTTTCAGAAAGTGGTATCTTAGGTA
This sequence comes from uncultured Candidatus Peribacteria bacterium, assembly GCA_964494005.1. Taxonomy (GTDB): domain Bacteria; phylum Patescibacteriota; class Gracilibacteria; order Absconditabacterales; family Absconditicoccaceae; genus CAJBLF01. Next base: position 37,641 of record CAZBQE010000001.1, on the reverse strand, counting down.
ATGAATCGATTACTCAAGGAATACAAGATGTAGGAACGAGTATCTTTGTCAATCTCATCATCTTCTTCTTTACTATGTTTTTGATGTGGCAATTTATCAAAATAGCAGTTACTTCAGGTAAATGACCTATCAGCGACGTCATGAAACCCGTTACGAAGTTTATCGAAGATACGGTGAAAACCTTACCATTGATTCCACTTGGATGATGAGCTTCTTTTGTATGAGCACAACAACTTTTGACGTCACAAAAAAAGGACATACTTGAAGGTATGGGAGTGAGTACAAGATGAGAATTCGGTAGTCTGGAATCATGATCATTTGAAACTAATGATACAAAATTCAGAGCCTTCCTCAATAGCAAAATGGACCTCTGAGAACCATGGATGAACACTGACAAATCAGCACTTACAAAAATTGCTAAAGATACTTCAGCAGATAGTGGAGTAGAATTCTTCAAAAAAACAAACGAATTAGCGAAAAAAAAGGATGGTGGAATCTCTATCAATGATACGCGATGGATGGAAAATGTAGCACTAATACTTCAGAAGCCAGACAAAATAAGAGCACTTAATACCAATCTTAAAACTAATGACTCTACTTATACATTCTTATGACAACTAAAATGAACCGACGAAGAATCACTCAAAACATTCTTTAATAATACTAATAACAACGCTAAAGCCTTCTATAACCTCATGGGAGGATCTAGCGCGACATCAGCAACACGACCAACTGATTATGAATCACTCAAAAAAATAACTTTCCATAACAGTACAGCACAAGAATAATATAGTTTCTCTCTTACAAGCGAAGAACATACTATAAGTGATAGTCAAAAGAAATCAGTATCTTGATAACATGTTTTTTTTCTTTTTGTGCTTGCAAGTTCTCTACAAAACACTACATTGAAAGTTGGACTTGTATACATTGTTTCATAGGTGCATAAGCACATGAGGATGACTAATTATCGACAAACAATAGCTGTATCACAGCTATATTCGACGATTATTCGACAATGTTTCGCCTATTTTTTGTCTTATTACCCAAATCGTTATGAAAAAACTCGTTATTTCACTTATTAGTATCAGTGTATTCTTTGGACTTACATTTGCGTACACACCAAACAACGACGATGTCACCGCTATCAATCAACTTAGGGATCAATTGAACTCCCTCACCAGCGGCAATATGCAAGGCAAAGCTAAGCTCTATATCCAGCTCAAAAATCTCCAAGAACAATATGCTAATCACGAAAAATTGGAATATTATCTAAACATTCTCGACATCCATCTCATCACCCAGATCAATGCAGAAAAAGTGAAAGCAAAAGTAGCATCTACTAGTTTCAAACAAGCGTTTGTAAATACGTATAGCGGAAATGTTAGTACAGGCATTACAACTGCTGACACCTGTACCGGGCGATACAATACGCTTGATAGCATGAGTTTCGCAAACAATTTTCCGACTGCGATGACCATAGCTATGCGATATAGAGAGACAAACTGCGGATATTATCTCCCAAATAATGGTGATGGACCATTCCAAATTCTCAGTAAAGACTACGGAACAGGAACAATCACCGAAGGAAAATTTTTGACAACAATACAAGAGTACATCGACTTCTCCAAAAGCAAATACGGAGCGCATTATTCCAAAATCTGACCTATCTTCACCTATACTGGTTTCACCATGACAGGACTCGTAAATTATGCAGCACTCTACAATGGCGGAACTATCTCGTGAAATATTGTCATCCCAAACAATCCTAACTACGTTTACGATGGCTATGGAGAGGAATATAGTGGAGCGACAAGATATGGAATCATTCCTAGATTTATCAAGGTGCTTGATTGGGAGCTTAAAAATACGTATTAAATAATTGAGAATTGAGAATTATGATTCCGGTTAAGTTTTGGAAAAGAGAATTGAAAAAAGGATGCCGCTAGAATTAAATTTTACATACCAAAAGCGATGTTTGATGATCATGTCGTAGTAGACGGGAAAGAAGTGAAGAGATTTATGTATATAGGAGAATAATCAGTCATCGCGAGCATAGCGTGGCGATCCTATTTGATTTTTAGATTGCTTCGTTCCTCGCAATGACAAATAAAATCATTGTTAATTTTTAATTTTCAATTTCTAAATAGAGTATGGCAAAGAAATCTGTAGAAAAACATATCATCCAGAATGTCGGAAATATGGAAAATAAGATTACCTTTCAAGGAGTAAAAACTCATAATCTGAAAAATATCGACATTGAAATCCCGAAAAATAAGTTGATTACTATCACGTGAGTTTCCGGTTCTGGTAAATCATCGCTCGCATTCGATACTATATATAAGGAAGGACAATATAGATATATAGAATCACTCAGCTCGTACTTGAGACAATTTTTCAATTTGGGAGAAAGGCCGGATATCGACCACTGTACCGGACTCTCCCCTGCTATCGCGATTGAACAAAATAAAAAGTGAGGAAATTCGAGAAGTTCGGTAGGAACGCTTACGGAAATCGATGATTATCTGAGATTGCTCTATGCAAAGCTCGGTGATAGTTACTGTTATAACTGTGGAAAAGAAATCAAACCACAGACCATCGAACAAATCATGAATGACATCCAAAACCATTATCTCAATCAGAAAATATATCTTTTGCAAGAATCAGGAAAATTTGAAAAGAAAGAAGATCTCATGGAATTCGTCAGAAAAAATAGAAATAAAGTAGAAAAGGGGAAATGATTTACCCGCTACCTAATAGTAGCTGAAAAATCTGAGAAAACATCTGATATATCTGAAAAACATACGACTAAAACAACAAAGAAAAAAAACAATATATCAGATGTTTCAGATTCGTCAGAATTGAATCCTATAGAATATTTCTACCTCGAAACGCCGAATATTCCAATCGGATATTTCCCAATCCAGACCTATGGTATCTACGATAGAGTCACCGTCGAAGAAGCTAAATTATGAAGATTGAAAGAAGATATCATCAAGATACTCGGCGAGTTTAAAAAGTTCGGAATATACATAACAGAAAAATCTGAGAAACCCATGAAAAAATCATCAAACAAAAAAAATTCGGTTATATCAGATTCTTCAGACAATTCTTCAGATTTTTCAAATATAAAACGGTTTACCGACAAAATGTACTGCGCAGACTGTAATATCACCTATCCGGAATTTACGCCGCAGCATTTTTCACCAAATAGACAGGAATGAGCATGTTCTACCTGTCATGGAATTGGAGAGATTTTGCAGGTGGATTTTGACAAAATATTAGATCCGGAAAGTCCATATATGAAAGCTATTTTGCCACGAAGAGATTCAAATCTCGGACAATCATTGCTTTTGAAATTAGCGCAGAAATACAGTATCGATCCCGACAAAACATGGAAAAATCTCCCTGAACGATTTCAGCATGTCGTACTTTTCTGAGACGAAGAATTGATTAGAGTGAATTATGGAGGAAAATATATGAGCATGTATTACAAAGGAATCGAGGAAATTATCAAAGACCAATATGCAAAATGACTTTTGACCGTAGATTTCCAAGTGATGCTCGATATGAAAACCTGTCCTGAATGTAATGGAACGAAATTGAAGAAAGAAAGTCTGAATGTATTTCTTAGCTTAAAGTCTAAAGCTTGAAGTTTAAAGTCGTCTAAAGTGCAGCTTGAAGCTTGAAACTTGGAGCTTTGAACTAAATTCAACATCGCAGAATTACAAAAAATGCCATTGAATGAATTGATTGCATTTATTGATTTGTACAAAGAACATAACAACAAAGACAAAAATCTTGTAGCAAGAATCGTCAATCCACTCATCGATAGAGCCAAGACTATCCAAGATCTGGGACTCGGATATTTGAGTCTAAAGAGATGAATCGACACACTTTCGTGATGAGAAATCCAAAGATTGAGATTAGCCAAACAGCTCGGAAACAAACTAACGGGAATTATTTATGTCTTAGATGAACCTACGATTGGACTCGATACCAGAGAAATCGTTAGAGCGATTACGGCAATAAAAAAATTAAGAGAGATGGACAACACGATTATCGTTGTAGAACATAATGATGAATTTATCAAAGCATCTGATTGGGTTGTAGAAATAGGTCCGGGAGCTGGAGATTTCTGAGGCAAGGTGATGTTCAATGGACCTTATGATGAATTTTTGACATCCAACACCCTGACAGCACAATATATTTTGTGAAAGAAAAAAGTCACAGCAGAATTTAGTCATACACCGAGCAATAATTTCATCACCATCAAAAAAGCATCTAAACATAATCTCCAAAGTATTGATACGCAAATTAGATTAGGAACGTTCACTATCATCACTGGCCCTTCTGGAGCTGGAAAAACTACGCTGATGTATACGACGCTGTTTAGATTTTTGAATGAGAAACAGAAATTCATCCAGAGTTTTATCAGATTGGAACTTTTGAAAAAAGGATGGAATCGGACTGATATTCTCGCAGCACCTGTCATGCACAAGGACAAATACGAACACTACGAAAACCTAGCCATCCAAGAATTCTACCAAGATCTTGCGGTGGAAACTATTAGCGGACATGAAGACATCAAAAATACTATCTATGTCGATCAAACCAGTATAGGAAAAACACCGAGATCTTGTCCTGCTACTTTCATCGGAACTTTTGATCATATTAGGAAACTCTTTGCAGGAACCATGGAAAGCAAATATCTCTGATTTAATGCAAGCTATTACAGCTTCAATTCAAAAAAATGAGCCTGCCCTGCCTGCGACGGCTATGGCTACAAAAAAGTAGAACTACAGTTTCTACCGGACACCTACATACCTTGTGAACTCTGTAATGGAAAAAGATACAAAACAGAAATTTTGTGAATCAAACGGAGAGGAAAAAATATTTCTGAAATTTTGGAAATGTATGTCAAAGACGCTTTGGAATTCTTTTCTGAGATGGACCATATCCGCGAAGAATTACAACTCATGGTAGATATCGGACTCGGCTATCTCAAGATGGGACAACCCGCACATACACTTTCCGGTGGAGAAAGTCAAAGACTTAAACTTGTAAAACATCTTTTGAAAACCTACAAATGACATACGATGTACTTTCTTGATGAGCCAACCGTAGGATTGCATGCTGATGATATCATTAAGCTTATGAAAGTCATCAAACAGTTTTTGGATAAGGGAGACACTATTCTTATGATCGAGCATGACAAGAGTATTTTGAAATTCGCAGATGACATAATTAGACTAGATAATGGAAAAATAGTAAAATAGCCAAAATACACAACATTTCAAAGAAAACGCAAGGGAATGTGGGCTTTATGTTCACTTTTTTTGCAAAAAACACAAAATCGGAATATACTTAGACTACTATATACGAGAATTATACTTCAAGAACTGTTTTATACAATATTCCATTTCAGCAATTCTTTCATTATTCATTATTCATTTTTAATTATTCATTGTTTTCATGCTCAATAGCAGCGACATCATCAACTACAGAAAACACGGTTTTGATGGTGACAAATATATCAGATTACAAAAAGAAAAAATTCTTGATAGGATTGCTAATTTTGGTGGTGGAAGATTGTATTTGGAAATTGGAGGAAAGTTTATGTATGACGCACACGCAGCAAGAGTCCTTCCATGATTTGATCCGGAATCGAAGAAACAGATTTTTGCGTCATTGAAAGATCAGGCAGAAATATTATTTTGTGTAAATGCAAACGACATTTTATCCAATAGACAACTCAGCAATCAGGATATCGACTACAAAGAGTACGTCTATCAGATGATCAGAATCATAGAAAAAAATATCTGAATCAAACCACATATCGTTATCAACACTATTGATGTTACTGACAGATTTGATATTATCCTCGAATTTGAAAAAGAATTTCAAAGAAAACAATACAGAGTACGAGAAAGATATAAGATAACCTGATATCCACACAATACGGATTTTATCCTCAGTGAGGACGGATTCGGCAACGACGATCATATACCACTAACAAAGAATTTGGTTTTGGTAACTTGAGCTGCTTCTAGCAGCGGGAAAATGTCCACTTGTCTGGGACAAATGTATAACGACCATCAAATCGATATTAAGTCATGATATGCAAAATACGAAACTTTCCCTGTTCGAAACCTAGCAATTGAACATCCAATAAATTTGGCATACGAAGCCGCAACCGTAGATATTGGTGATGGTAATATGATGGATAGCTACCACAAAAATGCTTATGGACAAGATTCTGTGAATTACAACAGAGATATGGAAGCATTTGATGTTGTCATGAGTATCGCAAAAAAAATTGTTACGCACAAAAATTATATAGTCAAATATCAATCCCCTACGGATATGGGTATAAGTTGTGCATGATTCGCAATTACCAATGATGAAGTCTGCTGTATCGCTTCATTGGCTGAAATCCTAAGAAGAAAAGAACGATATCAGCAGCAAATCGATAGATGAGAAGGCCAAGAACAACGAGTAACGAAATGTAATGAACTCTATGAAAAAGCAAAGAACTATTGTGAAGAGAAGAACTATGATATCGACATGAAAATATAAAACATAATGAATGAATAACTAACAATAAAGTAATTTGTCTTCTTATCGACTATAATATTATTGTGATAATATATTCCAGTAATGCCATAAACTATATATTTTCAACTATACATTATAAAGTATTATAAACTAAAAAAATCCGCCTCTACGGATTTTTTCTTTTATGATGCGAGTATACAATAGCTTGGAAATAATTTATTTCTGCATTCTACATTCTGAATTCTACATTTATTTTATCGGTGCTTGTGAGCTATGAAGCAAAGGATTGTAGTAACGAAACAAAACGTTAATAATGTCTGATGTCTTGATTTTTTCTGCTTCTATACCCATGCTATTCAACCCATCAGTCACGAGATTCACTCTTGTCTCTAGAGAAGTTTTTCCCTTGATAAATTGTCTATATCTCTGAACGATTTTTTCGACACTATCTTTGGCATTGAGAACATCAAGCAGTTTTCCTCGCCATGATCTCTGGATAGAACTCTTGTCTTGTTCACTTTCGTAATAAGGCACTACAATATAAAATTCTTTGTTGTAGATGAGTCCTTGCTGCATATCAATATTCTGTAAAAATCTATAATACGCTTCTCCTTGTCCTTTGAGTACAGAATTTTCTATTCCGTCCACATTTCCTCTGATGTACGTAAGATAACTCGAAAGATCCAAAAACGTATTGCGAACAAGTATCTGCATAGGAAATTCCAATCCATTGAGGAATTTTTTGTATTGTTCAAGTACGATTTGCTGTTCATCAGTATTTTTGAGATCTAAGTTTACTCCGTTGATTTTCAATATCGCTCTTAGCCCTCCATCCTTCATGATAATCGTATCATTCCTGATTTCGGAAATCGGCAACATTGTCTCGGTATTGAAGAGATTTTCTATTTTCTTTTTTTGGATTTTGCTCTGATCTCAGAGATTAAATAGCATGATTATACACCATAAAGGATAAAACTATGTTCAAGTTACGGTTCCATAAATATCAAAGAAGAAGCTTGCGATAAATCGTGACAATCCCATGATCGCAAGAGCTATTCCTACACCGATCAATATCTTTTTTGCTTTGGTCACTGCCTCATCTCATTTGGAAAAGAAGATCAGATAGAACGCAAAGATAATCATCACAAGTGAAAGAAGACTCACTAATCATAATAATATATTGAGTATTCGTTTGACATAGCTAGTTGCTGGCGCTTCAGGATCGTCATATTGTGTTCCACTCAATCTAAAATAATCTGTCAATCTTTGAATCAAGCTCGCATTATCTTCAGTGACATCAGGAGCTATAAGTCCTGATGCTATATCTGTTGTAGCAACCTCTGTAGTCGGGTCATACGTTTGTCATTGGATTTCATAAGGGAACATTGTTTCTTCTGTCGATATCGATGGTAATTCCGCTACTGATATCGCAGGCAAAAATGCACCGCATCCAAAAATCACACCGACTATTCGAAGGAGATATCTAGATATATGCTTTTGTGTATTGTTGTTCATTTTCTAAAGTGGTCAAATAATTAAAGCTATCAATCGGAATATGAGACTTACAATAAGCCAGCTCAATCCAATTCCCACCAATGCAATAGCAGCGAATTTGATACCTTTGAGGCCTTTTTTGTATTGCGTATCGTCACCTGAAGCAGTCACAATAAGGAAACCATGATAGATGAGATATACTAAAGCAACAAGACTCACCAAACCTAAAGCATAATTGATAATACTTTTGATGATATGCAATGTTTTATTTTGAGCATTCTGATGAGTAGCAATTTTATCATCTGAACTCACTACATCCAAAGGGCTTGAAGGATCATTTGTTTGTGTGATATTGTATGCACCATCTCTCAATGGATCATTTATACCTTCTGTATTGAGCACTTGTTGATCATTTTCATTAAGAATATAATTCGAGGAATCAGGAACTATCATCTGAGCGTATCATACAACGATCAGGCTTGCATACATTATAATTCATCAGATAATAAGTTTTTTCATAACTAACATAAAATAAAATAAATACTATTCAATATCTAAGTTCTACTATCTACGTTCTAAGTTCTATCATAATTCTATTCCTTTCTCTATATTTTGCAACTTTTGTCCTTGAAAAATACTTGGTATTGTGTATATATGCCGATATATAGGTAAAAATAATTGACATTTTTATTTTATTCTATAAATGAGCGATGAAAAAAAATCTTTTTCTCTTATTTAGTATCTATTTTTTCGTCCTACAACCTATCATTATAGGTATTCTTCGAGGACAAGGGAATTTTTTTCGATTGGGAGCAATCAATCTCGTAGCTATTATCCTAATCGGTATCCTCTATAATACTATCGAATGAACTTTTGAAGTTGAAAAAACTCCAGAAAAGAAAACAATACATGAACCCACAGTCACATTCCACGAACATGTTCGCAGTCCCCTCAAAGATCGCAAAAAAAAGAAAGAACTTGCTCTGCCTGCTATCACAAGTTTTTTGGTAGCTATAATCATTTTCTTTATGTTCCAATACAATACTGCATCACCGGAAATTATGCTTGTCTTTGTATTATCTCTCTGATTCATAGTCTTTATTTCACTCACATTCATTTTCAAACATCGCATCACCAAAACATTCCGATCGTTGATAGGAACCAAAATATACATCATATTATTGGTGCTCAGTATCGCTTTGACAGCATATGATTATTATCACGTACACAAAGACTATCAAGCTTCATTCCAAGACTATATTGTTCATAACTTTCTCGGACAAGATGTTATTCCACATGATGGATATATCTTTACTGGAGAAGGTGAAATATTGGGAACTGGACTATGAACAACATGAACTATCGAATCATCTGAAATCCTTAGCGATATTATAGAAGATTCAGAAGTCAAAGAAGCAACAGGAACTGTTATCTGAACATCCGTAGATACATTAGCAGAACCAGATCCTGTAGCACCAACAACTATCGGCAATCAAACGCTTATGGATGCGGTCATCTACTTATTGAAAAAATACGAAATGCCATTAATTACCAAGAAGGATATCAGTTTCACGTATGTGAGTTTCAGTAATCAATATTATCCAGAACGAAGAACTGCCTACGCCAACAAGATGATTGGAAAAACTACCAATCCAAGCAAATACATCGTCTGTGAAAGCTATATCGTTATGAAGTGATTATTGGAAAAACGGCCAGTGACCTACACTTCTACAACGGTTTTAACGAAATTCCGATCTGAAGCAGTCAAGAGAGATGCTTTGAACGGGTGTGTAAAAGGGAAAATAGTGACTGATAAGACGTTATAATATCCTACTCATACACAAAAATCCGCCTAGTGCGGATTTTTTTATTTAAAATAAATTTATTATTTACACCACTTTCAGCTCAGTAATCAATAATTTTACACACTTCACCTGCAAAGCTTTGATCTGATGATCTACACAAACTTTTTTCTCAAGAAATCATTGTTTTTGTATTTCTGTATAATGTTTTTTGTCTTCATCAAAAAGATTAAGTGCATATGCAAGCGACTGCTCTATTTCCTGCAAGAATCTATAACGACTATCTCTTATTGTTTTCTTGTTTATATTTTTGGTAGCTTCTTTGACCAATATATCCGCACATCAAAGATAAAAGCTCGACTCTGGAAGATGTTCAGTATCTTTGGTCAACATATGAAGTGTATCACAGGTAATCATAGTATTCGTAGAAAAAATAAATTTTTTATACTATATAGTTATATTTACAAAAGTCAACATTACTTGACTTTGTTCTTGTGATGTGTATTTTTGATATATACATAACGTTGATGGTAATTTTGTATTTAATGTTTATTTAAGGTATATCCGTAATATAATTTCTAATTTTCAATTTCTAATTTCTAAACCATGTATATTGAAAAAAAAATTGAAGACATAAAAACCCATTTTCAGAATCTTCGAGAGAGATCCAATTTTTCTAATCTCAAGACTTCGACACAGATTAGTGTAAAGTTTACGCTGTTCACGATGTTGCAAGTATTGCTGTTTAGCCTTTTGGCGAATGGAATATTTTTTCAGAATCGATATAAAAAACAAGAAGCACTCATCCCACCTAGACTAAATCCTGTGATGCAACAAAAAATGGTCCTCGGAAAAAATAGAATGCCAGAAGCAGAGATTTTTGCTATCAATAGTCCTGAATGACAAACCTTACTTCAACTTCATCGATGGAAAAATATCGCCAAAGTGGATGATATGTATTTTATATACAAGGAAATCAACAACCAGCTTATCGTAAACAACGTCACCCAACATATCATCGTACAAAAAAACCTCATCCGAATTAGTCTGTATCTAATGCTTCTCTTCTGAGCTATCGCCTATATCCTTTCCCTATTTTTCGTAAAATCTTCATTGAAAAAATTAAATGAATTACTCTGATTTCTCGATAATTTGCACATCGACAATTTGCATGAAAAAATCGGGATCACCGGACATCCCGATGATGAGATCAACAAAGTCAGCGAAAAATTTAATGAAGCGTTTGAAAAAATTCATAAACAAACATTGAGTCTCAAAGACTTTGTAAGTAATGCTTCGCATGAATTGAAAACTCCGCTGATGAGTATGAGCACAGAAATCGATTATGCGATGAAGACGAAATGATATGAGCAAGGATTAAGTAATATAAAACAGCAAATTAAATGAATGAACACGCTTTTGGAAACCTTAGTAACTATTAGCAAACTAGAATCTCTACGCAATTTACCTACAGAACTTATAGACCTTAGTCTCTATACAAAAACGACTATCGATGATGTACAAAAAATATATGCGAAAAAAAATATCACTATCAAAAAACATATGAGTAATGATGTTGTTGTACAAGCACACAAAGACAGTTGGAATATCATCGTAAAAAATATTTTGGATAACGCATTCAAATTTACTCCTGATGAATGAAGTATTGAAGTAACTTTGGACAAGAAAAAACTTACCATAAAAGATAGCGGAAAGTGAATCTCCGCTAGTAATCTCGACCACATTCGGGAGAGATTTTGGCAGGCAGATAGATCGAAGACGGATACCAAAAGTTTTGGATTGTGATTATATCTCGTGAAATTATTAGTAGAGAAACATGGCTGGAAGATAGCGATGAGTAGTAAGGTTGGTAAATGAACGGTGTGTACTATAAGCTTCTAAAATAAAAATAAAAAAAATAAACAAACCCACCCCGACCCTCCCTTGACAGGGCGGGAGCTAAGAAAAATATAAAAAAAATGTTTTTTCATATAGCCCCCTGTCAAGGGGGATTGGGGGTTTGAAAAAAATAAAATAAAAAATTATTTATTACCTAATTCATCATCATGAAAATCCTTCTCGTCGAAGACAACAAAACTATCGGAAACAATATCAAAAAATATCTTGAGCTTGAACACAACGACGTGATGCGAGCTGAAAATGGCTTGTATGCACTGGAGATTTGTAAACATCATCATTTTGATGTAATCATTTTGGATCTCATGCTGCCAGGCATGGATGGAATTACTTTATGTAAAAATATCAGAAAAACTCACGCCACAACGCCGATTATCATGGCGACAGCAAAATGAGAACTCGATGATAAACTCGAATGATTCGCTTGCGGTGCAGATGATTATATCGTGAAACCATTTGATTTGAAAGAGCTAGATGCGAGGATACAAGCGATAACTAAAAGATCTGGCACTGCAAATAGTATTGAATATAAAAATATTCGTCTCGAAAAAGATCAGAAAAAAATATTCAAAAACAACAAAGAAATCAAACTGACCTTGAAAGAATTTCAGATTGTTGAATATCTTTTGGAGAGAAAATGAAGGAGTATTTCCAGAACCGAGATCATCGAAGAGATCCGGGGAAATGATCAAATTTTTGAAGAAGATGCAAAGCTCGACGTTTATATTTCTACGATTAGAAAAAAATTATGAAAGACATTGATAGAGACGATAAAGGGATTTGGATACCAAATTGCTAAATAAACAATGATAAATGATAAATTAGAAATGATAGATTGTTTTATTTTCAATCAATTTATCATATATCATCTCTCATTTATCATTCCTTAAATTAGGTTTAAGGTAATCTTTAGTTTCCTTTAAGGTCAATGTGTATACTGAGGGCGTCATCTAGAAATAGAAAGACGCTTTTAACTTTTAATAGGCAATGACATGAAAACAAAATTTATTGTAGCTAGTACTGTATGAGTACTTTGACTAGCAACTATTGCTCTCTGAGCATCTACCTTCGCTGCAAATGCTACAACTAGATGAATGGGGATGGGATCAGGAACCAAAATGATGAGAAATCAACAGATGCCTATGCATCAATTTGAAAACACTGAAGAAGCTCAAGCATTTAGAACTGCTGTAGAAGCTGCTATCGAAAAGAAAGATTATAGCGCTTTCAAAGCTGCTCATACGAAGTATGGTGTAGAAAATATCGCAACAGAAGATGAATTCAATGAGATGATTACTAGAAGATCAGAAGCAGAAACAAGAAGAGCTGAAATGGAAAAAATCCGTGAACAAGCTAATGAAGCTTTGAAAAAAGGTAATTATGACGCATGGATAGCACTTCACAAAGACTCTCCTATGGGAGAAATAATTAATACAGAAGCAAAATTCAAACAATTACAAGAAATGCATACCTATCAAGAAAAAGCGAGAACTATAGGTGAAGAACTTGGACTACCATGACCAAAAGGTGAAGGTATGGGACAAAGAATGAAAGATGGAATGAGACAGGGACGCGGAATGGGAATGTGAAATAAATAACCAGTAAAGAACTAAAAATAATACTCGCACCCACCCGGGTGCGAACAAAAAAACCCGGAATGCATGGCCGGGTTTTTTTCTATAAAAGCTATTGAAACATTCTCTGTAAATCTGGATCTTTGATCATAGTCTGATTCCGAGGTGGTTCGAAGGTTACGGTTATCTCAACGGTGAAGGTAGGCACTACCTCGAGAATAGCATTCTGAATCATTTCTTTTATCATGTCTGCCATAGGACAAAATGGCGTCGTAAACGTCATAAGAATGTTTACTATTTTTTTGGGTTCATCAATATCTACTTGGTAAATCAATCACAAGGTATATAAATCGATCATAGGGAACTCAGGATCATAGACGGTCTTGAGTTTTTCTATTATCAGCTCTGTTTTAGAAATCTGGGAACTCATTAGTTTCTTGTTTTTGCTCAGAGAATAAAAGTACCTGTAAAATAATAAATCCTACGAGCAATATCAATCAAAGGAATTTGCTTCGATATCACAAGAGTAAAAATAATGCATTGATAAGAACAAATATTCCAAACAGCAGAGAAAGCTTATAGCTATCTTTGATCAAACGATCAGGCGATACATCACGAAATCGTTTTTGTATCATGATAAACAGATAAAAACTTGCTCATCGCGCAGCAATAAAAAGTCATAGGATACCAAGTCCTATACCAACTACGGGATCTTCATATACATTGATAGAAGTATAAGTAATAAACATAATTACTACTCCAAGTACTAATTTCCCCAATGATGCTATATGATACAAATGCATACCTTTAAAATAACTAATTATAAATGATAAATGATAAATGATAAATAAGAATAGAGAAAGAAAAAATCTATCATCTATAATCTATCATTTGTCATTATTATAATATTTTATCCTTCTACGTTGATATCTTCTGAACCACCTAAATTATTTCCATCAACAGATTCCTCCTCTTCTACGACTTCTGTAACGGAAGGAATATAGAATCCATTATTTCCAAGCTCGTAGAATTTGTAATAAATCTTTTCTCGAATACCAGCTCCAAAAGGGATTAATGCATATCCTATGACAGGAGGAACAAGCATAAAGAAATATATTTTCTGCTGAAGTTCTGCTGAACCGCTCATTTTATATATCAATGCATACATAAAAAATGCTATCGCGAATCCAAGAATATTCCCCATAAACGACGATGCGCTATAATTTGGATTAGTGGAAAATTCTATCTGAGCAGCTGATACGAATACAGAGAATAAGACGTGGAATCCTAATACAAAAAACAAAATGCTAATTTGATTCGCAAAAATCAAATAAATCGGCGCAAGGAAAAAGAACAATATTCCATTGGTCAAAAAGAGAAGTCCGAACATTTTGTTGGTGTTGTAATATTTTCTATTGTAGAATAAACTATAGATTCCACCTACAGCGATATTTCCTATGAACGTACTCAAAAATCCTATAAAAAGCAAGATAATAGAAAGCATAGGATTGGCACTTGTACCAGCTTGACCGAACGCACTTGTAAACATCCCTCACATAAATGAAAGAATGATAAATAGCAAGGCTGCTATTGTAGCTCAGATAAGGACACCGATAAATACTTTACCTACTAACTGCCGTCAGCTGAGGTTGCTCGGTTCATTAAAGAAATCTGATTGGTTTGCCATGGGTATAAAGATAATGGAGTAAAATAATCTATTTGCAATTTATTTTGCGTATGCTTTTGGTAAAATGATCTACGTCTTTTTTTGTATCGCTCGCCAAGGAGAGTAAGTACATCGAGCCATCGTCTGCGAAGAAATATTGTACTGTATACAGCGTTTCTTTTTCTATTTCGTAAGAGAAAACGCTAAGTACTCACTGATATTCTTTTTTATCACAATCAAATCTTTTATCTTTGTGTTCTATCGCCGTATAGTTCAATAATTTTGTCTGCATAGTCTTGGTATTCGCTTCCACAATCTTGCTAAAATCTGCTCATGAATAGAGAGATGTCTTAAAAATAATAAATGAATTTACAAATCCCGTATCCCCTTTTACAACATCCTCTTTCATTTCTTTGAGGACTATCATCCCTTCGATGCTCGTATCAGTAGATGTTGAAATATAGGGAACTTCGTTATCATAGAACTTCATCGTATATCCGTCGAATAATATCGAGGATGAAGATTTGGAAGCACACCCTGATAGCAGGAATATCAATCAAAATACAATCAGAATATAATATTTTTTCATACTGTCTAAAATCTAAAGTCTAAAGTTTATTATATAAACATGTATAGTATAGCAAGCAAAATACCCAAAATGACACCGAAAATAAATGACCTAACGTAAATTCTATTCTTGTGAGGATGATCTTCTTCATACCCGAGCTGAACACGTGCAACAATATATCCGAACATGGTACCACAAAATACGAGATATCCCGGCATCAGCATCTGTTTGATGATAGCGTAATATTCAGGACCAAAAATCACATTTCCTCTCAAAAGAAAGAGCCCTACAGCTACGGTAAGGAAAAAAAATATTCACTTGATGATTTCAAAAAAGGTATTCATTAGAGATTATCACATAGATAAACAACAATATAATTATAAACTTTTTAGTTCTTCGATGATTTGTTCCATCAAATCAATATCCTCTTCAGTTAGTTTACTTTCATCTTTTGGTTGTATATTTCTCTGATCAATAAGTGTTTTAATATTCATAATAAACCCTTTCACTTCTTTACTTATCGTTCCAGCGACTATTTCTTCGCTACCTTCCACTAAAGAAACTTCACCTGAATCAAATGCTCACGTAAATTCTTCCATCTCTGAGTTTGGAATAACAATTTCTTCTGTACCTGTCATCTCTTCCAATTCACCAGTTATCTCTTCCACTTCTCCGGTCATCTCGACTTCATTGATAACGACTTCTGTACTACATCCAGCAAGGATAAGAAATACAAAAAGAAACAGCACTGCGTATAATTTTTTCATGCTTTTGTTTGAATAGGATAAAAAATCACCAAAATACTATTGGTTTGACAGACAAAATCAACTAAATTTAGACATAAATAATACATTTGTCTCAAGCTTAAAGCTTAAAGCATAAAGCCGTTTCTTAAACAATATTACTGCTTTGAGCTTAAAACTTTGAACTTTGCACTCATGATTGAATTGTAAACTTATAAACTATTGTTATATACCAATAATAAGTATAAAACAATTTCAACATTTTTCCCAGCTATGCTGGACTTCGCATTCTTAATTTTTAATTATTCATTAGTTTTTTATGTTTCTCGCTGTAGACAAACCTGCACGAATAACAAGTTTTGACGTCATTCGTATTCTCAGAAAACATATCCCTCACAAAAAAATCTGACACGGATGAACGCTCGATCCTATGGCTACGGGACTGATGATTTTGGCATTGGATAATGATACCAAGAATCTAACGGAGATTATTTGAAAGGATAAATCTTATATCGCTACGATTGATTTTTCGAAGGTGACCGACACGTGGGACATGGAAATACGAGAAAAAATTCAGAATTTTGAATACAGAATGCAGAATTGAAAAATTGTAGGTCTTGAAATGGAGTCATGAAGTGTTGAAGTGCCAAGCCTGGGGGAGATAAACAGAAAGTTGGATAAGTTAATCCCAGAATTTGAGTTACCACTCCCCGCTTTTAGTGCAAAAAAGATAGCGTGAAAAAAGTCGTACGATGATGCGAGAAAAGGTAAAATAAGGGAAGAAAATAAGGTGATGAAGGTCCAGAAATATGAAATTTTGAAATATGATTTTCCTGTCTTACAGCTCAAACTCGATGTCGGATCGGGAACCTATATCAGATCTATCGCATATCGACTTGGTAAGGATCTTGGACTCGGTGGAACTTTGATCCAACTGAGAAGAACGAGAATCGGTAACATCGATATCGATAAACTCGAGAACTGGAAAGAACTGCATAATATGTATAAAGAAAAAGAGGAAATCGTGAGATATTGTATAGTATAATTTCACTTGACATTTATCTGTAAATATGTATAAGTATTTTATACAAATAAAAATAACTAAAACAAAAAATTATATTATGAAAACACTTTTTATCTTATTATTTCTGGTTGTAGCAACCGGAGTAATGTATAGTCAAAATGCGGTAGAAATATCGTATAACTGGGACGAAGAAAATCACATCTGTGTAACTACAGCTCCTCTCAACCTTGCCACCATCATGGATGGCGAATGGTCTGGTCCTAGCGTAGTAGATAATGTCTTTTATCCAAGTACAGTACCTGGAGGAAGTACCATAAAATTAATATGTAATCAAAAAGAATTTATTATTATGGTATATCCACACCCCTACGTGTCCTTTGGTTGGATGCCAAAAGAAGTCAAACTCGGATCTAGTCCGATTCAGTTAACTGGCTACCCCGCTGGTGGAACTTGGTCTGTCAATGGAACATTTTTTGACGGAAAATTTAATCCAGAAAAAGTTGGCGTGTACGAAGTAATGTATATGCTGACGGATCAGTATGGCTGCACGAGTGGTGTAATCGAACACATTAATGTAAAATAATATATGCCGGCGAATAAGCTGGCTTTTTTTGTATGCGTACAAAAACTCACTTCTCTTGACATTTTATAGTAAATAAGTAAATGCTAATTACTTTATTTATCTAGTTTATTTGTTATTTTTTTGATATGGAATATTTTGATTCTCTACTCCCTGAAGATCAACAGAAAAAAACCCGTGAAGAACTTAATCAACTCAAAGAAGAGATTACCTGATGTATCAACGAAAATATTTCTGACAGAACCAATTCTCTAAAAAATACATTCAACCCGTATGGATCCAAATACGGCGCAGGTATCTACAAAAATCCAAGATAATAAATTTTTATCGCTAAAATATTTTTATGCTCAAATCCTACGTTTTCGATCTCGACCAAAATATCGTCCACACCAAAACACCTATCTATCTTCTTGTACAACAACCAGATGGAAGACGGAAAGAAGAAGCAGTACCAAATGCTGATTTTGAAAAAAAATTAGCCGACAAAGAACATGTCAAATTCCATGACGATATAAACAACTCTATGAGAAATTTCAGATGATCGGGCAAACTCGTCAATGATGTTTTCGATGCAATCAGCAACAAAGCCTACGGACCAAGCCGAGAAAAGTTCAAGACAGCAACCATAGAAGCATCTCCGACACATATTATCACTGCCCGTGGCAATCCCATGGAAGAATTTAAAGATATGCATAAAAAATTCATCTATGACGTCCTTAGTAAAACTGAAAGAGAACAATTCACCTACAATATAGTCAATCACACACGCTCTTCAGCAAACCAGCAAGAAATACTTATCAAGCAATATCTCAACAATAACCTCTACATCCCATGTGCTGATCCGGAAACGATCAAGCTTTTTAAACGAGGGAAAAAATCACCTTACGAAAAAAAAGCTGCAGCCTTTGAAAAAACTATCAAACAGAGTATCTCAAGCTACCAAACATATTATGGTAAACCGTTTATGAAAAATAGGCATATCACCATAGGATTTAGTGATGACAGCAAAAAAAATATCGAAGCTATCACCAATCTTATCATCCAAAAATTAGCAGAAAAATATCCGAATATCCTCTTTTATATCTACAATACCGAAGAACCTAAATTTATCAGAAAAGAGACTATCCAGAAAAAACCCAATTCGAGACCGCTCTTCTAATAATTATTTTCTCTTATATACGACAAAATCCATTTCATCTGACTCATCCGGCGTTCTTTCTACTTCGACAAATTCAGACTCAAATTCTGGGAAACTCGTATCTCCTTCATACGCTTTTTTAATTTCTGTGAGGTAAATGACGTCCGCGATAGGAAGAAATTGACGATAAATACTCGCTCATCCGATAATAAAAATCTGATCAATATATTCTAATTCGAGGTGTTTTTTCATATCCTCAATACTCGTGAATGTTTCTATTCCTTCGATTGGCTCTTTGGAAAGAACGATATTTCTCCTGTTGGGAAGCGGTTTTCCGATCGACAAAAATGTATTGTAGCCCATCACGACTATATGTCCGGAAGTAATTTTTTTGAAATGTTGGAGATCCTGAGAATAATGTCGAGGAAGCTGGTTGTTGTTGCCGACAATTCTGTTGGACGCCATAGCGGCGATCATATTGATTTGCATAGGTAAATTACGAGGTAAATTTTTAACGTAGAGACGTCCATTTACCCACCTTCGTGGACACGTGGCGTCTCATTTTTTACACGCGATGAATCGCGTCTCTACAAAATTATCCTAATTTTTCTCTATATATTTTCAATACATAAAAAACTCCGGTTGCTTTTTTCGACAACATTACTATATAT
Organism: uncultured Candidatus Peribacteria bacterium; assembly: GCA_964494005.1. Taxonomy (GTDB): domain Bacteria; phylum Patescibacteriota; class Gracilibacteria; order Absconditabacterales; family Absconditicoccaceae; genus CAJBLF01. The sequence goes on along the minus strand of CAZBQE010000001.1, from coordinate 17,909 downwards.
ATGGTCGCTATTTTTTTATTGTTTTTCGGAATATCAATGACTACATCAGCACAAGATCTCCTGAAGAAATACAGCGAAATCATCAAAGAAGAAGTGAATATAAAAAAGATTGAAGAAATGGACGATTCTATGAAAATCAGCAAAATATTCAAACCGATAGGATCGCAATTGAGTGCAAAATTCGGCAAAGATACAGGGAAAATTATCCAGTATGGAAAACAAGGAAACATCAAAGACGCTGTCGAAGGAAAAGTAATTATCTTTGACAACGATGGTAACGAATGGACGCTCGAAGCTAATGAATACGAAATTGCTTATGAAGGACTAGAAGGAGATAATATGGCTGTCGATCAAAACATCATCGCGAAATTGGATCTTGAACTCACCCCGGAACTCGAAAGAGAAGGTATCGCACGTGAAATTTCCAGATTTTTGAATCAAATGAGAAAAGAGGCCGACTACAATGTAGATGACAAAGTAAAAGCACTCTATTCTGCTAGTAATGAATATCTAAAAAATATTCTGAACGAATTCGAAGAATTTTTCAAGAATGAAGCATTGATCTCCGAATTCATATCTACAGAAAATCCTGAAGGCGATGTGATAGCTTTATTTACCAATAATGAAGCGAATATTAATTTTGCACTAAAACGTTAATAAGCTTCGCATAATTGGTAATTACAAAAAAATTACGCACGAAATGCTAATTACGGACGAAGTCCGAATACACGTCCAAAGGACAATTTACCATTATCATTCATTTCTTGTTTTAAAATTATGCAGTGTTTCGACTACGCCCTTAAGTATATCAACCGTTTCCCAAAGACTGAAAAAGAGTTGAGGATTCAGTTGTATATGAAATGATATCCAACCAGCGATGTGGATCGAACTATCAATGAATTAAAGAAAAAAAACTTTGTGAACGATGAAATATTCACTGAAAGTTATCTCAGAAGTGAAATTATCAATAAAGGAAAACCAGCCATCAGAATTATCCAAAAGCTCAGACAAAAAGGCGTTCCTGAAGATATCATCAGACAAGCAACCAAAGAATATAAAACAGATATGCAATGAGGTATAGAACAAAAAATCAAAAAAGAAATCGCAGCATACAAAAAAAGATGAGTAGATGGATTTGATAGTATTCAGAAATTAATGAGAAAATGATATAAGCTTCAAGACATCAAAAAAGTTATCGAGAACAAATAAATTTACCTATTAGTCCTACGTAATGGCAACACCTATAACGCATATGATACTGACTGATAAAATATACGAAGAGCGTTTCATCGATTGCGACAAAAAAGAATTCATCTTATGAACACTTCTCCCAGACATAAGATATTTTGACAAAGATATACCTAGAGAAAGTACGCACATACAAAATGTTAGTTTAAATACTATAAAATCACTTACTACATGTTTTGATAAATGACTTCATTTTCATTCTCTTGTGGATCATATAAGAGACGAGTTTTATGTCTCTAGATGAATATATATACCTGGTGGAGACGAAGATTTCATAATGGCACTTAAATTATTGGAAGATCAATATCTCTATCCTAAAGTAAAGAATCGAGATGAATACATAAAGTTTTTTGATGACATTCCATATGAGAAGATAACAAACATTAGAAAAGAAAGTTTAGACAAATGGTATGCAATAATCAAACAAGAGACGATCTCTGGACCGAATGATATATCGAGAAGGGAATTCCAGACAGAACTCTGACTCTCAAAAGAATATACCGATAGAATCAATGGAATAATACATAAACTACAAGACAACGAAAAAATACTTCATCTGATAGACGAATTCTACGAATCATTCTGATCACTTATAAGCAAGTAATTTTAACTATTAAGTTTATACACCCATGGGAAGATGGCATAGTATCGCAGCGAGAAAAGCATCATGAGATGCGAAGAAATCACAAGCCTACGCAAAAGTAGGTAAGATTATCCAAATCGCTGCAAGAAAATGAGCTGATGCAAGTATGAATCCATCACTTGAGCTAGCTTTAAGTAAAGCTAAGCAATATAACCTTCCCAAAGATGTTGTAGAAAAAGCTATTTTGAAAGGTTCTGGACAGCTTGAGGGCGAACAATTGGAAGAGATTTTTTACGAAGGATACGGACCGGAAGGTGTCGCGTTATTGATCAAAGCACTAACTTCGAATACCAACAGAAGTTCAACAAGCATCAAAAATATCATACAAAAAAACGGCTGAACGATGGGAGCTATTGGATCTGTTGCTCGGCAATTCAAAGAACAAGGAGTATTTGTTATCGATGGAATTTCAGAAACAATACAAGACAAAGGAAAAACAGTAGAAAAAGTCCTACCGTTGAATACAGAGAAATTCGAAGAATATGCTATGGAACTTCCGATCAGCGATATCGAAATGGAAGAGAATTCTGTAATAATTTATTGTGATAAAAAAAATTTCGCAATAGTACAAGAATGACTAAAAAACTATCACACTACGGAAGCGGATATCCAATTCTTCCCTGAAAACACGGTAAAATTGAACGAAGAAAACACCCAAAAACTCTATAGACCATTGGATGCGCTCGAAGAAGATGAAGATATTGATCAAGTATGGCACAACCTTTCCAGCTAACAACTTACAACTAATAACTAACAACTATAGAAAAATATAAAAAAAATTCATACATTGTTCGTTATTCACTGTTAATTGTTAGGTTATTTACAGAGTCCTGCGTCAGAAAGCATTCTATAAAGCTCAAACAGCTTTATAGTTTTTTTGTAATTGCTGAGATCTGGATATGTACTATCTAGTTCCTCTATAATTTCCTTCAGTTCCCAGAGATTATCACCATAGCTTTTATCTACTTTACTAAGATCAGATAATCTCACAATAGCTGATTGGATAAGATTAAGTCAATCTTGTATCGTTAACGCTTTATCTTCTCATAAACATTTATTTCCTAACGCTCATGCAATCTCTTTCACTTCTTCAGCAGAAGCACTTCTTCCGTATACAATAATAGTAACGGTCCCTTTGTAATTACTATTGCTTACGTTGGAAAGCGTAGGCGCTTTTATCTTATCGAATTCAAATGTCTTGATAGAGAAAATTGGTGTAAGTTGTTGTACAAATTTTTTGAGATTTTCTGCGCCATTGCTACCAAAATCTGTTCCGATCAGATATCCGAAACTCGGAATATTTCTATATCTTTCCCTAAATTTGTAATAACACACTTCATCGGTTTCATTGCTACAGGAGATAATGCTCTTGATAGTCCTGTCTATGATAGTATCGTCGATAAGTGTATTCTTACCATCATTAAAAATCCAATTGTACAAATGATAGCCAATTACTTTATCTTGATTGATTATTTCACCAGTTCCAAACTCCTCTGTGTATTCCTCTTCCAAATTTTTGATGGCTTCTTCCTTGTCTTGCTTGATTTCATTCCAAAGATAATAGAAGAATTCATTGATCAATGAAATATTTTCCTTATTTGACATTATAGAAAGTTTATCAGAGAGCAAAAGAAATGCACGTTTCGAATTTGCCTGAAAAGAGACCGTGATCGGCATACTAAAAAATCCTTGTTCATCTTCCACGAAATCGCCAATCTGCATATCAAGTACATCATTGTATTCATTATTGTCTCATAAATTTTTGAAAAAATCCCCTCGCCTCTGCAACAAAGTAATATCATTGTACGGATTCTTTTCCAAGAAATTCAATCCAATCAAATTGGTATCGATCTTGTTGGTATATTTTTCTTTCCATACGTTGAGAGAAGGGAGATAGATATATTGAAGAAGATACGTGTATGGTATCTGGAGTGATTGTAAGTAATCAGTATATTTTTCTGTTTCTCATCCAATCAATGCATCCTCTTCCAAAAGATCACTCAAAACATTTGAAGTCTTGATAATATCTTTTGTTAATTCATTATCCTGCAACTCACGAACATCATAACTTTTGATCGCAGCAAGTTCTGGCGTCTTGTGTTTAAGATACATGATATTATTATACAGCTGAATACCGAAATACACCGCGATACCAAATGTAATTATTGCCAAAAAAAGCATCACTTTGCTATTGTTTTTGTTATCTTTGAAAAAATTATATACACTTCCGAGATATTTTTTTGCAACATCGAGAAAAGATTTTATCTGCTGCAGATCTACTTTCATAACCTTCTGACTTTTTGGTTGTACTTGCATTTGCACAGGTATATGCTGTTGTGTTTGTGCTGGTGTAGTCTGTGGTATTTGTTCTACCATTTCCTATTCCTCTGAAGAAGTAAAAATCGGATCTATATAATCGCTAATCTCTCTTTCCGATCATTTCTGTATCGGCAATACAAAATCCAATGTCGAATTATTTACATTAAAGACTGAACTTCCTATCTTGATTACTTTCGGTTCTATCTTGATGGACTTTGCATCGATATTTTCAGAAACAACGAATACGCTCTGTTTAATTAAATTTAGAAGATTACTGAGAATAAAGATGTGCGGATTGATGATTCATTGTTTGATCAACGCAATCTCATCCTGCTTGAAAGTATTTACGTCGACAGTAAAACTGATTTCTTTCTGTGTCGGATCGTATCTTTTGAAGGTAATGGAGAAACTCGGTAAATCGGTCTGCTCCAATTTATTATCTACGTAGTACATCATCTTCTTAAAAAAATTAGTATCCGGTCTCGGTTCTTTTTTATCGACCAAGTCATAATATCTATCGAAATCGCCGACCATATTACAGTCATAATCGATTTCATATGGATTGAGATAACAGTTATTTAAATAGACAAGAATATCCTTCTCTCCTCTGTTAGCAAAAGTCTCCATCAATGATTGTACTGTAGAAGTCGGCACGCTAAGCGCATTTGCTAAACTGGAAACAAACGTGTCTAAATAACTAAACACCTTGATCGCACTACTGAATTTGATAATTTCCAACGAAAGAAGATATTTTTTTATTGAGGTTGAATAACTCTCGTTTTCAAGTAAATTATAGAGCTCTTCTGAAAAAAATCCGTATTTGGAAATACTTTCTTTGATGGTACTCAATTGTTGTGATTTTTCTATAAATCCCTCTGAAAATCAATTAAGTGCCTGTTGTAAAATATCTTTTTTTTGAATATAACTCAAACTTTTGTCCGCCATCACCGTGTCGATATTTTCCTGAGTCAGCGATAAGGAACGATATTGTTGATAATTCGTCAGATTCAAAGTTTTATCTATAAATTGTTGTCCTTGTTTGTAGGTATCTATATAAGTCTGATAGGTTTCATCGACAATCGGCTGCGCTGCGAAATAAATATAACGGCTATACAGACGAAGTGCAACAGAAGCGATTCCGCTCACGAGAATAACAAAAAATGAAATCAAGAATAATCTTCGATAATTGTTATGATATCTGGATCTCGTAATTCCTCCAATAGCGCCGCTTTCTCCGAGTACAACTTTTTCTCCTTTAGCTTCCTGAATTTCTTTGGTTTGAAGTCCAAGGTTTTCTATCTTTACATCATCTACAGGAATCACTTTTGATTCTTCCGCATTAAGCTGGGAAATAAGACTTTCCTGTGGTGCTTGATTTTCCAAATCATTGAGATTTAAATTTTTGGTATCGGAAAAATTAGATTCTGATGAACCTACAACATTCGGATTAATTTCCTGTGAGTTCTGTTGAAGTTTTTCTTTTTCCATCGATTGATACTAAATAAAAGCTCACAGTACTATTATAGACAGAATACATCCAAAAGCATAAAATATACCTTCCTTATCGCTATTTTAAGTTGACAAATGTAAAAAAAAATATCCACCCGGGTGGAAATCTGTGTAATTCAGCTTTTTTCGCAACTTTGGTGACCACCTCACCCGGTGTGTTTACCCCTTTAGCTTGTACCGCAATTTAATTGCCCAGTAAAGAAAGCTATGTAAGACTATGTCGTAACTTCCGTAAAGTTCACTTTTGGTTCCGCCGAGCGATTCTTTGAATGTGCTAACACTTGCGAGTTCGTGTTTAGGAAATCCTGTCGGTGCTCCTCCACCGGTATCGACTGAAGTGAATCCGTTGTCTCTCGCTCGTGAAAAGAGCTTGAACTTGAGAAAATGTTGGACTCAGATATTGCTAAATTTTCTATCAAAAAATCCGTACGGACAGTAAATCATTTTGTCCGTGAATAAACAAATTGTCCCTGCGATCATTTCGTCGTCGAGAAATGCGCCGATCAACATTCATTTTCCTTGTTCGATATATTTTACAAGTCACTCGTACTGTTTTTTGGAAATCGTGTTGAAACCCTTACTATCTGCGGTTTTTTGTCGTTTAGCAAAAAATGTTTCGTAATCTTTTTTGTCGATGATGCGATACTGCATTCATCAAGCGATGGCTTTTTTGGTACGTTTGCGACAGCTTTCGTTCATATCTTTGAGTAAATCTTCGTCAGATTTTGTGGTGTCATAAACAATAGTGGCAGTCGGCATATTCTCACGGAAAGCAGTTTTGAAGCCGTAATTACGATGAAGTATGTTTTGTAGTCCTAGTCTAAAATCATACATATCCTGATCAAATTCAGATCATCTTTTCATACTATTCTCGAAACAAACGATCTCGTTGATGATTCCTAATTGCAGAAATATTCATTTTTTTCTGAATGTTTTTTTGAGGTGTGTTATTTCTTTTTGGACATATTTTTCGTCGTCGGGAAGTTCGATCCCCATGATCTGATATCGACTCAAATTGAAGGGTCAGATTTTTTTTTCTTTGATAGATCAGAAATATTTTTTACCAAAAAGCTCCACCGTAAACATCGGTTTACGATAGATTTCGTGCTGGATATCCTTTCGAAGCTGAGATTGATAAAGACTTTTCATACAAGAATGATTGAAAGATTGAAAGAATGGAAAGATTGAAAGATGGAAAGATTAATTTTTCAATTTTCCATTCTCAATTCTCCATTATTGTTTAAGTAATTCCAAATTCTTTTTTAATTTTTCTATCTTGTCGAGATAATCTGCTTCATTATTTTTTTCTCTTTCGATGACTTGTGCTGGTGCCTTGGAAATAAAGGTCTCATCTGCTAATTTTCTTTTGCATGAAGTAAGTCATTGTTCAAGTTTTTCTATCTGATCATTTATTTTTTTGGATTCTGCTTCGACATCGAGCAATCCTGCCAACGGGATATAGATCTCCGATTTTCATACCACTCTAAATCCTGCTAAATCAGGTTTAGTTATATCTTTTGCATACTCAAGCGTATCAAGTTTTGCAAGTTTCATGATAAATCATTTGTTTTCTTCGATAATTTTTAATTCATTTTTATCTACTGATTTGACTAACGCAGTAACATTTTTCGCTGGCGAAACATTGGCTTCAGCTCTAATATTTCTGATAGAGATCGTAATTTCCTGGATATAATTCATAGCCGATTCGATATCTGCGGAAATCTTTTTTGCGTCGAGTTTTGGATAGTCTTCGAGCATAATTGTCTTCTTGCTGGTACCGAGTTGTTGTCGACATTCCTCAGTCACAAACGGCATAAATGGATGAAGTAATCTCAATGATTGTTCAAGGACATCTCGTAAAATATATTGTGCAGTATTTTTGCTTTGTTCATCTTCGTTGTTGTACAATCTAACTTTTGCCATCTCTACATACCAATCACAGAAGTCTCATTTGATAAATTCATAAACGGTTTTGGCAGCTTCATCGAGAATATATTTGTCTAATTTTTCATTGACGGTTTGGATCGTGGAATAGAGTCTAGAATATATTCGATTGTCTACAAGCTCAATTTTCAATTCAGCTGGATTTACTTGCGTATGATCAAATCCTTCCAAGTTCATGAGTACGAAATTGCTTGCATTTCGAACTTTGTTGGCGAAGTTTCTTCCCATCTCCAAAAGCTTATCAGAGAAGTGAACATCCTGTCCTTGAGAGGTATTGTAGATCATTGTAAATCTGATGGCGTCTGCTCCGTAATCCTTAATCAAATCTAATGGATCAGGAGAATTACCTAGGGATTTGGACATCTTCCTGCCTTGCTCATCTCTCACAATTCCGTGAAGAAATACATCGTGAAACGGGATCTCTTTCATCTCGTACATACCCATCATAATCATTCTCGCTACCCGGAAAAAAATAATATCCGCTGCGGTGACTAATACATTTGTCGGATAGAACATTTCAAGTTCTTTGATTTTTTCCGGTCGACCCATCGTTGAAAATGGCCGTAATGCAGAGCTGAATCGTGTATCTAATACATCCTGTTCCTGATTTAATTCTACAGTCTTACCATAATGCTTATCGGCCTGCGCTTGCGCTTCGGTCTCATCATGAGCAACAAACACTTGATTATCTGGTCCGTATCGAGCCGGGATTCTATGTCCTCGTCGAATCTGCCTTGAGATACATCGATCTCTGATATTTTCTAATCGATGATAATATACTTTTTCCCATCTCTTTGGTTGAATAGTAATCTTACCGCTTTTTACTACTTCGATAGCGGGTTGTGCCAATGGCGCCATTTTAACAAATCGTTGTTTGGAAATTCTTGGCTCGACGATAGTTGAACATCTATAACAATGTCCAACCGCATGTGTATGTTTTTTGATAGTTCATAAAAATCATCCTGCTTTCAAATCTTCTACAATCTTTTTTCTTGCTTCGAATCTATCCATTCCTGCATATTGACCTCCATTTTCGTTGATCTTTCCGTCAGAAGTGAAGATATTGAGAATTACAAGTCCTGTTCTTTTTCCTACTTCATAATCATTTGGATCATGCGCTGGCGTCATTTTTACCACTCCGGTTCAGAATTCCATATCTACATATTCGTCTGCTACTACTGGAATTTCTTTGTTTACTAATGGTAATAAAACTTTTTTACCAACTAAATCTTTATATCTTGGATCGTTTGGATTGACTGCAATACCGGTATCCCCAAGCATCGTTTCTGGTCTCGTTGTTGCCAAAGTGACAAAATCATTAGTCCCTACGATGGGATATTTTATTTCTCGAAAAAATCCTTCTTCGTCTTCGTGTTCCACTTCATCGTCTGCTAATGCTGTTCCACACCTAGGACATCGATTGACCATATATTCTCCTTGGTAAATCAGATTATCATTGTAGAGTTTGATGAAAATCTCTTTGACAGCATGGGAAAGTCCTTCGTCCATCGTAAATCTTTCTCTATCTCGATCAAGAGAAGCTCCGAGTTTTCTCAGTTGGGAAGTTATGATTCCTCCGTGTTTTTCTTTTCGTTCCCAAGTCTGCTTGATAAATTCTTCTCTTCCCAAATCCTCTTTTGTTTTTCCTTCATCAGCAAGTTTTCTCTCTACCTTATTTTGGGTAGCAATACCTGCATGATCGGTTCCTGGCATCCAAAGTGTATTGTAACCACTCATCCTTTTTCGTCTCACCAAAACATCCTGAATACTATTATTCAAGACATGTCCCATGTGGAGCATTCCGGTGACGTTCGGAGGTGGGATGACAATACTATAATTGGGTTTATTAGGATCTAGTGTGGCTGCGAAGCATTTATTTTCTTCTCGGAATTTCTCCCGTTTCGCTTCTACTTCCTGGTGCTGATAAGCGTTCGCCATTGTTTGAAATAACTATAAAATAAGGTATTTATTGTATATGCACTTGCCCAGAAAATTCAAGATTACAAAAAGGGCTAATAAGACTACTACAGAATTTAATTCCGTGCTTCGGGGGGCCTGTCCTTTTTTACGAGCCTCCTGTTTTCGCTTTGGAGTAGCTTCTTCGGTTTTCTCCGGATCTTG
>CAZBQE010000001.1:2282-8115 GCA_964494005.1 uncultured Candidatus Peribacteria bacterium | reverse complement strand
CAGTAGTAACTAAAATAGCTCTATAGCTGAAATAACCTAAAAAACCACCCGGGTGGAAACTGCTTGATTTTTTATCTATCTCTACTATACTCTCTACCGTTTACCGATTATAAGAAATCTATGCGACTACTAATGATCATACTCTGACTCCTCTTCGGATCGCTCGGCTCTGTTATCCTGACGAGATTCGCTGATGATATAACGCGAACAAAACTTCGCGGATTTTTTTTCTGACGTTCAGAATGTCCACATTGCCATCATACACTCGGAGCAAAAGATCTGATTCCACTTTTCAGCTATCTCTTCCAAGGATGAAGATGTCGATATTGTGGAGCCAAAATATCGTGGATCTATCCAATCCTGGAAATCCTGTCAGCAGGAATTTTTTTGTGAACATATCTCGTCACCCAAGAATTCTGACGAGGTATCACGATTTTCCGAACTTTGACGAATCGAGCGTTTTTATTGCTCCTGATTTATGATATCAAAACGTACGAACTTCATATGAGTACACGATATCTACTTGTTTGATTGGGTATTATATGAAATATCGTTCTTCCCAACAGTAATCTTTGGAATGCACTCTTTTCTACACTACTCTACACTTGAATATTCTTGGCAATCTATCTTTTCGCCAAAATATATGTAAAAATGAGATTCAAACAAAAAGGCGAAGGGTTTGGTGAGGGAGATATCTATCTCTGATTTATTGTCGGCCTCTATCTCCCCCTCATACTCTCCTTTCAAAATATACTTTTTTCCGGATCCATGATTATCAAAACTCTTATCATCTATATCCTGATGAGTAGCATCATTTGACTGTTCCGAGCTTGATTACAATACATATTTCAAAAAATATTTCATAATTCATCATTCGTCATTAGTAATTCGTCATTAAAAATAATTCCTTTTTTCCCTGCTATGATTATCGCATTCCGATTGTTTGCATGGAAAATTAAATATTTTATTACCCTTATTTTTTAATTAGATGAAGAAATCTTCATTATCTATAGATAGTACATCTCCTATCACAGCCACGAAAAAAAAACTTCGCTTGCCTAAAACATGGATTTTTCTCTGACTCTCCTTGATAGCATATGGATTAATTTTTTATACGCTCTTTGGACAATTTTTGATACTCAGATCTATGATCTTTGTAATGCTTTTTTTTCTCTTCTTTCATTTTTTCTATCTCCAAGTACGCAAATTACCCATCAAATATCTCTTAGTTATTATGTTAGCAATTACCATCATCCAGTCTTTTTTTATTGGATATGATCACTTACGATTGTTAGCATCTCTCCTTATTTTCAATAGTGGGATTGTCTATGTCGCACGATTTTTACAAGGAGAATCACATGACAAAACCTACTTCAGCTCACAAGGATACTTCAATGCTTGAGGATATATGTTTACCGTATTTGTTACGATAGCGTACAGTTGTTTTATTGTAGGATATTATGAAAAATTTCCTTTTAGTTGTGAATATCTTTCTGAAGCTTCAAATAGCGTTATAGATACTGTTACTACACCATTTAAAGTAGGAATAGAAGAAGTCAAAAACATCAAAGATGCTACACAAAACTTTTTCGCTACCAAATGGTGAGATGTGATAGATATTACCAAAAATATTACTATCAAAACCTGAGAAGAAAATCCTAAATTTCTAGACAAAATCAGTATCTACAAAACACAGCTTATCAATCAAACAATAGAAGATAATAGCAAAGTAAATATGGGAATCTGTGATTATGTACTCGGAGAAATCAACAATATATACAATGTACCTGGTGTCAAAGTATCTGTCATAGCATTGATGTTTTTGTTGTTGTATGGATTTATAAGAATAGAATTCTGGATTATGACAGGTATAGCCATGATAATATTCAAAATTTTATATAGATTTAATATCTATCGTATCAAAAAAATATTGAGAGAAGTGGAAGAACTTGAATAAATTGACTTTGCACATAAAAAATATATTATATATAAAAATAAAAGAAAATATATGAAAAGAAAAAGAAAACTTGTAAAAATACGAAGAACAATATTTGATATATGTATTCCTATATTTCTTATCCTCTTTGTGTATTTATGTATTTTGGTTATTTATGCGACTATAGGATATACATTTTCTTCGCGTGGACAATTAATTTTTATGGGACTTGTTGTTGTTGTGATTACCTTTCGATTCTTTTTTACTCTTATCAAGGAATTACAAAATTGGACACGTAAAAAAATTAATAAAACATTACAGAAACAAAAAAAAATCTGATACTGACTTGCGCATCCGTAGGTCAGTTTTTCTTTACAATTGAAAACTAATTAGTAATATGAACTTCGTTCGTAATGTATCCTTTGGATGTAATTTGCGCTTCGCGCGTAATTCATTACAATTACCAATTATGTGAGCAATAACGAACAAATTACACGAAGCTCATTACAACATGAATATAAGAATATATATGATTTTTATTTTTACATGAAATCTATGAAACCAACAATAGTCGCACCCGGGTGATCATACGAAAAAGCCATGGTCGCGAGCCATTACGGAGCCGAAGAAGTGTATGTCGGTGTACCGTTTACTTCGTTAAGAATGAGACAGAATAAAATTTATAATTTTGATGATCTCAAAAAAACCGTCGACGATCTCCACAAAAACGGTAGCAAAGCATTACTTACTATGAACATCTTTCCGAGAAATAATGATATCAAAATTTTTGAACAGACCGTAAAACAGATTGCGGATGTTGGCGCCGACGCCATCATTTTCTCCGATCCGGGAACCTTCCATATTATCAGAAAATATTTACCAGATACGCCACTACATCTAAGTACGCAGAGTTCGACCATGAATCGAGCTGCGGTGAAATTTTGGAAAGATATGGGCGTGAAAAGAATCATCTTCGCGAGAGAATTGAATATTGAAGAAATTAAGGAAATCCGTGAGAAAGTGCCAGGAATAGAAATTGAAATTTTTGTCCATGGTGCGATGTGCATGAGTTATTCATGACGTTGTTTGTTATGAGATTATATGTCAGGAAGGCCGGGAAATAAATGAGAATGTTCGCACGCGTGCAGGTTTAAATACAAAGTTTGGCTCGAAGAAGAACGCAGGCCCGGAAAGTTATTTCAGCTCGAAGGCGATGAAGAAGGAAGTCATATTTTGTCGTCCAAAGATTTGTGCACGATAGATAAATTGAAAGAAATATTGCCTTATGTCGACGCGATCAAAATTGAATGAAGAAGCAAATCTGAATTTTATGTGTGAGCAGTTGTGAAAGCATATAAACATGTCCGTGATGCAATTGTGGCGAAGAAAAAAATAGATGAGAAAATAGCGAATCTGGTGAATGTCATACCTCATAGAGAATATCGAGATGGATTTCTCTTTAATCAATTGAAAGATTTTCCGGAAGGCGAAACTCCAGTCGGCTCTACGACTTTGAATTCGGCTGGTCCTCTTTTCAATAGAAATTATTTTGGTATGTTTTCTGACGAATTTATAGAAAAAGATTGTAAAAAATATTTTCATATCGAGCCCAAAGAAGTCATCACTCCAGGAATGAAAATCAAATTTTTAAGTCCTACAGAGATGGGCGAATTGAAAATAATCAACATTCTGGATGCCAAAGGAAATCAGGTAGAAAAAGCACATTGTAATAGCGGTGCTGTCTATATCCTAACTGATAAAAAATTGGAAGGCCGAGAAATTTTATATGAATAGAATGAATGATTAATACACCACAAACGCCAGAAAATATTAAGAACGAACCTACCCCCAACAAGGAGGAAATTTTTGATACTCTTAATGAAGAGACTACCAAACATTCGTGGCAATTAGATTTCACTAAATTTACGTATAAAGAGAGACAAGAATTATATGACAATATTACTGATCAGATATCAGATATTTTAATCAAAAATATTTTTAATGATTTTCAATTGGTAGATACTCTTATAAAAGAAATTATCAAAAACAGTATAGACCATGCTGATGATCTAACTATTCAGCTTCATACCATAAAAAATAATGATAAAAAAACAATAACTCTAAAATTTACGATATTGGATTCTTGATCTGGATTATCTGACACTATTATAAAAACGCATTTTGATAATCCATGAAGAAAAAAAGATCGAGTACAACAAAATAAACATAATCGCGGAATAGGATTATGAATGATTAAAGACTCATCTCAAATGTCCAATATAGATCTTATACTTCATAACTGATGAAAAAATATTCATCTGAACGATCTTGGTTTACAAAAAGACGTCAAACCACAAGAAAAATTTTGATATGATGGTGTGGGAATTTTTACGATTAAAAAATAATTAGCCGTCATACTTAAAGAACCGGAATCTCTTGATGATACCCAAGATAGCAAGTAGCATCACGAATATTCCTATAACGATGAATGATGTCTGTAAACTGAAGAATGCTGAAAGTAATCCAAATCACAACACTCCCACAATCTCTCCTATTTTTCCTACAAACTCACCTACACCGGTAATTGTTCCTTCATCTTCTGGTCTTGTACAGTCAGAAATATAAGCAGAAATTACAGGACGCATCAGTGAAAGTCCCAGTGAAATACCAAAAGTAATCACCATAATATTTCGGAATCCTTCATTGAATCAAAGCAACAGATATAATAGAGAAAGAAAAAATAACATTACGAAGAGAAACTTTCTCTTGCTACCATTTTCTGCGATATCTCAAGTAAAGAAATCTATCAGATAGGGTAATCTCATTACTCCAAAAACAATAGCCACTTGAGATAAAGTCAAATTATTCGCTACGGATACGATAGGGATAAAAATAAATCATATGTAATTGAGAAGATTAAATAGCACTTCAAATACTAACGCATAATACATTCTGCCAGAATAAGTCTTGAGTTTTACTAAGACTTTTTTGATAGGGCGAAAAGAAAACACTTCATAAATGAATCTTTGCGTGAATGTTTTTCCTGCCAAAAATTCTTTGATCTTTTTCTTACCCAGATTTGGAAGTTTTTTGTCGGTCAACAAAGATAATAATGCAAAAATAGGAATAAAAATAAATAAATGCGGGAGATCTACTTTGGTGACCAAATATGCACTAATAGCTGCACCAACAATGTAAGCAAGATTGATACTTGAAAAATATAATCCGAATGATCTACCTCTTTCCCCTCATCTCGTATTTTTACGAATAAAAGTTTGATACGTTGTAAATAATGAAGCTGTAGCAAAACCATTGAGCAATACTGCCAAAACTAACAAAACTACAGAACTATATATACCTGCCAACACATAGATAATACCCATAATTACATAGACAAATTTACTCAAAAACATTACTGACTTGAGATTGGCATGATTATTTACTTCTCCTACAGGAATAGAAAAAAACATTTTGCTCAATGACAATATCGCTCAAATAAGTGAAATCAAAAATACATGATTGACGATATTTTTTATATAGAGTGAAAAAAATACATCAGCTCATAAACCTCGTCACAACACAAAAACAAAAAGAGAAAATCACACCATCCTGATATACAGCGGTATCGAGAGAAATTTTTTTTTGATAACATAAAATACTCACTTTTCTATAAGCGTAGCAAAAAGCTCATTCTTATATGTTTTCTGAAACTGATTTTCTGGAGCGAGTGGCATAAAGATATTATCGAATAAATAATTCCTCTCTATTGTAACGAAAAAAAAAAAATTGTCAAAATCTGAAACGATTTCGATAAATCTCAAATCTAAACAGTTTTCGATAAATCAAAATCTGAAACGATTTCGATAAATCTCAAATCTAAACAGTTTTCGATAAATC
>CAZBQE010000001.1:0-2182 GCA_964494005.1 uncultured Candidatus Peribacteria bacterium | reverse complement strand
AAAATCTGAAACGATTTCGATACATCATTCAATCAAAAATAGAAAATATTTTTGAAGAACGATAAATCAAAAAAAGACTACCGAAGATCGGTAGACTTACTTACACATAGATTACTTTTTATACTTAGACTCATATTCATGATGTAATTTGCCCTATCGGGCGTAATTAATCTATTAATATATGCGAACGCAGTGAGCAAATTACGCGAAGCTTATTAACGTTTTACTGCCATCGACTTTCTAAGTCTACCTCTCGTCCATCCTGATTGTGGCGCATCAACGACTTCTGATCCACCAGATGGGGTTTTGATAAATCTATATCCGTCTGGATCTGTTCTCAATCTTGTTTCTCGACAGATTTTTCTTCCTCTGAGAAATCGGTTATAGTCATTACCTTTGAGATTGGTAACTACACCTACTACACCATACTCTTTTGCTTCTTCGATACTCAATTTTCTTTTGGGATAATCGAATCTCTTGGCTCCCTTGGTCCTTGCAGCCTGTTTTTGTTGTTGCGCTTTTTTCTTCGCAATACCCTGTTTGTTTGTTCTGCTTGCCATACTAAAATGCTGAAATGTTAAAATGACGAAATGTTAAAATATTGTATGATAGATATATAGTAAATATAAGCTTATTTTCAAGACTTTACCAATTAACTCTACATTCTGCACTTTATACTCTGAACTCTGCACTCTAAACTCTGCACTCTACACAGTAAATTGGCCGTTTTCGTAGATGACCTTCGTTGAACCATCAGCCAATGTTGCCGTAACTTTTCTGCGTTTGGTGGAAACGATATCCGTATGTTCAGCACTCTGATTGAATCACAAGTCGTCCAAATCTTTTTCGGTAAGTTTGCTTGCATCGCCGACGAAAGTTTCGTTATACGCAGATCAAATAGCGATGTGGGTATTGCCTTCGGGGCCTCACATATTCTCATCATACAAAGTCTCTCCCATAAATTTGGTGATGCGAGAATGTCTACCGTCCGTCAAAGAGAATTCTCCGACTTTGTTCGCATTCTCGATCTTGATCATCTCTGCGAGAAGTTCTTTATTTTCTGATGCATCGAATTCTACGATAACACCTTTTTCAAATTTTAGATATACATCCTTGATGACCTGTCCATACCTGTATAATGGTTGATTGAATCTCATCCGTCCTTCTGTCCCCCTCCAATCAGGCGACGTGAAAATCTCGAAAGAAGGAATATTGCGTCATGATCATCCCAACCGTTGTCTATTGGATCAGATTTTTATTTTGATATTTGTATCTTCTCCCTCGACGTGCACTCGTTCTATATGCAAAGCATCAAGTTTCTGTTTGATCTCTTCGATAGAGGTAATCACTTTTCTTCGTTCAGCGATAGGATCTTCTTTGTCCAAATAACATGCTCTAATAATTTCATTCCGATATTCTTCAATGGACATCCCCGCTTCTTGCGCCATTGCTTCGGTGCCGTACAATCCTAATGTTCGCGTCATTTTTCCATCTAATTCTTTTTTCATGCGTTTCTCCTTATAGGGTCTACGTGACGCCATCCTTGCAGCTAATTTTTTGGGATCGACCTCTTTGAGTTCATGTTTGTCTGCTTCGGCAATAACGGAAATCACGTGTGTCATCTGCTCTACTTTGCCGTGAAAAAATTCGCTTGGATAATACACAATCTGATCATCATTCGCATGATCGAAAAAATGTTTTGCTACGCCATCAGGTAGGTATTCCATGATCGGATGCGCGCCCACTTCGAGCACTGCTTTTTGTAATGGCAGATAAAAGGGTTTTGCACATTCAGGAATCTGGATAAAAATCGTCTCGCCCTTGTTTGCTCACTTTCCTGATCGAAGTGCGAATTTGACCAGAACATCGGCATATTTTTTAAGTATTTCGTCGGAAGGGATATAATTCATTACTATATATAATTAACGGATTAAAAATAATTTGAGGCAGAAGGCTTGAGACAGAAGGCTGTCTATTAGTTAAATTAAAACCTCAAAATAAATTCAAGGGCTAATAGTTTTTGTAGTTATTCAAGAAACGGAAACAATATATTTTTGTAATTTTTGTTCAATCAAAATTATCTATCAAAAAAAGTCCTCGAAATTTTGTCCTTTCTTCCCCAAAAATACGCTTCAGTGGTTTTGGTTGGAAGAATGAATAAATTTTTATGTTCAAAATTTTG